>DAIRTT010000021.1:0-22791 GCA_036803745.1 Solirubrobacteraceae bacterium | reverse complement strand
CCGTTGAACGTGTTGGCGTCGACGAAGTGCGAGCCCGGCTGGGCGAGCTGCGCGCGCATGAGCATCGCCAGCAGGCCGCCGACGAACAGGAAGAAGAACGAGTTGACGAGGTACTGGACGCCGATGACCTTGTGGTCGGTGTTGACGCGGAAGTAGTCCTTCCAGCTGTGGGCTCCGTGGCTCGAGTGGTCCTCGGGCCGCGTCGGGCGCCCGGCCGCCCAGTAGAACCAGTAGTCGAAGCCGCCGACCCCGACCAGGAACGCGAGCGGGACGGCGAGCAGGGAGACCGTCAGGATCGCGTCGGGGGAGAGGTAGTGGTGGAACGTCGCGTGGCCGGTGCTCATGCGCACGATCCACGTCAGAGCCGCCGCGAACAGCACGCCACCGACCATCATCACGCCGGCGCGGTAGAAGCCGGGAGCGCGGAGCCGGGCGGCCATCAGCTTGTCTTCTCCGTCTCGGTCATCGCGGTCGCCCACATTATCCCGTAGCTCCCCCGGTGGAGGCGCCGGCGAGCTGGCTCGACATCCAGGCGTGGAACCGGGCCTCGGTGACGACGTGGACGGTCGAGCGCATCAGCCCGTGCCCGAGGCCGCAGAGCAGGTTGCAGACGACCGGGTAGTTGCCGATCCGCGTGGGGGTCGCGCGGTAGTGGGTCGTGATGCCCGGTACGACGTCCTCCTGAAGGCGGAAGGCCGGGATCCAGAATGCGTGGATGACGTCCTTGGAGCGCATGTTGAAGTAGACCGACTCGTCCTTGGGCACGTACAGCTCGTCGCTCGTGAGCGCCCCGCCGCCGGTGACCGACGGCGGGTACTGATAGCTCCAGGCGAACTGCTGGCCCGTGACGCCGATCTGGATCTCGTGGGCGGGCTTCTTCTCGTTGTCGTGGAGCACGACGAAGGAGTAGCTGAGCAGGCTGAGGAGCAGGACCGTCGGAATCGCCGTCCAGAAGACCTCCAGGCGGGTGTTGCCGTGGATCGGCGGCCCGTCCTTGAGCTCCTCGCCCGGCTTCATCCGGAATTGCCATGCGGAGTAGAGGATCACGGTCACGACGAGCACGAAGATCGGGATCGAGGCCAGCACGAGCACGTGGTAGAAGCGATCGGTGTTGTGGGCCTGGGTCGAAGCCTGGGCCGGGAACCAGTGGATCCAGTAGCTGATGCCGATGCCGATCGCGGTCGCCACGAGGGCTGCCACGGCGGCGATCGTCAGCGAGCGCTGCCTAGACACGGGACGTGCTCCGGGCGGCCAGGCGGAAGTTCTCTGCGGCGATCCTCTCCATGCGGAGCGTGATCCTAATGCCTCCGTCCCCGGATCGGCGGGACCTTGACGTTCGTCGCCCCAGGCACTAGATTGAGGCAATAGTTGCTAAGCCGCTGAAGAGCGGTTTCCCGGGCCGCCGATCGCCGTGGGGGCAACGGCGGTGGCCGGCGGGAAAGACATCCGAGGGAGAACCGAAGGGCAGGCTATGAAGGTTCACGAAGGTATGAGTCGGATGGTCCTGACGGTTGGCCCGGGGCACACTCTCCGAGCCGTTGCGCGGCTGATGTCCGAGCGCAAGGTCGGCGCGGCCGTCGTCATGGATCCCGACGGGCACGGGCCCGGGATCATCACCGAGCGTGACATCCTCGGCTCGGTCGGAGCCGGCCAGGATCCAGACTCGGAGTCCGTGGCCGACCATCTGACGAGGGACGTGGTGTTCGCTGCACCGGACTGGTCCCTCGAGGAGGCTGCGGCCGCAATGGTGCGGGGCGGGTTCCGCCATCTGATCGTTCTCGACGGGGGTGACACGGTCGGAATCCTCTCGGTCCGCGACATCGTTCGCTGCTGGACCGATGACGGGGCGATCTGCCCGATTCCCGCGAGCGCGGCCGTGGGGTGAGAGGGGTGGCACGCCTGCTTGGGGAGCGGGCGTGCCATTGGCCTCGGCGTGCGGACGCGGTCGGGGGACCGCGTCCGTAGCGCCCCTGCGCCGCCGGTGGGGCAGCCGCCGATCCGGCGGCGGTCAACACGGCGGCGAACCCGAATACGGTTTGGGTGCAGACCGCAACCTCGGCGAACCCGGTCACGGTGCCCGCTTACAGCGTGATGCGGGGGGATCTGGATTCGCCCGCGGTAGGGCAGCCGCGCGCCTAGGGGCACAAGGTGGTGCTCAGCCGCTTCTCAGCGGGCCTCTGTGGCGGCGCTGCGGGCGCGTCCGGCGACCGACAGGGCGATGGCCGTCGCGAGGCCGGCCGCGACCGCCTGGCCGCTCAGCATCGCCGCTGTGCCGGCGCCGAAGGGGCCGCTGGAGATGCCAGAGAGCTGTGGAGCCTGCAGCCAGATGCAGGCGGCGTAGAGGGCCAGCGCGGCTGTGAGGATGACCATCGCGCCCGTCAGCACGGTGCCGGCGCGTGCGGCCCTGCGCAGCGCCGCGGCGGGAACCTCCACGCGCGAGAGCACCACCCGCGGGGACCAGGCGCACACGCCGGCGCACGCCAGCGCCGCGAGCTGCCAGGGAACCACGATCATCAGCACGAAGCCGGCCGGGAAGCCGCCGCCCCGCGACGGTGCCACGACGAGGAGCACGAGCGTCAGCAGCATAAATGCGGCGATCGCGGCCGGAGGCGCCGCGAGCAGCGCCAGCAGCCGCCGATCACGCGTCGTGACGGCGCGGGCGAGCGCGCGGGCGAGCAGCGGCAGGCCGCCTACGGAGATCGCCAGCGCGCCGATCGCGGCCCCCGCGATGATCGCCCAATGTGCGGCGCCGAGCAGCATGTGATGGGCCGACGCGACGGCGAAGCGCCGTTCCTCGGTCTCCTTCTGGAAGCCCATGCCGAGCAGCGCCATGACCAGCCAGCAGCCGAACAGGGCACACACAGACAGGCGCAGGCGGACGGTGGGCGCCAGTTCGCTCCTCCAAGCGGAGCGCGGGTGAATGTGGGCGTCGGCCGCGCCGAGGAGCAGCGAGCCGATGGCGCGCAGCGAGGGCGGATCGTCCTCGATCAGGGCGAGCATCTCGGGCTCGTAGCGGGCGCGCCAGGCGGCCGGGTAGAGGCCGGTGAGGCAGGCCGCGAGTCGTCCGCTCGGCGTGCTCATGCAGTTGCTCCGGCGGCGCGCAGGCGCGAGAGCCCCGTATCGGCGACCGCTGCGATCGTCGTCAGCTGCTCGCGCAGGATGCGCGCTCCGGCACCTGTCAGCCGGTAGGGCCGGCGCCGGCCCTCGGCCGCGAGCGCAACGATCAGACCCTGCTCCTCGAGGCGGGAAAGGGCTCCGTAGAGGGTCCCCGGGCCGAGGTGGACGCCGGCCATCTCCTCGATGTCGCTGACCATCGCGTACCCGTGCTTCTCGCCGCCCGCCAGGCTGGAGAGGACCAGCAGTCCGGGCTCCGACCAGCGACCCAGCTCCTGCAGCTTCGCTGCCATCTCGACTCCTCCGTGCCGCCTCGCGCCGGTTCGGATGAGGCCGCCCGGCGAACGTCTAGTTCGTTAGGCGATGTATCGTATCACGAAGTAGAGAGGTTCAGCCGTCGTGAGCCTCGAGCGGGAGCTCGTCGACTTCGCGCCGCGTGTCTTTGATCCACATGACGATGCAACCGACGAGCAGCAGCCCGCCGACGACGGTGAACTCGATGAACGTGGTCAGACCCACGAGCAACAGCGTGAGCCCGAGCGCCGTGAGGATCGGGAGGATGCTCGGTCCGGGGAGGTGGATCTCCTCGCCGGTCGGCGGCGCCTCGGGGTCGAGCGGGCTCATGACACGTACACGGCGGCGACCACGAACGTGATGCCGAACATGAACATGCAGATCCCGCACACGATCAGGCCGGTGAAGATGTTCTTGCGTGCGAGGCGGCGGGTCATCATCGGGGCGCCATTCTATAGATGAGTGTCGGCGACCATCGCGCAGAACAGCAGCGCGAGGTAGGCGAGCGAGAACAGGTACAGGCGCAGCGCCGAGCGGCGGTCGGCCCTGCGGTAGAGGCGAACGGCTCCGCATATGAAGGCGAGCCCGAGCGCCAGCGAGGCGACCAGGTAGATGGCTCCGAAGCCGCCCGCGCAGAAGGGCAGTTGCGTGACGGCGTAGAGAAGGATCGAGTAGAGCAGGATCTGGCGACGGGTCTCATCCTCGCCCCGCACGACCGGCAGCATCGGCACGCCGACCTTGCCGTACTCCTCCTTCATCAGCAGCGACAGGGCCCAGAAGTGCGGCGGAGTCCAGAAGAAGACGATGAAGAACAGGATCACCGCCGTGCCGCTCACGGACCCTGTAACGGCCGCCCATCCGACGAGCGGTGGAACGGCTCCGGCCGCCCCGCCGATGACGATGTTCTGCGGCGTTCGGCGCTTGAGCCAGACGGTGTAGACGAACACGTAGCCGAGGAAGCCCGAGAACGACAGCGCCGCCGCCAGGGGGTTGACCGTCAGCGAGAGCTCGGCGATGGAAAGCAGAGCGAGCGTGCAGCCGAACAGCAGCGCCGCCCGGGGGGAGACGCGCCCGGAGGGGACGGGTCGGTTGGCCGTGCGGGCCATCTGCGCATCGATGTCGCGGTCGTACCAGTGGTTGACCGCGCCGGCTCCGCCGGCGGACAGATAGCCGCCGAGGCACGTCAGGGCGACGAGCAGCGGCGATGGATCGCCGGCGACGTACATGGTCGTGATCGTCGTCAGCAGCAGGAGCGTCTGGACCTTGGGCTTGGTCAGCTCGAGATAGTCGCTGAGTAGCTGGCGGGTTCTCGGAGCGACGCCCAGGGAGGCGGCTTCGATGGCGGAGGCTGCGCCGGTGGGGGGCGCTGCGCTCATTACACGCCGACCTGCGTGGCCCCGGCGGGCACCGTCGCCGCGCCGCTGGAGCTCGTGGCCATGCTGCGCCGCTCGACCTCGCGGCGGACGTCGCGCATCGGTTCGCTCGAGCGCACTTGCGGCACCACGTCGAAGTTGTTGGCCGGCGGCGGCGAGGGCGTGAACCACTCGAGCGTGTTGGCGCGCCACGGATCGGGCCCGGCCGCGACCCCGTTCTTGAGGCTGCGCGCGACGTTGATGATCGTGACGAGCACGCCGAGGCCGAGGATGAACGAGCCGCCCGTGGAGATCGCGTTGTAGAGCGCCGCGTGACCGACGTTGTCGTACTCATAGACGCGGCGCGGCATGCCGTCGAGGCCGAGCACGTGCTGGAGCATGAACGTAACGAGCACACCGACGAACATGAGCCCGAAGCTGAACCGGCCGAGGCCCTCGCTGAGCATCCGCCCGGTGATCTTCGGGAACCAGTAGTAGATGGCGGCGAAGATCGTGAAGAGTGAGCCGCCGAGGAGCACGAAATGCAGGTGGGCGACGACGAAGTAGGTTTCGTTGACCTGCCAGTCGATCGGGAACGTCGCCAGGAAGATCCCCGAGATGCCGCCGATCAGGAAGAGCGCGATGCCGCCGACGCAGAACAACAGCGGCGTCTTGAGTTCGACCGTTCCACGCCACAGCGTGGCGATCCAGTTGAGGATCTTGACGCCTGTCGGCACGGCGATCAGGTAGGAGCTGAGCATCACGAACACGAGGATCGCCTCGGGGATCGGCGCCGTGAACATGTGGTGCGCCCACGTGAGAAAGCCGAGGAACGCGATCGCGACGGTCGACGCCGCGATCGCCTTGTAGCCGAAGATCGGCTTGCGCGCGAACACCGGCAGGATCTCGGAGATGATGCCGAAGCCGGGTAGCACCATGATGTAGACCTCGGGGTGGCCGAAGAACCAGAACAGGTGCTGCCACAGGAGGGCCGACCCGCCGTTCGCGGGATCGAAGAAGTGGGTGCCGAAGTGCCTGTCGGTCAGCAGCATCGTGACCGCTGCGGCGATCACCGGCATCGCGAAGATGATCAGGATCGAGTACGTGAGGATCGTCCACACGAACAGCGGCAGGCGGCCCCAGCTCATCCCCCGGGCGCGCATGTTGGCGATCGTCGCGTAGAAGTTGATCGCGCCCAGGATTGAGGAGATGCCCGTGAGGTGGATGAGGTAGATCCATGCGTCCTGGCCACCGCTGGGCGAGTATGTCGAGTTGGCGAGCGGAATCACGCTCGTCCAGCCCGCTTCGGGCGGGTTCCAGAAGATCGAGGCATAGAACACGATTCCGCCCGCCAGCAGAAGCCAGTAGGACAGCGCGTTCAGGCGCGGGAACGCCATGTCGCGGGCGCCGATCATCAACGGCACGAAGTAATTGGCCAGGCCGGCCATCATCGGCACGACGAACAGGAAGATCATCGTCGTCCCGTGCATCGTGAACAGCTGGTTGTAGGTCTGGGGGGTGACCAGCGTGTTGTTGGGCGAGCCGAGCTGAAGGCGGATCATCAGTGCCTCGACGCCGCCGAGGCAGAAGAACACGAACGTCGTGACCATGTACATGATCCCGATCCGCTTGTGGTCGGTCGTCGTGATCCAGCTCGTCCAGCCGTGCTGCTCGCGTTCGACGCGCTCGGTGCTTACCTGGGGTATCGGGGCTACGTAGGTGGCCATTGCGTGCGTCGGGCTCCTCGATGTCCTATGGGTTTTCGACCTGTCCGGCGCCGACCTGCGCGCCGAGTTTCGCCCGGGCGACCTTGGCTTCGGCGTTGGCGCTCGCGATCTGCTGCTTCTGGTTGGCCAGCCATGCATCGAACTGCGCCGGCGGCACGGCCCTGACGCTGCCGATCATGCGGGCGTGCCCGCGGCCGCACAGGACGGAGCACTGGCCGCGGTAGAGGCCGGGCTTGGCGATCTTGAGCCACGTGTAGTTGTGGTAGCCGGGCACGGCCTGGAACTTGCCGCCGAGTTCGGGAATCCACCACGAGTGCACGACGTCCTCTGAGGAGATGTCGAGCGTGATCGTCGTGTTCGTCGGCACGACCATCTCCTCGTAGCTGTATGGCGCGCCGAGGCCGTCGGCTTCGTTGGCTCCGGGGTAGATGAACTGCCACAGGTACTGGCGCCCGACGACGGCGATGTTGAGCGACTTGCCGCTCGGCGGCAGCTTGCGCTCGGTGCTCGCGAACAGCAGGCCGGTGTCGCTGCTGGCGAGCGCGTCGCCGCCCGGTCCGGAGTTGGGCGGGCTCTGGATCGAGGAGAGCTTGGTGAAGGTGAGCAGGGCGAGCGCCACGAGGATGACCGTGGCGCCGACCGTCCAGGCGGTCTCCAGGCGCGTGTTGCCGCGGATCTGCGCTGCGACGGCGCCCTTGCGCTTGCGGAACCTGATCAGTGTGTAGAGGAGCCCGCCCTCGACCGCCACGAAGATGATCGCCGCGATCACGAGCTCGACCTTGTAGAGGCTGTCGATCTGGTTGGCGTTGGGCGATCCGCCCGACAGCGGGGTGAAGAACGCGAGCGGTGAGTGGAGGAGATGGCCCAAGGCGGCGGGGATTCTATTCAGGCCGGGACGGGACGCGCTTGATGACGTTTGCCACGAGCTCGTCAGCTCCCCGAGAAGCGGGCCTGGCGGCGCTCGACGAAGGCCATCGCGCCCTCGACGAAGTCGTCGCTGCCGGCCATCTCGCGCTGCAGTTGAGCCTCGAGGTCGAGCTGCTCGTCCATGCGCGCGTACAGCCAGTTGTTGGTCTCGCGCTTGCTGCCGGCGTATGAGCGCGTGGGCCCAGCGGCCAGGCGGGCCGCGAGCGAGGCGGTCTCCGCGGCGAGTTCCTCGTCGGCGAAGACGCGATTGATGAGGCCCCAGTCGAGCGCTGTCGCTGCCGGCAGGCGTTCGCCCAGCATCGCCAGCTCGGCCCAGCGCGCCATGCCGATGCGCGTAGGGACAAACAGCGAGGAGCCGCCGTCGGGCACGAGGCCGATGTTGACGAACGCGAGCAGGAAGTAGGCGCTCTCGGACGCGACGATCAGATCGCAGCACAGCGCGAGCGAGCAGCCGATGCCGACGGCCGGACCGTTGACCGACGCGAGTACCGGCTTGGGGACCTCGCGGACGGCCCGCATGATCGGGTGGTAGCGCTCGGTGAGGGTCCGGTAGACGTCGGGGCGCCCGTCGGGTGTCGTGAGGCCACCGCTGAAGTCCTTTAGGTCGGCACCCGAGGAGAAAGCCCGGCCGGCCCCGGTCAGGATGATCGCGCGCACGGCGTCGTCGCCGGCCGCCCGCTCGAGAGCCGCCAGCAGGTCGCTGCCGAGCTGGCCGTTCCAGGCGTTGAGGGCGTCGGGTCGGTTCAGGTAGATCGTCACGGCCGCCCCGTCGAGCGTGGCCTCGACCGTCTCAAGCTGGATGTAGGACTCGCTCATGTTCTCCTCTCGTGGTCGGCTCGGCGACCGTCCTCGGCGCCCGCGGGCCGAGCGCCGCGCGCGTTGATCCTAAGGTGTGGTCATGGCACGGCCGGTCATCGGCATCTGCACAGCGCTCGAGCGCGCCAGCTGGAGCGTATGGGACCAGCGGGCGGCGCTGCTCTCGCTCAGCTACGTGATGGCCGTCCAGCGGGGCGGCGGCATCGCGATCATGCTCCCGCCGGATGAGCGGCTCGTCGAGAGCCCGGATGAGGTTCTCGACCTGCTCGACGGCCTGATGCTCGCCGGCGGCGCCGACATCGACCCCGCCTCCTACGGCCGTGAGGCTCACCCGCAGACCCTCGACACCGTGCCCGAGCGCGACGCCTTCGAGCTCGCGCTCACGCGGGCGGCGATTGAGCGCGACATGCCGGTGCTTGGAATCTGTCGCGGCATGCAGTTGCTGAACGTCGTCCGGGGCGGCACGCTGCTCCAGCACCTCCCGGACCTGTTCGGTCACAGCGAGCACAGGCGGGTGCTCGGCTCCTTCGAGGGTGCCGAGCACGACGTCGCGCTGACCGAGGGGACGCTCGCGGCGGCGGCCGCCGGGGAGACAGTCCACGTGACCCGCTCCCACCATCACCAGGGCGTCGACGACATCGGCGAGGGTCTGATCGTTAGCGGCATCTCGACGATCGATGACCTGCCCGAGGCGATCGAGCTCCCGGACCGGCGCTTCGTGCTGGGCGTCCAGTGGCACCCGGAGGCCGACAAGGGCAGCTCCGTCGTGGGCGCGCTGGTCGAGGCTGCCGCCCGCGCAACCACCGCGCTCGGGCGCGGGTAGGGACTCCGGGCCCCCCGGGGAGGCGGCCAGGACGGCCCATATACTCATCGGCGCGTGCGGTTCTCCAGGGCGATCAGAGCAACCGCGTGGGCGATCGTCGCGGCCGGCACGGCCGCTCCGCTGCTGCGCAAGCGGGTGTCCGTGCCTCCGCTGCTGATGCAAACGGTCGCCTACGCCGCACCGGTGGGGCTGGCCGTCGCGGTGCCGCGCTCACGCGGACGCGACGTGGCGGTCTGTGCGCTGCAGATGTGGGCATATCTGGCCGCTTACAAGACGCCTCACGACGACGAGTCGGCGCAGGAGGCGCGCGTACACATCCGCTATCCGATGGTCGCCGACCGCGTGCTCGGCCTCGGCGAGCTGCCGAGCGTGCGCCTGCAGCGCGCACTCGCGCGCAGCGGTCCCGACGGGCCGAGCTGGCGCGCGATCGACAGGGTGCTCGTGTGGGCGCACTGGAGCTGGTTCCTCGTGCCCCATGGAACCGTGGCCTACATTCTCATGCGCCATCCGGCGCGCTTCCCGAGGGCGGCGGTGATGACCTATGCCGTGTTCAACACGGGCGCCGTCTTCTACTGGCTGGCGCCGACCGCGCCGCCCTGGTACGCCGCCGCGCTGGCCGACGGCGAGGGCGAGAACGGCCCTCCGGCGGTGAGACGGATGATGGTCGAGTACGGCGAGATGTTCTGGCGAGACGGCTGGGGCTCGCTCTACAGTGTGTTCGGAGGCAACCCGCTCGCCGCCATGCCCTCTCTGCACTTCGCCACATCCGTGATGGCCGCCCTCCTGCTCGCGGAGGTGGGGCCGGTGCAGGGCGCAGTCGGCTTCGCCTATGCGGGCACGCTCGGGTTCGCGCTCGTCTATCTCGGTGAGCACTACCTCGTCGACCTACTCGCCGGAGCCGTCCTGACGGGTGCCGTGCGGAGGTGGGGGCCGAGGGCCGGTCCGGTGCTCGCGCGCGCCGGCCGCGCAGTCGCCGCGCTCGAGGGGGCCGCTCGGTGAGGTGCTCTAGAACAGGGGGGTGAATACGGACGAGATGGGTTGGAGCGAGGCAGCAGGGGGGAAGATCGAGCCGGAGCGCAGGCCGCCGGAGGCGGGCGCCGCTATGAACACGCGCGAAGAGGAGATGCCGCGTGTGCTGCTCACGCGCAGGCAGATCGTCGCGTTCGGCGTGTTCGTCCTCTCGGGCATCGCCTTTCTCTACTTCGTCCTGCCCAAGCTCGCGGGTGTCGGCAAGACGGTCCACCGCATCGAGGGCGGGGACACGTGGTGGATCGCGGTCGGTGTGGTCCTCGAGGTGCTGTCCTTCGCCGGCTATGTCGTTCTGTTCCGCGCCGTGTTCGTCCGGGACGAGGGCAAGGTCAACTGGCGCGAGAGCTATGAGATCACGATGGCCGGCCTGGCGGCCACGCGGCTGTTCGCCGCTGCCGGCGCGGGCGGAGTTGCCCTCACGGCGTGGGCGCTTCGGCGCTCGGGCATGGCGCCGCGCCTGGTCGCCTGCCGGATGGTCGCCTTCATGGTCCTGCTGTATGTCATCTACGCAGGCTCGGTGCTGATCGACGGGATCGGACTCGGCACGGGCCTGTTCCCGGGCGGCGGGTCGTTCGCGATCACGTTCGTGCCGGCGATCGCCGCCGCGATCCTGTTCGCGCTCGCGGGGGCGATGGCGCTGCTGCCCGGCGATCTCGAGCGCCGCCTGCACCGTTGGGCGTCCGGGTCAGGCCGCGTGGCCAACTTCGTCGCCAGCGCGGTCACCGTCCCGGCGCTGGCTGCGAGCGGCGTGCGCACGGCGATCGATCTGATCCGCTCACGAAACGCGGGCCTCCTCGGTGCGCTGGCGTGGTGGGGGTTCGACATGTCGGTGCTGTGGGCGATGTTCCACGCCTTCGGGTCGGCGCCGCCGTTCACGGTCATCTGGATGGCCTACTTCGTCGGCATGCTCGGCAACCTGCTGCCGCTGCCGGGTGGTCTCGGTGGCGTCGAGGGCGGCATGATCGGTGCGTTCGCGGCCTTCAACGTCGACTTCAACCTGGCCGTCCTGGCCGTGCTCTCCTACCGCGGGATCTCGTTCTGGCTACCGACACTCCCCGGCGCCGTGGCGTACTTCCAGCTTCGGCGGACGGTCGCACGCTGGCGTGAGGAGGAGGATGAGGAGCCGAGTGTGGCCCGCGCCTCCGAGCCGGCCGGAGTCCTCCAGAGCTCCTGACCCAATGCAGCGATCCCAGTTGCAGTGCTAAACTTCATAAAGTAAAGCGGCCTCTTGCCGCGAGAATTGGAGATCAGATGAGCGACATCGAGAACGTGATCATCATCGGCAGCGGCCCCGCCGGCTACACGGCCGGCCTGTACACGGCCCGCGCCAACCTCGAGCCGCTGGTGATCGAGGGCTTCGCCTGGGGCGGGCTGCTCCAGCAGACGACCGACGTCGAGAACTACCCCGGCTTCCCCAAAGGGATCATGGGCCCGGAGATGATGCAGATGTTCCGCGATCAGGCCGAGCGTTTCGGCGCGCGTCTGATCACCGATCAGGCCGACCGCGTGGAGCTCGCACGCGAGCCCGGCGCAGTCCACAAGGTCTGGGTCGGAGACACCGAGCATCGCGCCCGAACGGTCGTCCTGGCGATGGGCGCCGAGCACAAGAAGCTCGGAGTGACCGGCGAGGAGGAGCTCTCCGGGCGCGGCGTCAGCTACTGCGCCACCTGCGACGCGGCCTTCTTCCGCGACGCCCCGACGATCATCGTCGGCGGCGGCGACTCGGCCATGGAGGAGGCGATCTTCCTGTCGAAGTTCGCCTCAAAGGTGACCGTCGTGCACCGTCGTGGCGAGTTCCGCGCCTCGAAGATCATGCTCGAGCGCGCGAGGGCCCAGTCGAACATCGAGTTCGTGACCCCCTACAGCGTCGAGGAGTTCGTGGCCGGCGAGAACGGCGCGCTCGGACACGCGTCGCTCGTGAACACCCAGACGGGTGTGAAGCTCGAGGTGCCCGCCTCGGGGACCTTCATCGCCGTCGGGCACGTGCCGCAGTCGGCGCTGGTCGTCGGGCAGATCGACGTCGACGAGAACGGCTATGTCATTACCGCGGGCCGCTCGACGCGGACCAATCTGCCGGGCGTCTTCGCGGCCGGCGACCTCGTCGACCACACCTATCGCCAGGCGATCACAGCCGCCGGCTCCGGCTGCCAGGCGGCGCTCGACGCCGAGTGGTATCTGCGCGACACCCCAGGGGTACCGACCCCGGAGGGCATGCCGGTCGGCGACCCTGCCGAAGCGCAATGGGCGCCGCTCGCGGCAGACGTCGCCGAGTAGCGGGCCGGGCTAGCCCCGCCCGTCCGGCGGTGGGGTGAGGGCCCCCTCGAGCTCGAGCAGCCAGCGCTTGCGGTCGAGACCCCCGCCGTAGCCGCCGAGAGCTCCACCGCTGCGCAGGACGCGATGGCACGGGATCACGATCGGGATCGGGTTGGCGCCGAGGGCGTTGCCGGCGGCGCGCGAGCCGCGCGGGCTGCCGGCCTCGGCGGCCACCTCTGCGTAGCTGAGCGAGCCGCCGTAGGGGATCTCTGAGGTGGCGCGCAGCACACGGCGGCCAAAGGGGCCGATCAGCGACCAGTCGAGACTCACGTCGAAGTCCCGACGGCGCCCGTCGAAGTAGTCCTCGAGCTCCCGCCTGACATCGTCGAGCCGCTTGGGCGACTCGACGATCCGTGGCGAGATGCGCCGGGCGAGGCCTTCGAGGAGGGTGTCGGGGTCCTCCTCGGGGAAGGCCACGCGCACGAGTCCCCGGCGCGTGACGGCCGCGTGCAGCCTGCCGAAGGGGGAGTCGACTGCCGCGAAGGCGACGTCGGCAAGCCCCTCATCGCCGATCCGTTCCGCAAGGCGCCCAGCGGCCGCGCACGCCTCTCGCGCGAGATCCTCCTCGCCCGTCGGTCCGCCCCGCAGGGCCGTCTCGATCTGCTCGTTCACGCTGGAACCGCCTTTCTGAGCTTGGCCAGGCCCTCATGCAGCGAGCGCCTGGCGGCCTCCTCGGAGCAGCCGATCGCCTGAGCGATGTCACGGTGTGGAAGATCGGCGATGTAGCGGAGGACGACGGCAGAGCGCTGGCGCGCCGGCAGATCCCCGACAGCCCGCCAGAGCGTCTCGTCGCGGCCAGGCGGCGCCTCCTGCACGCGCCCGCCGGCGGCCTCGGGGTCCGCGAGCGGAACGGCGCGTCGGGCGCGGCCGCGGTGGGCGTCGAGCGCCTTGCGGTGGGCGATCGTCATCACCCACGCGCGCAGGTTGGAGTCGGGTCGCAGGCGGGGATAGGCGCGCAGCGCCGAGATGAACGTCTCCTGGAAGCAGTCCTCCGCCTCGTGGGGCCCGACCGAGGAGACGAGAAAGCGCCAGACCGGCTCGCGGTTGGCGTCGAGGAAGCGCTGGAACGGTGGAAGCGCGCGGGTCACGATCGTTTAACGCGCGGCCGGCGAGAACGTGAGATCGGCCTCAGTCGCCGTACTCGAAGAAGCCGGCGCCGGCGTCCCTGCCGGTCCTGCCCGCGGCGACCAGCTGGCGCAGGGCGGGCGCAGCGCGGTAGCGCTCCTCGCGGTACTCGCTCTGGAGGGCGTCGAGGAGCTCGAGCACGTGGTCGAGACCGATCGCGTCGGCCCACTCGAACGGGCCGCGCGGGTGGCTGAGGCCGAGAACCATGCCGAGGTCGATGTCGCGGGCGCCGCCGACGCCTTCGCCGAGCGTGAACGCGGCCTCGTTGATGAGCTGGCAGACGATCCGCCCGAGCACCAGGCCGGGAGCGTCGCCGACCCAGACGACGTGCTTGCCGAGGGCATTGAAGAACCGCTCGGCACGGGTGGCCGCGAGCGGAGAGGAGCTCTCGGTCCGCGTGAGCTCGACGAGCGTGCCCTGTGAGAAGGGCGCGATCGCGTGGAACCCGACGGCGCTGCCGCCAGGATCCAGGCGCGAGAGCGAGCCGCGGGAGCAGAGCAGCAGGTGCGCGCCGCCCGGGCCGCTCGAGCTGCCGCCTCCGCGCCGGTCCGGTCTGCCGCCCGGGCGGGCGGCCATCTCGGCGCCACGTGGCTGCGCGTCGCAGTCGATCGCAAGCGCGGGCAGGACGCCGCCGCTGGGCTCGTGGGGGAGGCGCACCTCGTAGCCGCTCGCCCGCGCCGCCGCGCGGAGCTCATCGGCGAGGTTGCCCGAGCCGGAGATGATCACGACACCCTCAACCGGCGAGGACTGCGGCTCGGGCGCCGGCGGGTCCTCGGGCCGGTGTGGTCCCCGGCCGCCTTTGCCGTCGTCGGGGTAGGTGTAGTAGCCACGGCCCGTCTTTCGCCCGTGAAGCCCGGCGGCGACGTAGCGGGCGGCGATCGGCGAGGGGCGCCAGCGCGGCTCGGAGAAGCTCTGGGCGAAGAAGCTCTTGGAGATCTCGAATCCGACGTCGACGCCGACGAGATCCATGAGCTCGAAGGGGCCCATCCGGAAGCCGCCCTCCATGCGGCAGATGCGGTCGATCGTCTCGACGTCGGCGATCCGCTCCTGGAGCAGCCGCAACGCCTCCAGGCCGAAGGGGCGGTTGCAGCGGTTGACGAGAAAGCCCGGTCCGTCGGCCGCGCGTATGACCGTCTTCCCCATCGCCTCACCGGTCGCGAGCGCGAACGCGAGGGCCTCCTCACACGACTGCTCTCCCGCGACCACCTCGACGAGCCGCATGACCGGAGCGGGGTTGAAGAAGTGCATCCCGACGACCCGCTCGGGGTGTCCGGCGGCTGCGGCGATCGCGGTGACCAGCAGCGAGGAGGTGTTGGTCGCGAGCACGCAGCGCTCGCCGACGATCTCCGACAGGCGCGCGTACAGCTCGTGCTTGAGCTCGATCCGCTCCGGCACCGCCTCGATCACGAGGTCACACGGGGCGAATGCCGCAAGATCCGCGACAGCCTCCAGGCGCGCGGCCCCCGCCCGGGCGTCCTCGGCGCTCAGACGGCCGCGGTCGGCTTCACGGCGAAACCCGTCCGCCACGCGGGCCACGCCCTTCTCGAGCGCCTCGGGGATCGGGTCGTGAAGCAGCGTGCGCGCGCCCGAGCGGCACGCGAGCTGGGCGATGCCGGCACCCATCGTGCCGGCGCCCAGCACGCCGATCGTTCGCGCTGCTCCAGCGCTCATCGGCTCAGGAAGGGACGAGCGCGTTGACGCCCGTCATCGCCCGGCCGATGATCAGCTTCTGGATCTGCGAGGTGCCCTCGTAGAGGGTCGTGACGCGCACGTCGCGGAAGTAGCGCTCGACCGGGTGGTCGTCTACATAGCCGGCGCCACCGTGGACCTGGATCGCGGTATTGGCGCATTCGACGGCGGCCTCGGTCGCGTGGAGCTTGGCGATCGAGGTCTCGAGCGTGTTCGGCCGGCCCTTGTCCTTGAGCCAGCCGGCTCGCCAGACGAGCATCCGCGAGGCGTCGGTCTTGAGCACCATGTCCGCGATCATCGCCTGGACGAGCTGGAAGCTGGCGATCGGTTTGCCGAACTGCTCACGCTCCTTGGCGTAGTTGACCGACTCCTCGACACACCCCTGGCAGATGCCGACGCAGCCGGCTGCCACCGAGTAGCGCCCGGAGTCCAGCGAGGACATGGCGACTTTGAAGCCGTCGCCGATGTTGCCCAGCAGGGCGTCCTCTCCGACCTCGACATCTTCGAGTGCGATCGAAGCAGTGTCGGAGGCGTGCAGACCCATCTTGTGCTCGATCGTGGACGGTTTGAAGCCATCCTGGTCGGTGTCGACGAGGAAGCAGCCGAGGCCCTTGTAGCCGAGCTCGGGGTCGGTCTGGGCGAAGATCATCGCGACCTTCGCGTAGTTGCCCATCGAGATCCACATCTTGGCGCCGTTGATGACCCAACCGTTGTCGGTCTTCTTGGCGCGGGTGCGCTGGTTGGCCGCGTCGGAGCCCGTGTCGGGCTCGGTGAGGCCGAAGCAGCCGAGCCACTCGCCCGAGCAGAGCTTGGGAAGGTACTTGTGCTTCTGCTCCTCGGTGCCCCACTTGAGGATGCCCGAGCAGACGAGCGAGGTCTGGACCGAGACGACGGTGCGGACCGATGAGCAGCCGCGGCCGATCTCCTCGACGACGAGGCCGTAGCTCAGATAGTCGAGGCCGGCGCCGCCGTACTCCTGCGGCACGATCGCGCCGAGGTAGCCCTGGTTGGCGAGCTTCTTGACGATCTCCAGATCGAAGTGGTGATTGCGCGCGTTTTCGCGCGACTGCATGACGATCTCCTTGTCGGTGAACTCGCGCGCCGTGTCCTTGATCAGGCGCTGCTCGTCGGTCAGGTCGAAGTCCATCCGTCTCCTATCGGGTCGTCTTTGCGAGGCCTATGTCTTGTGGGGCGGTGCTCGCCGCCGCCCGGACGCCGCTCTGCTCGGTCGCGGTCTATCACGATTGCGTGCTCACGCCCAGCTTGGGACTGCTCCAAGGCGCCTGCACCCGCCGCGCTATCTCCTCGGTGATCCCGTCGATCGGCAGTCGCTCCTGGGAGAGCGAGTCGCGGTCGCGCAGGGTGAGGGTGCGGTCCTCGATGCTCTGGTGGTCGATCGTGAGGCAGAAGGGCGTGCCGATCTCGTCCTGGCGGCGGTAGCGCTTGCCGATCGCGCCGCCGTCGTCGTACTCGCTCTGCACGCGCGTGCGCAGCGCGTGGTGCACCTCGCGGGCGAGCTCTGGCTGCCCGTCCTTGTTGACCAGCGGGAGTATCGCCGCCTTGACCGGCGCGAGGCGGGGGTGCAGGCGAAGGACGGTCCGCCGCTCGCCCTCGCCGGTGCCCTCGCGCTCGACGAATTCCTCGTCGTAGGCGTCGACGAGGAACGCCAGCGTCGCGCGGTCGGCGCCGGCGGCCGGCTCGATCACATGGGGGACGTAGCGTTCGCCGCTGGACTGGTCGAAGTACTCGAGCTTCTGGCCCGAGAACTCGGCGTGGCGGCTGAGGTCGAAGTCGCCACGGTTGGCGATCCCCTCGAGCTCGGACCAGCCGATGGGGAAGAGATATTCGACGTCGCTGGTGCCCGAGGAGTAGTGCGAGAGCTCGTCGGCGTCGTGGGCACGCAGGCGCAGGTGATCGGGGCGGATGCCCAGGTCGATGTACCAGCGCTCGCGCTCGGCGAGCCAGTGCTCGAACCACTTCTGCGCCTCGGGGGGAGGCACGAAGAACTCCATCTCCATCTGCTCGAACTCGCGTGTCCGGAAGATGAAGTTGCCTGGCGTGATCTCGTTTCGGAACGACTTGCCGACCTGGGCGATCCCGAAGGGCGGCTTCTTGCGCGAGACCTGCAGGACGTTCTTGAAGTTGATGAAGATGCCCTGGGCGGTCTCGGGGCGGAGGTAGGCGGTCGAGCCGGACTCCTTGACGGGGCCGATGGTGGTCTCGAACATGAGGTTGAAGTCGCGTGCCTCGGTCAGCGAGCACTCGTCGGTCTCGCCCGGGTGGCGCGAGGGTTTGCGCCCGCACGGCAGATCGCCGAGGTGATCGGCGCGGAAGCGCTGGCCGCACGCGCGGCAGTCGACGAGCGGATCGGTGAAGCCGGCGAGATGCCCCGAGGCCTCCCACACGCGGGAGTGCTGGAGGATGGCGGAGTCGAGCGCGACGATGTCGTCGCGTTGGAGGAGCATCGAGCGCCACCACTCGTTCTTGACGTTGGTCTTGAGCAGGACCCCGTAGTGGCCGTAGTCGTAGGTCGATCCGACGCCCCCGTAGATCTCTGAGGAGGGGAAGACGAAGCCACGGCGCTTGCACAGCGCGACGATCTTGTCCATCGTGACGCCGTCGGCGCTCGCGGCGGGAGCCGCGTCACCCATGCCTGGTCCTCGGGTGTCGGTGGCTGTTCAAGTCGATTCCGATCGTGCGTAGGGGAAGGCTCCCGGACGGGAACCCTGCCGCGCGATCATAGGCGAGGCCGCGCGAGCGTCAGATCTCGAACCAGACGCGGGTGCCGCGGACTTCGTCGACGCCCCACCGGATCGCGCTCCGCTCGAGCAGGAAGAGCCCATATCCGCCGCTGGTCGGCTGGGGCGTGCGCGGCGCCGGCGAGGGACCGGTGCCGGTGTCGGTGACGGTCACGATCACGTTCTCGCCGGAGAAGCTCGCGCCGAGGACGATGACCGGTTCGCGCGGCGCCCAGGGATGCACGACGGCGTTCGTCACAATCTCCGTCACGAGCAGCCGCAGCATGTCGCCGCGGGAGCCGTCGAGCTCGAACGCTCGGCACCAGTCCGAGACGAGCGCTCGCGCGCGCGCAGGAGCATCGAGGCGAGTCGCGAGGCGGGCGTGAAGATTGGGGTGCTCTTCGGCCAGCCACACGCCGTCATCGGCGATGAGGCGCGAAGGGACATTCTTCTGCGATCGCATGAGCCTCCTGGACGCTGGTTGCTCGGAGTCCTACTCACAGGTACCCGCTTATCGGGACTCTGAACGCCCGGTCGCGACCACGCACCCGCTCCTCCGCAGCACGGCGACCGCGACGTGGCATCCCGGCGGCGGCCTAGACTCGCGCGATGAGACAGAGAAGTCCGGATGCGCACCCGCGGCGAGCGCTCGTAGGAGGCGGTCTGCCGGCGATCGCCGCGGTCCTCCTCTCCTGGACGCTGGCGGCCGGAGCGGCTCAGACGGCGCCGAGCGGTCTTTCCTACAGCAGCGCGAGCGGGCATTCGCTACAGCGCCAGCCGCCGGCGGGCGCCTGCCATGCACGCGGCTCGGGCATCTACGCTCGGCCCGACGCCCGCTGTACGCCGGGCACGCTCAACCCGGCCGTCACGCAGGCGAGCATCGCGACGACGATCTGCCGGGCGGGATGGACGGCGACTGTGCGCCCGCCGGAGTTGATCACGAACCGCGAGAAGCGGGCGAGCATGGAAGCCTATGGCGATGGCTCGGCGACGTCGGGCTATGAGTACGACCACGACGTGGCACTCGAGCTCGGCGGTGCGGTCAACGACGCCCGTAACCTGTGGCCCGAGCCCGACTATCCGACGCGTGCGGGCTTCTACCTCAACCCCAAGGACCGCCTCGAGCGGGCGCTCAACCGCCGCGTCTGCCGCGGGCAGATGACCCTCGCACAGGCCCAGCGCCTGATCGCGACCGACTGGGTCGCGGCCTTCCGGCTCTACGGCTAGAGCCCGCCCGCCGGGCACGGGGCGGGCGCGCGTAAGATCAGCCGCCGTGGCGCGCGTGATGATCGTCGGCGGGGGATGCCGTGGGAGAAGCCTCGCCGGTGAGCTGGTGGGCGAGGGCCATGCCGTGCGTGTGACGACGCGCAGCGAGGAGGGGCGCGAGGCGATCGAGCGGGCGGGAGCCGAGTGCTGGGTGGGCACCCCCGACCGTCTTGCGACCCTTCGGGGTGCCCTGGACAGCGTGACGATTCTCTGCTGGATGCTCGGCTCTGCGGCGGGCACGTCGCAGGAGCTCCTCGCCCTCTACACCGACCGGCTCGAGTTCCTGCTCACGCAGGCCATCGACACGACCGTGCGCGGCTTCGTCTACGAGGCACGCGGCACGAGCGTCGCGGCCGAGACTCTGCGGGCGGGCGAGGAGGTCGTGACGAGGGTCACGACGCGCAACTCGATCCCCACAGTGTCTCTGACCGAGGACCCGAGCGACGTCGAGACGTGGCTCGCTGCCGCCACGGCGGCGATCAGCTCGCTGCTCACGCGCGCATAATTCGCGCGCTGCAGTCAAGCCCCGAGGGGAAGGGGTCGATGAGGTCAGCGAGATGGCTGGCGATCGATCCCGATACGGCCTCGCGGTCTCCTCTCTGGGCGCGATCGTGCTCGCGGTGTCCGTATTCCTGCCGTGGTACGGAATCAGCTTCACCTCGAGCGGGATCGCGCTGGCTCAGCACATGGGCGACCAGGTCGCGGCGCAGTACGGCAACGCCTCGCTCCAGGCCTACATGGCCTCGCTTCACCCGGCCCTGAGCGCGCTGGCCGGCCAGCAACTGGGGGCCGTGAGCGCCCACCAGACGCTCCACATCCTCAACGTCGTACTGCTCGTGATCGCCGGACTGGCGCTGCTCGATGCGCTGCTTCCGCTCGCGCGCTCCGACGGCTCGATGCCGGCAGGCGCCGGTGGGTCGGTCGTGTTTCTGGGAATGGTCGCGGCCGCGTGTGTCGCCTACCGAATGCTGATGCCACCGGTACCGGCCGGTGAAGTCGTCTCGCTGTCACTGCGCGAGGGGTCGTGGCTCGCGCTGCTCGGGTCGCTTGCGATGGTCCTGGGCGGGCTGTGGCCGCGCGCCGTGCCGGCCTCGAGTCAGTCGGACTCGCAGGTCGTCGGGGCCTGGTCGGGACTCTCGGGCTGGACCCCTAAAGCCTGAGCTCCTCGCCCTCGCCCTCTCGCTCGAGGAAGGTGAAGAGGTCCTCGAGGATGCGGGCGGTCGCGCCCCAGATGACGTGATCCTCGACGGCGAATGCATCGATCTCGAACGTGACGCCGCGGCGCTCCAGGCGCGTCCTCGTGCGCCCCTCGCTAATGGCCGCCAGCGGGAGCTCGAGAACGGCGTCGACCTCCCTGGCCGACAGCTGCCACGCGACCCCCTCGGGAATGGCGCCGATGAACGGATGGATGAGGTATTTGGTCGCCAACGTGGAGGTGGCGGGCAGACCGCCGATCAGGCGGACCTGATCGCGCACCAGGCCGATCTCCTCTTCGGCCTCTCGCAGCGCTGTGATGCTCAGATCGGCGTCGTCGGCGTCGCGACGGCCGCCGGGGAAGGAAATCTCGCCGGCGTGGCGGCGCAGATCGGCCCTGCGCCGGGTGAGGACGACATGCAGCTCATCCTGCTCGCCGGCCGTGAACAGGGGCACGAGGACGGCCGACTCGACGTGATCGGCCTTCGCGGCCTCGGCGACGGCGAGAGACTCAGGCGGCCAGGTGAACGCGCTCAATGCGCTCCTGGAACATGACCTCGCCGTCGAGCGCCCGGTGGACGGGGCACTTCGCGGCGATCACGCGCAGCCGCTCGACCTGATCCTCGGGGAGGTCGTCGGGCAAACGTACGACGAGGTCGAACTTGGTCGGACGGCCGCGCTCGGCGGGGCTGTACTCGACGCCGACCTCGACGTGGCCGATGTCCCAGCCCTTGCGGGCCGCGTACATCTCCATTGTGATGGCGGTGCAGGAAGCGAGGCTGACCGCGAGCAGCTCGCGCGGGTCCGGACCGGCGTCGTCGCCGCCCGATGACAGCGGCTCATCGACGATCATCTGATGGTCGCGAACCTGAACCGTGTGCTTGAACGTCCCGCCCTCCCGTCGAGCGGTGGCCTGCATCCTTGTGAGCCCTTGAGCCTCGGTCATTTCGATCCCTTCAATCGATCCATCGTCCCTCACTTTGATGATACCCAGGCATGGCGTGGGTCAAGCGAGGGGGTTGAACAGCAGTCCGGTGAGCAGCTTGGGGAAGAAGTAGGTGGACTTGGGAGGCATGTTCTCACCCGCTGAGGCGACCTCCCTGACCTGCTCGACGGGCGTCGGGCGCATCAGAAACGCGGCGTCGTAGTCGCCTGAGCGGACCATCGCGAGGGCCTCGGCCGTGTCGCGCGCGTAGAACATGCCATTGAAGTGCGAGATGTCCTCGTCGCTCATCCCGAGGGCCCCCTTGAGGAGCAGCGTCTCGAGCACCCCGGTGTCGAGGTGCCGGTATGCCTCTGAGCGACCGGGCAGCGCGCGATCGGCGATCGCCTGGTCCTTGAGCGTCAGGCGCAGGCTCTGTCGCTCATCGTCGAAGTAGCCGAGCTGCAGCAGGCCGGTACCCGGGGCCGGAGCGATGTCGGCCTCGCCGACCTCCTCGATGTCGAAGTCGCGCTCGAGCGCCTGCCTGAGGGCTTGGCGGCGGTCCTCATCGAGCCCGCTAACGAGGCGGTGGGTGGGAAACACGGTCAGGCCGGGGTCCTCGAGCGCGACGAGGCACATCAGGATGTAGCGGTGCTCGCCCGGGCCGCCGATCTCGTCGGCGTAGGCCTGCATGGTCTCGTAGCGGTGGTGGCCGTCGGCTATCAGCAGCTCGGCGTCGGCCGTGGCTGCCTGGACCGCGGCGATCACCTCCGGGTTGGTGACCCGCCAGATCCGGTGGACCGTGCCGTCCGGGTCGGTGACCTCGCCCCAGGGCTCCTCGGCCGTGCTCGGAGCGAGCGCCTGCCATGTCCGCTCACCCGGGTCGGAGAACAGCGAGAAGATCGGCGAGACGTTCGCCCGCGTCGCCCGCGTGAGGCGCAGACGGTCTTCCTTGGGTCCGGGGTGGGTGCGCTCGTGCGGGCGCACCCGGCCCGCGCCGTAAGCCTCGATGCCGACCCGGCAGAAGAAGCCGCGGCGCGTGCGCGAGCGTCCGTCGGGGCCCGTGTAGTCCTGGGTGTGCGCCCACAGCGCCGGCTCGGCGTCTCGGACGACGGCGCCCTGGAGCTGCCAGCTCTCGAACAGCTGGCCGGCCTGTGCGTAGGGGTCGGGCTCTCCCTGGGGCAGGTCGACGGCCACGACGTTGAACGGCGAGCGCTCGAGCAGCGCCGCGCGCTGGCTCGCGTCGATCACGTCGTAGGGCGGCGCGACGACGTCGCTCAGGGCGCCGACGACGGCGGGGTCGTAGTGCAGAGCGCGCAGGGGTTGGACGTCGGCCATGGCGGTGGCGGAGGCTAGCAGCGCCCGCCCGCCGCGGGTGCCGCGACTCGAGGACTACCCTTAGAGACTCGGGGCGTGGCGCAGCTTGGTAGCGCACCTGCTTTGGGAGCAGGGGGTCGCCGGT
>DAIRTT010000020.1:0-22829 GCA_036803745.1 Solirubrobacteraceae bacterium | reverse complement strand
AGGCGCGACGAGCGGCGTGACCCGATGCGTGGGCGTGGTCACGATACGGACAGCGAGCGCCGTGCTCGTTCGCGGCCGAACCAAACCTCTCACGCTCGCAAGCGCGCGGTTCAACGTCGCTGCCGGAGGAAGGGCCGTGATCAAGATGCACCTCTCCGCCGCGGCACGCAAGCTCCTCGCCCGCAGGCGCGCCTTCAGGGCACGTGCGATCGTCTCAACCCGAGTTCCCGTCGGGGCAGACCACATCAGCCAAACCCTCGTGACCGTGCGAACGAGTCGCAGAGTCCGTAGCGCCCGGAAGTAGCAATAGTCGTCTGCGTGAGGACTCCAAGCGGGCCAGGCTGACGCGGAAAGCCGCCGCGCCTCGAGCTGAGCTTTCGCGGACAAGGCTGGCCGTGCGGGCATCGGGTAAGGTCCGCGGCACGATGGGGTGACCTCCTTTGGGAGCGAAAGTCGAAGCCTGATCCGCATCTCGCGGCGAGAGCGGCCTGCGACGGCTTGCTGAGCATCGCCGGTAACCCGGCTTGGCGCAACATGGACCGTGTGCGCTGCTTGTCGCGCGCGCTCGAGTTGGCGCGGGCGACTGCGGGCGCCATCACCAGTGCGAAGACCGTCGGGAACGTGATCATCAAGTTCACGGGCTGCGAAGAATCGGCCACCAAGAAATGCACCACGCCAGGACTCGCCCCAGGCGAACTTGAAACCAAGAAGCTCGAAGGCGTGCTCGGGATCGAAAGCATCACCATCAAAGAAGGCAAAGAAACCCGACACGTCGGTCTTGACCTCTACCCTGTCGGCAAGACTGGGCCGTTCATGGAATACACCTGCACCGGTAGAGCCCCAACGACGCTCACAGGCTCGATCATCGGGCCCGCCCCAGCAGACAAAATGTTCACCACCGCAACGGTGAAACACGCCGCGACGGCAGGCAAACAAAAACCCGAACGCTTCGAAGGCGGCGAAAAGGACGTGCTCACAAACGCCCTAAACGAACAGGTCGGGCTGACGGACACCACCACACAAACCAACGAAGAAGCATTCGAGATCAACGCGTTCTTCTAGCGGCGACCCTGAGCCAACAAGTGCGCCCAGGCGCACGTGCGTCGCGGATCCGCCCCTCGGTACGGTACGTTCGCTGCCATGTTGTCTACGTCCGCGCTCGCGCGTGCCCGCCGCGTCGTCGGCACTTCGCGGCGGGTTCTCGCGAGCGGCGCGTTGTCGCGTCGCGAGAGTTTCGTCACGTCCGCGCCCTCGCCGCAGACGGCGATCGATGCCGTACCTGACAGCTGGGCATCGAAGTTCCCGCCCCCACTAGACGACACCCGCGCCGGCACTGCCGAGCTATTCCAAGATCCTCGTGTGGCGTGGGCTCTGGAGCGCCTCGGTGGCGTGGCCGGGAAGAAGGTGGTCGACCTCGGACCGCTTGAGGGGGCACACAGCTACATGGCTGAGCAGGCTGGTGCCGCGTCCGTGGTGGGCGTCGAGGCGAACCGAAACGCGTTTCTCAAGTGTCTGGTGACCAAGGAGCTTCTGAATATGCAGAGATGCTCCTTTCGCTGTGGGGAGGTGGGGCAGTTCCTTGAGACGACCGACGAGCAGTTCGACGTGTGCATTGCGTGCGGGATCCTGTACCACATGGTCGAGCCCGTGCGCCTCATCGACCTCATGTCGCGCGTGGCCTCACGACTTATCGTCTGGACCCACGTGTTCGACGAGCCGGCATTGACGAATCGCAATCTCTCGGGCAAGCTGACCGGGCCTCAGGACGCCGACTACCGTGGCTTCGCTCATCGTGTCTATCGGCACAGCTATGGCCTCGATAGCCGACTGAGCGGGTTCTTCGGTGGAACGCAGACGTATAGCACCTGGCTACCGCGAGGTGAACTTCTCCGAGCGCTCGAACATTTCGGGTGGTCTAACATCGAGATCGGGTTCGACGAACCCTCGCACCCAAACGGCCCCGCGCTCGCGCTTGTCGCCTCGCGGGAGACCTAAGCAGCGCTACCGCAAGCCTGCCCCACCTTTGGTGATTTGCTGGCGGACTCTGCCCGAGGCGGCACCCTTCCCGCGGACGTTCATGCATTTCTCCATTACAACACGGACCGTGCGTCACCTGAAAACGCCGACCGAGCCCCTGCGCCGATCGGCAGCGCCAGCGGACACGGCCGAGCGCATCGCACGGCTAGTACACGATCACGGCGGCGCGACTCGCGCGCAGATCGCGCAAGAGCTTGACCTCGCTCCGAGCACCGTCACGCGCCGCGTGCGTCCTGCCCTCGCAGCGGGTTGGGTTCTATTCGTCCGTGGCGCGCGGGAATACAAGGTCGGGCCGGTGGCCCCGCCCCATGCCGGCTAATCGGCTCGCGCCGATCAAGCTCGCCCGCTATGTCCATGAGCAGGACGGATGCTCGCTAGCCGAGGCGGCCGCAGCCGTAGGAGTCTCTGAGCGCGCCGCCAAGAGGTACATCGTCGACCTGAAGCGGCAGGACTATGTCGTCACGGCCAAAGGCCGTGGCGGCGGCCTCAGGCCCGGCGAGAAGAAACCGCGAGCACCGCACGTCGATTGGACGGGGAACTGAACCCCAGGAAGCCGTTCGATCCACGGATGGCTGTTATGCGGCCTTCCTGGGGTTGATTCGCTGAGTCGATGGCCCACCAAATGCCCACAGCCTGACTCTGAGCGAGTGGCCCACATGGGGACTTTCGCTAATGCCAGAGCCAAAGCCGGAGAGGGGTCTCGAACCCCTGACCTCCTGTTTACAAGACAGGTGCTCTACCAACTGAGCTACTCCGGCAAGATGGCTTCAGCTAGCCAAGGATCGTCCTTCGTGACCGTGGGCAACAACGGCCGCGTGGGCAAAATGGGCAGTTCTGACTCGCCACCTACCGGTAGAGGCTACAGCGGCCGATCGCTCGACTTCTCAAATGTGCCCGTCGCACTGATGCGGTAGCGGCCTCCCGGGACGCTCTCGACGCTGTAGCCCTCACGCTCGCCTAGCTCACGAAGCCGAGCCCGCTCGATGTCGCGATGCGAAGTGGCGACGGTGCCGAGCGAATCCTCGCCGGCGGCAATTCGCATCCGGCGCAGGTTCATCACTCCCAGCCTAGGCCCCAACGCCTCACCGCACACTCATCCCGGGAATCGCTGCCGCTCCGGCGGCCTCGCGCGCAAGGCGTCGTAGGGGCTCTGCCGGCGCGCTGGCTGGGCCCTCTGTAACGGCGTGCTGCCCGCCGGTGTACAGGTTGCATGGAGCGCCAGACGCCAGAGCGGAATGACACGTCGAGGGGTCGCCGCCGCGGGCGCGCGGAGCTGGACGGCTTCCGCGAGCATGCCCTCAACCGTGGCGTGAACCCCGTCCTCTACCGGGTGCTGCGGTCCCTGCTGGTGCCGTTCTTCCTGACCTACTTCCGCATGCAGCGGATCGGCCGCGAGCACCTGCCGCGGACGGGGCCGCTGCTGCTGGCCTCAAACCACCGCAGCTTCCTCGACCCGTTCGTGATCGGCACGGTCGCGCGCCGGCCGGTCTACTACATGGCCAAGCGGGAGCTGTTTGAGAAGCGCTGGCAGGCCTGGATCCTCAATGCCCTCGGCGCCTTTCCCGTCGACCGCGGCGCCGGTGACGGCGACGCGATGGCGACTGCCCGGAGGATCCTCGAACGGGGCGACTGCGTGGTCGTGTTCCCAGAGGGCACGCGCGTCCGGTCCGGGCCGCTCGGCGAGCCCCGGCGCGGGGTCGGGCGCCTGGCGCTCGAAACCGGCGCGCCGGTCGTGCCGATCGCAGTGATCGGCACCGAAGACGTCCGCAGAGGCTGGCGCATCCGACCGCGCCGCGTGCGCATCCGCGCCGGCCGGCCCCTGCTCTTCCCGACCGTCGCCGAGGGCTCACCGACCCTCGCCGCCGGCGTGACCGAGCGCATCTGGGCCTGCGTGTGCCTGCAGTGGGAGTGGCTCGGGGGCGCCAAGGCGCCCGGCGAGCGGCCCGCGCGGCAGCCCGCAGAGCGCGAGATATCGAACGCGGCCTGAGTCCCGCCTTCGGACAGGGGTAGGGTGCAATGAGTGTCCGAGCAAGCCAGCCCGAAGTCCAAGGCGCAGCTCGATGCGGAGTTCTCCGATCTCTACCGGGCACACCTGCGCGACGTGTACAGCTACGCCTATTACCGGGTCGGCGACCATCACGACGCCGAGGATCTGACCGAGCAGACCTTCCTGCAGGCCTATCGCCACTTCGAGCGCGCCCAGCGCGAATCGAACGGCCGCCCGCTGCGGCCGTGGCTGATCCGGATCGCGCACAACCTCGCCGCCAACCTGTACCGCGACCGGGCACGCAAGCCGGCCTCATCGATCGACGAGACGACCACGCCACTGCCGGCGATGCACACGACCGAGCAGCTGGTCGAGGGGCGCGACGAGCTGAGCAGGGTGCTCGACGGGGTGCGGCTGCTGCCCGACGATCGCCGGGAGGCGCTGATCATGCGCTTCGCGCTCGGGATGGACAACCGCGAGATCGCGCGGGCCATGGGCCGCAGCGACGGGGCGACCAAGGTCCTGATCCATCGAGCGATCAAGCAGCTCGAGGAGATCGTCGGCGACCGTGGAGGCGTGGCGAGCGCCACGCGCAACGGGCGTCCCTCCGGCGCGGGCACCTCCGAGGGCGGTGCGGGCGATGACTGAGGCCGCGCACAGCTTCGAGGGACTCCTGCGTGAAGCGCTCGCGCCCGTCGAGCCCCCGGCAGACATGGTCGAGCGTCTCGAGGGCACGCTGACGAGCATCACCGAGATGGCCGCCGACGAGCTCGAGGCGTGGGAGCTCTCGGCGATGCGCGATCCCCGCAACTGGGCCCGGCCGGCGGCCGCCGTCATGGCGGGCAGCGCCGCCGGGGCGGCCCTCGTGCTCCTGCGCGCCCGACGGCGAACCGCGGCGGCGGCGCCGCCGTCGCTGGCGGACCTCCGCGACACCGCCGAGCGCACCCTCGGTGACCTCACGCGCGAGGTTCGCCGCATGCTCGGAGAGCGCTGAGGCGGACACCCGCCCCCGGCGTGCGGCGTCGAGCGTCGAGTAGACGCCCACCGAGGATCCCCGGGGCGGCGAGCCGGTCGAGATAGGCTCTCTGTCCCGGTCATGGCCACCTGCTACCGCCATCCCTCCCGCGAGACAGGCGTCTCGTGTTCGAACTGCGGGCGGCCGATCTGCCCTGACTGCATGACGAGCACGTCCGTCGGCATGCGCTGCCCGGAGTGCGCCTCCCAGCGCACCAAGGTCAAGCGGATGCGCGACATGGCGACGGTGCCTCGGGTCACCTATGCGCTGATCGCGATCAACGTGGCGGCCTTCCTGGCCGAGGGCAACCTGTCGTTCAACGGGAGCCCGACCAACAGCGTGTACAGCGAAGGCGCGCTCATCGGCAGTCTCCCCGGCATCTCGGGTATCGGCGTCGCCCACGGCCAGTGGTGGCGGATCGTGACCGGCGGCTTCCTCCACGAGAGCCTGCTTCACATCGGCTTCAACATGTACGTCCTCTACATCCTCGGCCTGCAGCTCGAGCCCGCGCTCGGCCGGGTCAAGTTCGCGACGATCTACTTCGTCTCGCTGTTCACGGGCTCGCTCGGCGCTCTGATCGTGACTCCCCACGCGATCACTGTCGGCGCCTCGGGCGCGGTGTTCGGAATCATGGGCGCCTTTGCGGTCGAGATGCGCGCCCGCCAGCTCCCGCTGATGCAGGGTGGCCTCGGCGGGGTCGGCGGGCTGATCCTGATCAACCTCGTCATCAGCTTCACGCTCCCCGGCATCTCCTGGGGCGGCCACGTGGGCGGGTTGATCGGAGGGGCGCTGGCGGCGGGCATCCTCCTGCTGGGCGAGCGCCGGCGCCTGCCGCAGGTCGCGCTCACAGCGTGTGCGGTCCTGGCCGTGGCGGCCGCGCTCGGCTCGGTGGCAAGCGCCAAGTCGAGTGAATCGCCGGCGCTCGGCGCGAGCCCGCTGTCGCTCGTCGGCCGCTGACGCCGAGGCGCTGCTAGGCGGCGGCCGGCAGCTCGACCGGGATGGCCTCGGCGCCTGCCGGTGGCGCGGGGACGCGGTCGGGATGCAGGATGTGGGCGAGCAGCTCGGCGCCGTCGGTCAGCCGCGGCCCTGGCCGCGAGAAGTATGCGGAGGCATCGACGGCATAGATGCGGCTCGCTGAGAGCTCGGCGAGTCGGGGCGCGAAGGCCATCGCCTCGGCATGTGCGCGAGGCGCGTCATATCCGCAGGGCATCACCACGACGACCTCGGGCGCAGCCTGCGCGAGCGCCTCCCAGCTGACCGTCTCCGACGGTTCGCCCGGGAGCCCGAGAACGTCGGTCCCGCCGGCCAGATCGATCAGCTGCGGCGTCCAGTGCCCGGCCACGTAGACCGGGTCGAGCCACTCGATCGCGGCCACGCGAGGACGGGGCAGGCCGCGGACGGCCACGCGGACGCGGTCCAGGCGCGCCGCCGACTCCTGCACGAGATCGACGCCCGCGCCGCGGCGGTCGGTCGCCTGGGCGATAGTGCGGACATCGCCGAGGGTCTCGCCGAGCGTCTTGGGGTCGAGCGCGATCACACGTGGCTTGGAGGGCATCGCCTTGGCCAACTCGGCGACCTCGTCGTAGGAGACGGCGCAGACCGGGCAGAGCGCCTGGGTGACGATCAGGTCGGGCTCGAGCGCCGAGAGGGCTTCGCGGTCGAGCTCGTAGATCGCCTCGCCCGCACCGGTCCGCTCGCGTACGGCCGCATCGACCTCGCCGGCGCTCAGGCCGCCCGGGAGCATGTCGCGGGTGACCTTGGCCAGCTCGCGCGCGGCGGGCGGGTGATCGCACTCGTGGGTGACCGCCACGACCTCGGGACCGAGGCCCAGCGCGAACAGCAGCTCGGTCGCGTGGGGCACGAGGCTGACGATGCGCACCCTCAGACTGTAGGCGCTCGCGCTTGGAGCTAACCTCAGGGCGTGGCCAAGCTGAGCGGTGGAGAGGTGCACGAGCGGCTGTCGGGCAGCCCCTCGTGGCGCCTGGGCGAGGACGGCGATTCGATCGTCCGCGATCTCGAGCTGGCGGACTTCGCCGCCGCGATCGAGCTCGTCGGACGGGTCGCCGAGCGCGCCGAGGCGGCCAACCACCACCCGGACATCCTGATCCACGGCTGGAACAAGGTCCGTCTGACGCTCAGCACGCACTCCGAGGGCGGCCTCACCGACGCTGACTTCCAGCTCGCGAGCCGGATCGAGGAGCTCACCTGAGCGACCGGCGCCTCCCGGCCGGGTCCGACCATCTGGCTTGCTACCTTTGGTGCGTCGACTGCGCGATGAACGACGACGAAGAAAGTCCTCCCCGAAGTACCCTGGCCCTCATCGGCCACCCGCGCGACGGCCGTGATGCTCCGGCCCGACGCCGCATCCCCGGGATCGCCTGGTAGGCGTGAACGGCCTCAAGCTCATCCTGACGGCGCTGCTGATCGCCATCAACGCCTTCTTCGTGATCGCCGAGTACGCGCTCGTGCGCTCGCGGCGCGCGCGCCTGGAAGTGATGCGCGACGAAGGCGCCAAGGGCGCTCCGCTGGCGCTCGAGCAGCTGGGCAACGTCAACGAGTACATCTCGGCCGTCCAGATCGGCGTGACGATGACCTCGATCGGCATCGGCGCGCTCGGCGAGCCCGCGCTCGCCGACCTCCTCAAGGGCGCGCTCGGCAGCACGATCAGCCACGGCGTGGCGGTCGCGATCTCGGTGACGGTCGCCTTCCTCCTGATCGCCGCCGCCCAGCTCGTGGCCGGAGAGATGGTGCCCAAGTTCTATGCCATCGACCGCGCCGAGGCGGTCGCCAGGCGCGTCGCGCGGCCGCTGCGCGCATTCAGCATCCTGTTCCGTCCGATCATCATCGCCCTGACCGCTGTCTCGGACCGCATTCTTCGGCTGCTCGGCGTCGACATGAGCCTCGAGCGCCGCGGCGGCTCCTCGGATGAGCTCAAGCGCCTGATCGCCGAGTCCCACGAGGGCGGCCACATCGATCCCGGCGAGGCGGGCATGCTCACGGGCGTCTTCCACCTCCACGAACAGGAGGCACGCCAGGTGATGACGCCGATCCCGGCGGTCGTGACGATCGACAGCTCCCAGGACGTGGAGACGGCTCTGCGCCTGTGCGTCTCCAGCGGCCACACCCGGCTGGTCGCCACCGAAGGCGAAGACCGTGACCGCGTCAAGGGCCTGGTCCATGTCAGCGAGCTCGTCCGCCAGCTGATGCAGGAGGGCCCGGGCTCGCCGGTCGGCCCGCTCGTCCATGACGCGCTGATCGTCCCCGAGACCAAGCCGCTCGACGATCTGCTCGCCGACCTCCAGCGTCAGCGGACCTCGATGGCTGTGGTCGTCGACGAGTACGGCCGCGTCGTCGGCGTGGTCACCGTCGAGGACATCATCGAGGAGGTCGTGGGCGAGATCGCCGACGAGACCGACCCGAGCACCGGCGAGATCCGCCGGCTGGCCAACGGCGACTGGTTCGTGCGCGGCCATGTCGCGGTCACCGACCTGGCCGACTACGGCCTTGACCTGCCCGTCGACACCGACGCCTACAACTCGGTCGGCGGCTTCGTCTTCGCCGAGCTCGGCCGTCTGCCGCGGCGGGGCGACACGATCAACGCCGACGGCTACTCGATCCGTGTCGAGTCGGTCCGCGAGAACCGCATCGAGGCTGTCCGGATTCGCGAACGCCGTCGGGTCCCCTCGCGCGAGCCGCGCGAGTCCGAGGCCTAGAACCCGCCGGAAACGCCCTGACCGCACCCTCATCCCGAAACGGGCCCTTAAACAGGTCCGGCCCGCGGGGGGAGCGGACCGGACCGTGTGCACTGGGAGGAGGCAGGTGTGCAATGCGACTTGAGGTCGCATCAACCAGTATCGCCAGGTTGATGAACGAGAGCTAAAAGCTGTCTCAGGCCAGATAAATGTTGCGTGCCGGGCCGTGGCGATGACGGGCGCGCAGGGCGCTGGACGGCCGGCGGGCGGTCGTCTCAGTAGCTGTGAAAGCCCTGCGAGGCCTTGCGCCCGAGGGCTCCTTCGGCGATCAGTTGCTCCACGCGCGGGGGGATCGTCTCGCCGATCGTCTCGCCGATCGCCTTGGCGACATCGAGGCCGACGAAGTCCAGCAGTGCCAGCGGCCCCATCGGGTGCCCGGCGCCGAGCTTCATGCACATGTCGACATCGACCGGGTCAATGCCGGTCTCTTCGATCAGCCGCACGGCGCCGAAGAGGTAGGGGAACAGCAGCCGGTTGACGACGAAGCCGGGCACGTCGGGGACGACGACGGGCGTCTTCTCGAATTTCTCGCACAGCGCCAGCGCGCGGCTGCGCGTGTCGGCGCTTGCGGCGGTCGGGAAGATCAGCTCGACGAGCTTCATCTTGGTGACCGGGTTGAAGACGTGCAGTCCGAGGAAGCGGTCGGGGCGCCCACTCTCTTCGGCCAGGCGCTCGACCGACAGCGACGAGGTCGTGCTGGCGAGGATTGCGTCCTCGTCGAGCACGCCGTTGAGCTCGAAGAGCAGGCTGGCCTTGATGTCGTGGTCCTCGACGACGGCCTCGACGACGAAGGTCGCGTGGGCGACGGCGGCTGGGTCGGTCACGATCTCGACGTGGTCGGGGTCGACCTCGGCGCCGAGCCGGATGAGCGTCTTCTCGACCGTCTCACGGGCACGGTCGGCCGAGCTGTCGGAGCGGGCGAGCAACAGGACCGGCCCGTGGTGGGCGGCCGTCGCGGCCAGCCCGCAGGCGATCGCTCCGCTCCCGGCCACGGCTAGGCGTTTGCTCACTGGGCTCCTCTCGATCGTGGGTCGCGGCCTGGTCGCCAAGGGGTTGACTGACCAGTCAATCTATTTCCCCTGCGCGGTAGAGTAAGCCCTGCAGGGTCCGGGCATTTTCTCAGACGCGCCCCGAGCACCTTGGCGCGCCCCAGGATCCTCTCCCTATACCGCCGGGCAACACACCGTAGGAGGACTCCTGACATGAGGAAACCAGAGGGCCGCGAGGTAGTGATCGTGGAGGCCGTCCGCACGCCGATCGGACGGGGACACAAGGAGAAGGGCTACTACAAGGACACCCACCCCAACACGCTTCTCGCGAAGACCTACACGGAGGTCATCGAGCGCTCCGGCATCGAGGCCTCGGAGGTCGAGGACGTGATCGCAGGGTGCGTGCAGCAGTTCGGCGAGCAGGGCTTCAACATCGCGCGCAACGCCTGGCTGCAGGCGGGTCTGCCGATCGAGACGCCCGGCACGACCGTCGACCGCCAGTGCGGCTCGGCCCAGCAGGCGGTCGGCTTCGCCGCCGCGCTGATCGCAGCCGGGGTCCACGACGCGATGATCGGCTCGGGCGTCGAGCACATGGGCCACCTCCCGTTCGCTGCCGGCATGAAGACCCAGGAGGACTTCGGCTACGCGTTCACCCCCGAGCTGATGGCCAAGCACAAACTCATCGGCCAGGGCCTCGGCGCCGAGATGATCGCCGACCAGTGGGAGATCCCCCGTTCGGAGCTCGACGAGCTGGCCGTTCGCTCGCACCGCCTCGCCCACCAGGCGACCGAGGAGGGCCGCTTCGAGCGCGAGATCGTCCCGATCAGCGTCGACGGCACGCAGTACGTGGCCGACCAGGGCATCCGCCCCGAAACGAGTCTCGAGACGCTCTCGCAGCTAAAGCCGGCGTTCAAGCCGGACGGCAAGATCACGGCGGGCAACGCGTCGCAGATCTCAGACGGCGCGGCCGCCGTGCTGCTGATGTCGGCCGAGAAGGCCAAGGCGCTCGGTCTCAGGGCCCGCGCGCGGATCGTCGACCAGACGACCGTCGGATGTGACCCGGTCAAAATGCTCGAGGGCCCGATCCCGGCGACGCGCAAGATCCTCGATCGAAACAGCATGAAGATCGACGACATCGACCTGTTCGAGATCAACGAGGCCTTCGCACCCGTCGTCGCAGCGTGGTGGCGCGAGCTCAGCCCCGACATGGACCGCGTCAACGTCAACGGCGGCGCCATGGCACTCGGGCACCCGCTCGGCTCGACCGGCGCCCGCCTGATCACGACACTCCTGCACGAGCTCGAGCGCTCCGACAAGGAGATCGGCCTCGTCACGATGTGCTGCGGCGGCGGGCTCGGTACCGGCACGCTCATCCAGCGCGTCTGACGCGCGAGAGCCTGCGCTGGGCGATCTTCGATCGGTAGCGTCCTCGGTCGCTTGTGTGCCAACCACACGGCGCGAGGAGCCTGTGCCCCGAAGGGGTACGTCCTTTCCTCGCTTGACTCTCGCCCGTCAGATCCGAGACGGACCGTCCGGCGCATGCGCCGCCCGGCGGGGGCGCGCATGCGCGCCCCCGGGCCGGGCCGCATGCGGCCCGGCCCCTCAGCCCGCATGCGGGCTGAGGGATCACCGGATCGCCTCGCCCGGCCCCGCTCGGCTCACGCGGCGGCACGCGGAAGATCGGAGCGCGCGTTCCACGTTCGTTCGATCTGTCGCATCAGGGCGGGGTAGACCACCGCGTAGCGGAACGGCCTGATGAGCGCCATGTACGCCTCTCCGAGCCGGCCGCGAGGCCGGACGTAGATGGCCATCTGTCCCTCATAGCGGCCCTCGCCCCGGTTGACCCAGGCCAGATGGAGCACGCCGTGGACGGTTCGGTTCGAGATCTCCGAGGCGAGCTCGACGTCGGTGCGGTAGAGGGGCGTGAAGGGCAGGGGGTCGAGACTCCGATCAACGATCGTGTCGCTCAGGTCCTCGGGCAACCGCGCTGTGAGTGAGGTTTCGCTCGTCCCCGGGATCGGCAGCTTGGCGGGAGCCTCGCGTCCGTCGCGGCCGTTCGTTGTCGAGGTCCGCCCGAGTCCGAAGACGCGGCCGAGCAGGCCACGAAGAGCCCACAGCAAGCGGGTGGGGAGGGATTCCGAGCCGGCGGGGTCGAGCGAGGCCATCAGCTCGAGCAGCGTGTCGAAGTCCTCGGCGCATCCCTCGACGGGCAGGGCCCAGACGTCCTCGAGCGTGAAGTCGGGCGTGATCTCGCGGATCCGCCAGGGCTGGGATTCGTGCGCTGCATTCGGGATCCTCACGGGCTTGCTCCTTCCATACGGAGGCGTATGGATGCTATGCGCCGTGCTTGCCTTTGTCAATACGGTGGCGTATAGATATGTCGATGGGAAACGTGAGGACCCCGCGCGGGGCATGGATCGAGGCGGCGCTGGAGGCGCTGGCGGCCGGCGGCCCGGATGGGGTCCGGGTGGAGGCGCTGGCGGCCGGTCTGGGCGTGTCCAAGGGCGGCTTCTACTGGCACTTCAGCGACCGAGGGGCGCTGCTCGAGGAGACGCTCGACAGCTGGGAGCAGGCCGGGACCGAGGACGTGATCGCACGCATCGACGGCCGGCCGGGGGACCCCCGCGCGAAGCTCCGCGAGCTCTTCGAGCTGGCTCCCACGGCCGACTTCGCGGTCGAGCTCGCGATCCGCGACTGGTCGCGCCGAGACGAGAGGGTCGCTGCGCGCCTGCGCCGGATCGACAACCGCCGCATGGCATTCCTGCGCTCGCTGTTCGGCGAGATCTCAGCCGACGCGCAGGAGGCGGACGCTCGCGCGATGCTGACGTACTCACTGCTCATCGGCAGCTGGTTCATCGCCGCCCGGGACGACGGCCGTACCCGCTCGGAGATGCTCGGGCTCGCCGTCGATCGGCTGCTCGACTGATCTGCACCGCCGGCGCTCCGCGCGCTCGGCGGCGCGGCCATGCGGGCGTCAGCCTGTCGGCCCGGCGCCCGTCCAGTTGACCGCCACGGGAGGTAGGGCCAGGAGCGCCGACCACGTCGCCGCGTCGGTCACGCCGCTCGCGGCTATGCCGTGGGCGGTCTGGAAGCTGCGCAGGTTGGCCGTCGTCTGGGAGCCGAACGTGCCCGTCGTTTCCTGGGTCGGGATGGCGCTCGCGAGGTGCTCCTGCATCCACAGCACCTGGTCGCCTTTGCGCCCGCTGCTCAGTTCGGGGTAGCTCGTGTCGGGCGTCACCGTCGTCAGCGGCGCGAGCGGCGTCGCCAGCGCCGTCCAGGCGCTCGCGGCCGTCTCCTGCCAATCCCAGAACGAGTAGCCCGTCGCCCCGTACACGGCTGCCTCGCCACGGAAGCGCAGCAGATCGGAGGAGGAGACCTTTTCGTAGGTCTGTCCGAGCGGGAAGATCGGGCGCCCGTACATGCGGTTGCCGATGTAGGTATTGGCGTAGACCGTATCCACCGACGTGCCAATCGCCTTCCAGTACATCTGCGGCGCGTTGTACTGGGCGCCGCCTGGCCCCAGGAACACCGAGAACGGCAGCGAGGGGTGGTAGGAGACGTATGGGAAGGAGGCGAGCGCGACCGGGTAGTTGGGCCCGACCTTGGCACGCAGCTCGGTGATGTAGCGCTGTGCCGCCGAGTAGTGCCCTTCGTACTCGGCCTCGGCGTCGATCACCAGGCAGTCGGCGCCCGTCGCCGCCGCCCTCGCCCCGAGGTCGGCCTCGCCGACCGGGCTCGAGCCGTAGACGTACTGCCACGCGCAGATCCGCAGGCCGTTGGCGTGCATTTCGGCGACCAGCTGTGGCGAGAACTGGCTCCAGTAGTTGCTCGACCCGTCCGAGCTCTTGACGAAGACCGTGCTCACGCCCGCCGCGTGCGCCTGGGCGACGATCGAGGCGACGTTGCCGCCGTTTGACTGGCTCACGTACCAGACCCACATCCCCTGCCCGTCGAAGGCGGTCCCGCTGGCCGCACCGCCCGAGACGGCGACAGGCGTCGTCACGGCAACCGGTTTGACGGGCGGGTGCAGGGCGTGGCGGTAGACGTAGATCGGGCCGTAGGAGCTCGTGTAGCGCCCGCCGCTCAGCAGCACCATGATGCGGCCGGAATGTGCGCTCGCGGGCACCGTCACGAGGAGGTTCGAGCCTGAGCTGCGAACGCGCGCCGCCGGCGAGCCGCGGCTGATGCGCGCGCCCGGCGCGGGCGGGAACGCCACGACCATGCCCGACCTGAGGCCGATCCCCGACAGCTTGAGCGTCCCATGGGTCGAGACCTGATGTGGGTTCGCGCTGCAGTGCGAGGAAGGTGCGCAGACGACCGTCTTGATCCGCACGGTCGTCACGTGCAGGGAGACCCTGCCGCTCGGGCCCGATCCAGGGGTCGGCGTGGACGCCGGTGCCGTGCTCGGTGCGCCCGCGACTCCCGTGCCGCCCGCGTTGGCCGCCATCGCGCTCGGAGCCCCGAGCCACACGCAGGCGGCGAGCACGACGAGCAGGAGCGCCGCGAAGGCGCTCTGACACCTCGATCGCCCGTGGGCGCATGTACTCGCCAAGACCACTCGATAACTCCTCTGGCGCCGAACGGCCGCGCCGTTCGCGTCGGGCGGAGGAACCGCCCGATGGGGGAATCTGACGTTAACGGCTCTGCCCTGGAGAACCTACGGACGCCACGGAAGTTGCGCTCGTCGCGCCTGCCGCGGAGGACCGGCCGAGGCTCAGCCCCAGCGAAAGCCGGTCGCGGCCGGCGCCGGGGCGAGCGGGCTCGCCGGCAGGCCGCTCGGCGGCTCGGGCAGGTTGAACCCCGTCGGCGCAACGTCGTTGGGGGCGTCGGCGTGGAAGATCGAGGCCAGGTACTGGTTCTGCCCCCGGCCCACACCCAGCTCGAACTGGCCGCCGCCGTAGTTGCCGATCCCGCGCTCGGCGCAGTAGTCGTAGGCGTCCAGCAGGTTGCGCAGGCCGCCCAGGCGCGAGGGCTTGATGTTGACCATCCGCGGGGGGTAGGGCAGCAAGCGGATGTCCTCGATCGAGTGGATCAGGGCGTCCCAGGAGAAGTGCTCGCGGTGGGCCGCCAGGACCTCGTCGGTCTCCGGCGTCAGGGCGGGATCCTCGATCCACGCTTCGGGGAAGCCCTCGACCACACGCCTGTAGAGCACCGGGTCGGCCGGCTGATCGACGATCGAGCCGACATAGAGGCCCTTGAAGTCGACCGACTCGACCGCGCCCGTGGCCACCAGCTCGGCGATCAGCCGCTCATCCCACGAGCTCGTCGGGTCGAGCTTGAGGCGCATCCACGGATAGGCCTCCAGGCGCACGCGAACCGGCTCGATGCTCGGCGGCTCGCCGAGGCGCAGCGAGACGACGAAGCGGACCGGTTGGGGCTCGCGCCCGAGCAACCCATGGAGGGTCGTGCCGGTCTGGCGGAGCGCCAGGTCGAGCGCCGCCGACTCATACGCCCACGTGCGGTATCGCCCCGAGACCTCGCGCTGGGGTGGCTCGGGAAAGAGCTCGAGGCCCGCCAGGTGCTCGGAGAACGAGGCCATTGTGAAGCTGCCGCTCAGCGGCGGGCTCGGCCCGGCGGCCTGGAGGATCTCCTGATCGACGGCGTCATAGGTCACGTCCTCGCCGACGCCCTCCTCACCGCCGCCGTGCAGGCGGATCAGCGTGCTCTTGCGCTCGAAGTCACTCGAGACGAGCGCGTCGAGGCCCTCGAGCGTGTAGCCGTCGATCTCGACGGGCAGCTCGGCCACCCGCTCCCAGGTGCTCATGCGCCCGCGTCCCGCTCGAGCCGCGCGACCAGCTCGTCGAGGCGAAGCTCCTCCAGCGCGTCGCCCACGGCCGTCAGCTCACTCGCGCACAGCTCGATCAGGCGCTTGCCCTCGGAGACCAGCTCGAGTGTCTCGTTGAGGCTCGCCTCGCCGGAGTCGAGGCGCTTGATGATCTCCTCGACCCGCGCCGAGGCCGCCTCGTAGGTGAGCGCCGCGGGGCCCTCGGCGTGTGCGGCTGCACCCGGTCCGTCGGGCGCGCTCATCGCTCGCGCACCGTCGCCGCGAGCGTGTCGTCGGCGAACACGATCTCCAGGTCGCGTGCGCGGGCCGCCGCCACAGCCGAGACGATCGGCTCGCCGCCGGGCGAGCGCACGAGCGCGTAGCCGCGCTCGAGCGTGCGCCGAGGATCGTGGCCGGCCAGCGCCATCGCCAGGCGCTCGAGCTCGCGCGGACGGCGCTCGCGGCAGTCGATCAGCCCGGCGGCCGTCTTTCGCTCGAGCACGACCGCCCGACGCTCGGCCAGGCCACGCTCGGCACTCAGACGCCGTCTGGCCCCCGCCCGGATCTCGCGCAGGCTCTGGTGCAGGCGGCCGTGCTGGCGCTCCAGGTGAGCGGCAGGGGCGCGCGAGAGCATCGCCAGGTGGCGGGCACGACCCAGCACCGCCCGGCGGCCGTGCTCGCGCAGCCGACCCGCCGCCGCGGCCTGCTCGGCCCGCGCGCGGTTGCAGTCCACGCCGACCGCCGCCTCGGCGGCGTGGGTCGGCGTCGAGCAGCTCACCGCCGCCACGTCATCGAGGAGCGTCCTGTCGGTGTGGTGGCCGACCGAGGCGATCACGGGCGTCCCGAGCAGCGCGACCGTCCGACACAGGGTCTCATCGCAGAAACACAGCAGGTCCGCCAGCGAGCCCCCGCCGCGGGCGACGATCACGACGTCGACCGTTGCGACCGAGGTGAGGTCGCCGAGCGCGCGGACGATCGCCGGGGCAGCGTGGCGGTCCTGCACCGGAGTAAATGCCCACACGAGCCGCCCGGCCCAGCCACGGCGACCGAGTGCGGCCAGCACGTCGTCGCGCGCCTTGCCCGTCTCGCCCGTGATCACGCCGATCGAGCGGGGCAGGAGCACGCGCTGCAGGCGCCGCTGGTGCTCGAGCAGACCCTCGGCGTCAAGCCGGCGACGCAGACGCTCGATGCGCGCCAGCAGATCGCCCTCGCCCGCGTGGCGCATGTCGCGCACGGCGAATGAGAAGCTCGGCGAGGAGGTCGCGCTGCCCGGGTAGTAGTCACAGCCGCCGGCCACCACGATCTGCATCCCCTCGCCCGGCGCTCCCCCCGCCTTCGCGCACATCGTCTCCCAGTCGCCCCGCCAGGCGCTGCAGGGGATCGCGCCGGTCGCGTCGCGCAGCTCGAAGTAGACACGCGCCCGCGCCGCCCGCAGGTTGACCAGCTCGCCCATCAGCTGGACATTGGCAAACCCCCGCAGCTGCCCACGCAGTGCCGCGGCGTAGTCGCCGACCGGGAACGGCCCCGCCAGGGAGCTGTCGGGGATGCCTCCGCCCGGCGACGAGGAGGGCGTCTGGAGCGTGGACATCAACCAGAGGATAGGCGCTACGATCGACGTCGATGCGGCGCAGCCAACCCCGGCCTGGTCACTAACCGAGCGCCGTGGCCAAGCGCAACACCGGCCGGCGGGCGCGCTCCAGAAAGCGCCGCCCGGCCGCACAGGCAACCCCCGCGCCGCCTCGGCCCAGTCGGGCGCCGAGCGCGCCGAGCGCGCCGGCCCGCGCGAGTGCCGCCGGCGGCTACCGCGACCCGTTGTCGGTCGGCGAGCGTCCGCAGGCGCCGTGGCATCCGCTGCCGCTCTCGGAGATCCTCATCCTCGTCGGCGCCGTCGGGACGATCGTCGGCTTCAACCGCGGCGAACGCGGCGGCGGACCGGTCCTGTTCGCGGGCATCGGCGCCGTCGCCATCGGCACGATCGAGGTCACGCTGCGCGAGCACCTGAGCGGCTACCGCTCGCACTCGATCCTGCTCGCCACGGTGCCCACGATCGTCTTCTTCACGGCCTTCAGCCTGATCGCCGCCGTCTTCGTAACGCCCGTTCCGACGTGGCTGCGGGTCCTGCCGATCGCGCTCGCCGTGCCGCTGTTCGCCGTCCTCTTCAAACTCCTGCGCACGCGCTTCCTCGACGCCCGCCGGGAGCGGACGTTCGCGACGCGGCGCTGAGACGGCTCAGGACTCGGGCGCCGGGTGCGCGGCGAGGCTGAGCGACGGCAGCGGGCGCTCGCCCGCCGACGGCCCCTCGCCGCGGGTCTCACCGGTCAGCCCGAGTTGCTCCAGGCGGGCAATCTCGAGCTCGCCTTCGATTCGCGCCGGGTCGGCCGCGTCGAGACCGGCGATCAGCGTGGCGATCCGGTTGCGCAGCTGCAGGGCGAAGTGTGGGGTCGAGGCGCCCATCAGCTGGCGCACGTCCTCCACGCTCACCCGGTGGTCGCGCTGACGGCGTGGATCCTCGGCCTGACTCAAGTTCGGCTGCCTCTCTGCGGGTCTTCTATTCGGCGGGCGTCACTGATGGTTCTTCGGTCGACTTGCGCGGGCTGATCTGAAGGAGCGAGTCGAGTTCGGCCTGCACCACCGCCGAGATCGCCGTTTCGTCGCCGATCAGCCAGCCGTGATTGTAGACCCCCCTCACCGGCCTGAAGCCCGGCGCCGATGTGTACGCGGGCTGGATGTCGCCGAGGTAGGTGCTCATCGCGGGCGGGATCCGGGCCGCTTCTTCGAAGACGAGCAGCGGGCCGTAGTCGCCCGTCGCCGACAGGGGCGCCGCCGCTGCCGCGTCGAGCGGCCGGGCGGCGTTGGCGAAGACCAGCCCGTGGCCCGGTTCTTTGACGCCCCAGCCGAACGTGCCGTCGGTGAAGCGGGCGAGCGCGATCGAGTTCTCACTCACGCGCTCCCCCGCCGCGGCAGCGCCCGGCACCGTCAGCTCGCTCACCGTCCCCAGGGCACGGAGCTCGCTCAGCGCGACGCCGTCCACGTCGGCCGGATCGACCACGTAGATGGCCGGCCGGTTCATGCTCCTGAGCGCCGTCGCCGTCGCGCCGGGCACGCGGGAGCGCCCCACGAACAGGATCGGCGCGCCGCTCTCTGCCGCCAGCCCCGCGGCCGGCATCTGCAGTGCCGGCGCCGCGCCCGCCGGGACGACGATCACCTGACGCGACGCGCGCAGCCCGGGCGCGAGCGCGAGGATTGCGGCCGCGGTAGCCGCCGGATCGGCGCCGGCCACCGAGCGCGTCCGGTAGCCGGCCGGCGGAAGGGCCGCCGTGCCGACGCGGAGGACCTGAGCGCCGCCCAGCGCAGGGGCTCCCGTCGGGTGCAGCGCGCTGAGGGTCTGCACCGTCACCGCCGGCAGTCCCGACGCGTCGCCCAGCAGCAGCGGCGCGCCGAGCGGCGATCCCGCGAGCGCCGAGGCCGCCAGCGCGCCGAGCCAGTCGCGTTCGTCCACCAGCACTACCGCCTGGGGCCGCGATGCCGCGGTCAGCGCCGGATAGACGGTCCGTGCCACGGCTGCCGCGTCGGTCGCCTCGCTCGCGCCGCCCAGCCGAGTCGTGTTCCGGGTGGCCAGGCTGACCGCGCCCTGGGCGGCCAGCGGCGCCACGTCCTTGGCCTGCCCCACCACCGTCTCGGTCTGGTGCGCCGACTTGCCGCACGCCGAGAACGCAAGCGCGACGAGCCCGAGCACGAGCACGAGCACGGCGGGCATCGAGCGGAGTCGGTGGGCGTTCATCGCCGGGACACTAACGACCGCCCCGGAGGCCGGCCGTCGAAATGTCCCGCAAATGCTGGGTTCCACGTGGGATCGGGATTGCAACCCGTGCAACCGTCGTTGCAGTTTGGTAGCGTTCCCACGCGAATGCCGAGTCTCCGGCCAGGTGCCGGGGAACGGGGGACCCAAGTTGTTGGGGCGAATCCCACGGTAGGACCGTGAGAAGCGCAGGCTCTTTCAGCGCTAGCCCGTCAGCTAACCCCGCAGGCCAACGAAAGAGGTTGCCGTTTTGTCGTTTCGTACCCTGAGCACGATCGTGTGCAGTTCAGTTCTTATGGCGATCGGAGCGCCGAGCGCGCTCGCCGCCAGCACCGGCGGTGTCGCCGTCGGCTCCACCGCCGCCCCCCAGCCTTCCACGGCCCCCCCGGTGGCCGCTGCGCCCAAGCTCCACCTGGCGCCTGTCACCTCGCACTTCTCGAGCGTCGCCTACAGCGGCCCGGTCTTCGAAAAGACCGTCTCCGGCCAGGTCGTCCCCTACCAACCGCTCGCCCGTGCCGGCGCCGTGACCCCGACCGGCGGCAGCGCCGTCGGCGTGACCGTCGCGCTCAAGCCCGAGCTGCTCGTGCCGGGCTCCCGCGCCCGCTATGTCGCCGGCCTCGCGGCCGCACCCATGTCGGCCCCGGCCGCCGTCCAGGCGATCGTCTGGGCCGGCAACCAGATCATCGGCCTTCCCTACGTCTGGGGCGGCGGGCACGCCTCGTTCAACGCAGCCGGCTATGACTGCTCGGGGACCGTCTCCTTCGCCCTCCACGGGGCCAGCCTCGTGACCACCCCCGAGGACTCCTCCGAATTCATGGGATGGGGCTCTCACGGACTCGGGCGCTGGGTGACGGTCTTCTCCAACGCGGGCCACGCCTACATGACGGTCGCCGGCCTGCGGCTCGACACGAGCGCCGCCGACGATCCCACCAATCAGCAGGGTCCGCGGTGGCGTCCGCTGCGGCCGGCCAACGGCGGCTTCACGGTTCGCCACCCCCTCGGGTTCTGAGCCCGCCAGTCGGCTACGCTTGAGGCACAGGCCGGGCTCGACCCGGCCGCCCCAAGTGGAAACGCAATAGGAGGATCAGATGGCCGGCCTCTCCGGGCGCATGTCTACAGTCGTCAAGGCGAAGGTGTCCAAACTCCTGGACCGTGCAGAAGACCCTGCCGAGACGCTGGACTACAGCTACCAGAAGCAGGTCGAACAGCTGCAGAACGTCAAGAAGGGGATCGCCGACGTCGTCACCGCCAAGAAGCGCCTGCAGATGCAGGAAAGCTCGCTGCAGCAGAACGTCGTCAAGCTCGACACCCAGGCCCGCCAGGCGCTCTCCTCCGGACACGAGGATCTCGCGCGGACTGCGCTCGAACGCAAGAACGTCGCCCAGACCGAGCTGCAGTCGCTCGACGGCCAGGTCCACGAACTCGAGGACCAGCAGCAGAAGCTGATCGACTCCGAGCAGAAACTGCGCGTCAAGATCGAATCCTTCCGGACCAAGAAGGAGGTCATCAAGGCCCAGTACTCGGCCGCCGAGGCCCAGGTCCGGATCTCCGAGGCGGCGACAGGCGTCGGCGAGCAGATGGCCGATGTCGGCCTGGCCATGCAGCGCGCCGTCGACAAGACCGAAAACATGCGCGCCCGGGCCGATGCCGTTCAGGAGCTCGAAGCCGCCGGTACGTTCGATGACGTCACCCAACTCGGCTCAGGCGAAGACGACATCGACCGTCAGCTCAAGCAGCTCTCCAGCCAGCCGGCTGTCGACGACGAGCTCGCCAAGATGAAGAGCGAGCTCGGCAGCGGGTCCGCCTCCGCGAGCGCCCCGCAGATCTCCCAGGGTGACGGCCCCCCCGCCGGCGAGAGCGGCCAGGCATGATCGTCCGCATCTCCGGCGAGGGCCAGTACCGTCTCGACGACGGCGAGCGCGACCGCATCAACGAGCTGGAGAACGCGGTCGTCGCGATCGTCGAGGGAGGGCACCAGGACGGCTTCGCCGACGCCTTCGGCGCACTCCTCGGCTACGTCCGCGATCACGGCGAGGTTCTCGCCGACGATGACATCGAGACCTCCGAGGTCATCATCCCGCCGGCCGACCTCACCTTCCAGGAGGCCGGTCGCGACTTCACCGGCGAGGGCCTTGTCCCCGACTAGACCCGGCGTGCAGCGTGCCCGGCGCTGCTCGGTGTTACGTCGGGACGGGTGAGCGCGATCGTCCGTGCGGCGAGTCGGCGTGCGTCCGCAGACCGGCCGTGGATCTCAGATCGGGATGCCCCAGAGGGGGAACCAGCGCTCGATCTCAGGCTCGATCGGCAGTTCTGAGGCCATCTGGGCCTTGATCTGGAGCTCTCGCTCGACCGAACGCTCCTGCTGGGTTCCCGGAGCGGGGACGAACGGATACCAGGAGCCCCGCTTGTAGTTGTAGATGAAGTAGATGCGCTGCTTGCGGGCATCGACGAAGGCGAACACCGCACACAGCAGCCTCTCGCCGTGCCCGGCCGTCTCGATCGAGCTCGACACGGCGTTGATGCCGACCGCCAGGTCTTCGATGCTGGGAGCGCCGTCGGGGTTGCGCAGGACCATCCAGCGGTATCCGTAGCTGTCGTCCTGACTGGAGACCTTCGTCGCGCTCTCGCCGCCGGTGGCGGTGACGACCTCTTCCATGTCGCGCAGGGTCGCTTCGAACTCGCTCGTCGCGAGCGCCTGGAAGACGATCGCGGCGGTACCGGCCGGCTCGATCTGGTGCTCGGCCTGGAGCGTCACATAGGCGGTCGAGATCGCGAACAGCCGGTCGGGCGCCGGGCCCTTGACCTGGTGGCGGCCGGTGAGGATGTCGCGCAGGCCCACGTGTTCAGGTCGCGGTGCCCTGCAGCTGCGCCTCGAGCCGCTCGAGGGCTGCGAGGCGCTGCTCGAGCGGGGGGTGGTCGGCAAAGATGTTCATCAGCGACTTCTTCGTCCGGGCCGGGATGATGAAGAAGGCGCTCATGCCTTCGGCCTTGCGCAGATCCTGAGTGGGCGTCCGCTCGATCGTGCCGCTGATCTTCAGGAGCGCAGATGCCAGCGCGCTCGGGCGGCCGGTCAGGACGGCCGAGCCGCGGTCGGCCGCGAACTCGCGGTAGCGCGAGAGTGTCCTCAGGAGCACGAAGGAGACGGCGTAGACGACGACCGAGACGAGGACGACGATCATGATGTCCTCCTCCTCTTCGCCGCTGCCGTAGCCGCCGCCGAAGAACAGGGCGAACTGCGCGATCGTCGCGGCGAGCGTCGCGAAGAAGCTCGCGAGCGTCATCACCATCACGTCGCGGTTGATCACGTGGGTGAGCTCGTGAGCCATCACGCCTTCGAGCTCGGCAGGAGAGAGGATGTCGAGGATGCCGCGGGTGGCCGTGACGCTCGTGGACTTGCGGCTGCGGCCCATCGCGAAGGCGTTGGCCATCGGGGTCTCCATCACGCAGACACGCGGCTTGGGCAGATCGGCCTGCACGCACAGGCGC
>DAIRTT010000019.1:0-23110 GCA_036803745.1 Solirubrobacteraceae bacterium | reverse complement strand
TGAAGACGGTCGACGGCAACAAGTTCCTGCCGATCTGGATCGGGCACCCCGAGGCCGCCTCGATCCTCATGAAGCTCCAGGGCGCGGGCACACCTCGGCCGATGACCCACGATCTGCTGTGCGACATCCTCGGCGAGCTCGACGTCAAGTGCACGCAGGTCTCGGTGACCGAGCTGCGCGAGAACACCTTCTTCGCCTCGATCACGCTCAGCGTCGGCGGGCGCGAGCTTGAAATTGACTCCCGGCCCAGCGACGCGATCGCACTCGCCGTGCGTTCGGGGGCGCCGATCTACGCCGCCGAGGAGGTCATCTCCGAGTCGGCGATCGAGTTCGAGCACGATGTGGAGGAGTCCGAGGACGTCGTCGAGAAGTTCAAGGAGTTCCTGGACCAGGTGTCGCCCGAGGACTTCGCCGCCGGCGACTCCTGAGCCGCGCGCTGGCCTGCGCACGGCTCAGGTAGCTATCGAACGGAACCCTGCTCGTCGCCGCGCTCAGGCGGGGCGGCTGTCGGCGCTGGCGAGGATCAGCTCCAGGAGCTGATCGAAGGTGATGCCGGCCGCGTCGGCGGCCTGGGGCAGGAGGCTCGTCTCGGTCAGGCCGGGGACGACGTTGGTCTCGAGCACCCACAGCTCGTCGGTGTCGTGCTCGAGCATGAGGTCCACGCGGGCCACGCCGTGGCAGCCGAGCAGACGGTAGACCTCGACCGCCAGCTCCTGCGCGCGGGCGGTCGTCTCGGGCGCCAGCTCGGCGGGACAGACGAACGTCGTCATCCCGATCTGGTAGCGGGACTCGTAGTCATAGAAGTCCTCCTCACGCGGTACCGCCTCGACCACCGGCAGCGCGACCGGCGCTGGCTCAGACGGCGCCTCGCCGCCCGGCAGCACCTGTCCGTCGAGGATCGACACCGCCAGATCCCGTCCACGGACGTAGCGTTCGAGCAGGATCGTCGCGTCGTAGGAGAACGCGCCCACGAGCGACTCCGGGAGCCGTTCCCGGTCGGCTGCGAACTTGACTCCGAGGGCGGAGCCTCCGGTGGCGGGCTTGACGACGAGCGGGAAGCCGAGCTGGGCCTCCATCGCCCCGAGTGCCGCGCCCGCGCCGAGCTCCTTGATCGAGCCCTCGCGCAGGAAGTGGAAGTCGGGCGTCGGGATGCCGGCCTCGCGCATCAGGTGCTTGGCGAGGAGCTTGTCCGTCGCGCGCATGCAGGCCGCCGGCCCCGAGCCTGTGTATGGAAGTCCGATCGCCTCGAGCAGGCCCTGCACCGTTCCGTCCTCGCCTTCGCGACCGTGAAGGGCGATGAACGCGGTGTCGACTCCGGCCGCTTGCAGCTCGGCCACGAGCTCGGGACCGACGTCGATCGCGGTCACCTCGTGCCCGAGACGCTGCAGCCCGTCCTGGACCTGGGCGCCCGAGCGCAGAGAGACGGCCCGCTCGAGCGAGCGTCCTCCCTTGAGGACCGCGACGCGACGGGCGGCGCTCATCGATCGCGTCGCCGTCGCGACGGCGTCGCCGTGTCACGGCGCGGCAGGGCGACGACGTCGGCCAGCGGCCCGGTCTGCTCGGGCGCCTCGGCGGGCGGTGGCAGAGCGGCCTTGGCGGCGGTCGGGCCCGATCCCGTAAGGGAGCCGAGCAGTCCGACCTGCTCGCGCACGGCGCGGCCGATCCGCGCGATCCCGTCACGGATGTCTGCGTCGGGAACTCCGGCGAAGTTCAGGCGCATCGAGGATGACCCGCTGCGCCCGTCCATGTAGGCGGCTCGGCCTGGCACGAAGGCGACGCCCTCGCTCTTGCGCGCCAGCGCAAGCAGATCGGTCGTGTCGATTCGCTCGTCGAGGGTCGCCCATATGAACAGCCCGCCCTGCGGCACCGTCCAGCGGGCGCTCGCGCCGAAGTGCTCCTCCAGTGACTCCAGCATGACGTCGCGACGGCGCCGGTAGAGGTCGCGGAGCGTCTCGACGTAGGTCTGCCAGCCCGCCCTGCCGTGGGCGTCCCGCTCCTGGAAGTAGGCGGCCACGAACATCTGGGTGACGGGCGAAGAGCACAGGTCGGCCCCCTGTTTGCCGAGGTTCAGCTTCTCGAGCACCGGCCGCGGCGCGACCGCCCATCCGAGCCGCAGGCCCGGCGAGAGGATCTTCGAGAATGTGCCCAGGTAGATGACGAGATCCGATGCTCCACCGCGACCCACGGCCTCGGCGTCGAGCGAGTAGAGCGTCGGCAGCGCCTCACCTTCGTAGCGCAGCAGGCCATAGGGGTTGTCCTCGAGCACCAGCAGCTCGCGCTCCCGCGCGACCTCGACGAGCCGACGGCGGCGCGCCAGCGACATCGTCACCCCGCCCGGGTTCTGGAAGTTGGGGATCGTGTAGATGAACTTGGGCCGCCTGCCTTCTGCCTGGAGACGATCGAGCGTCGCCTCGAGCGCGTCGATCGGCATGCCATCGGCGTCGATCTCGATCTGCTCGACCTCCGCCTGGTAGGCGCTGAACGTCGGCACCGCGCCGGGGTAGGTCGGCGCCTCCGCGACGATCACGTCGCCCGGGTCGATCAACGTCTTGCAGACGAGGTCGATGACCTGCTGCCCGCCCGTCGTGACGATCACCTCGGAGGGGTCGACCGCGGTCCCCTCGGCAGCCATCACCTCGACGATGCACGAGACCGTTCCGGCCATGCCTTCGGTCGGGCCATACTGGAGCGCGCGGGCGGTCGACTCGGCCGCGACGCGGCCCATCAGCTCGGCGTAGAGCTCCGGGGCGAACGTCGAGGTGTCGGGGAGCCCGCCCGCGAGAGAGATCACGTCGGGCTGCTCGGTGAGGGCCATCATCTCCCTCATCGCCGAGCTTTTCATGCCCCGCGTTCGCGCCGCAAACAGCGCCTCGTAGCGCGCGAGCTCGTGCGCTGTGGGGCGCACCCGGCGCCCATCGCCTCCGCTGCTCGATCGCTCCATATGCCTGTCGTCCCTATTCGCCGTCGCGCTCGCCGACCCTCGTGCGGCCAACCACGGGGCCCGTACGGGTCGTCTATCGTGCTGACCGATCCGGCACGGCCCGCCCCGGCACGGTATCGCACCTCAGAGCACCCGCATGCACGGCATCTTCTTCTACATCGGCCTCGGCGCCGGCCTCGCGGCGGCGTGCGGCCTGCGGCCGTTCCTGCCCGTCCTGCTCGCCGGTGCGCTGGGCTCGGCGAGTGCGCTGGGGGTCGTCTTCAACCACGATCCCTACCGCTTCCTGCAGTCGGGCTGGTGGCTGCTGGTCGTCGTCGTCGCGTTCGTGATCGCCTACGCGCTGCAGATCCTCGCCGGCATGGCGCCCACGCTCGAGCCGGGCACGGAGCGCACACCCCCTGACCCGCTCGCCGCCGCCATCGCCGGGATCGCCTACGGCACCGGTGCCGTCCTGTTCGCCGGCACCCTGGCCGCGCACGACGATGCCTGGTGGCCGGGCCTGTTCGGGGGCCTGGCCGCCGTCTGGATAGCCCAGCGCGCCTGCGGCCCGGTCATCGCCGGCGCCCGCGGCAGGCTGCCCGACCGTGGCGCGCGCGAAGCCCTGACGGTCTACCTCGACGCCGCGGCGCTCGTCTTCGCCGGCCTGGTCTGCCTTCTGCACCCGCTCGGCTACGTCCTGCTCGGGCTGCTCGCATGGATGGCGCTGCGCGGCCGGGCGCGCGCCGGGGAGCGTTACGCCGGCCTGCGCATCCTGCGTCGCTGATGGCCCGCCGTTCGTGAGCGCTGCCCCGCCCAAGCGGGTCCTCTGCGTCATCGACGCGATGGCACCCGAGATGCTCGAGCGCGCGGTCGCCGCCGGCGCCGCCCCCGTGCTCGAGCGGCTGATGAATCAGGGCACCTACGTTTCCGACTGTGTCGCCGCGTTCCCGTCGGTCACCCCCGTCTGCGCCGCCTCGATCGTCACCGGCCGCGGCCAGGACGAGCACCTGATCCCGGCGATGAACTGGTTTCATCGTGAGGAGGAGCGCTACGTCGAATACGGCTCGAGCTTCCGTTCGGCCCAGCGCTTCGGGATCACCCGCCAGCTCACAGACACCGTCTACAACATGAATCGCGCTCACCTCTCGCCCGACACGCTGACGGTCTTCGAGACGCTAGATGACGCTGACGTGAGGACGGCCGGGACGACCTACCTGATGTACCGGGGCCGCCACCGTCACGAGCCCCAGCGCGACACCGCCCTGACGCGCGTCGCATCGACCCTCATGCGCCATCCCGTGATGGGCCCCGGCGAGCTCTTCTACGCCGACATCTTCGCCTCGCGCCGGACCGGCTGCCGGTCCGGTCTCGGGATGCCCGGCGTGCGCGATCGCCACTCCGGCTGCGTGTCGGTGTACCTGGTGGAGAACGACCTGTTCGACTTCCTGCTGCTGTCTCTGCCCGACAACGACTGGTACTCGCACAAGCGCGGGCCCGAGGGCCAGGTCCAGTCGCTCGCCCAGGCCGACCTCCAGCTCGCGCGCGTCATGAATGCGGCCGGCGGCGTCGATGAGTTCCTCGCGGAGCACGCCGTGATCGCCATGGCCGACCACTCACAGGCCGAGGTCGACGGGGCGATCTGCCTCCAGGACGAGTTGGCCGACCTCGGCGTCCTCGGACCGGCCCGCTCGAGCGAGGACTCGCCGCACATCGCTGTCTGTCCCTCCCAGCGCGCGGCCATGGTCTACGCGCTGCACGAGTCCGAGCGCGACGCCATGCGAGCATCGGTCGTCACACGCGTGCTCGCCGTCGAGGGCGTCGACCTCGTGATGTGGCTCGAGCGCGACGCCCACGACGCGCCACGGGAGGGCGTCATCTCGAGTCCCACGCGCGGCGAGCTGCGGTTCGCGCCCGGCGGCGACGTCGAGGACCCGCGGGGCGTCGCCTGGAGCGTCGAGGGTGCCCTCGCGGTGATCGGAGGGCGAATCGAGGACGGGCGGCTGTCGAGCCCGGACTACCCCGACGCCCTGGCGCGCACCTGGTCGGCGCTCACCTGCCCGACCTCCGGCGAGGTCCTGCTCTCGGCCGCGCCCGGCCAGGAGTTCATGGACTGGGGCCGTCAGGCGCATGTCGGCGGCGGCAGCCACGGCTCGCTCCACGCCTCGGACTCGCTCGGCGCACTCGTGCTCCACGGCGTCACGCTGCCCGCGCCGGCTCCCGCGCAGTGGGCGATCCGCGACGTCGCATCGATCGTCCGTGGGCACTTCGGCGCCGACTGAGCGGTCCCGCGCGATCCTCGCGCAGACTCCCCGCCGGCGTTAACCTCCCGCGATGCGCCGCCTGCCGGCAATCCTCGCCTGCGTTCTCGGCCTCGCGCTCGTCCCGGCGGCCGCGGACGCGACGTCGTCGCTCACGCGGTCGAGCCTCGCGCGGCCCTCACTGGCCGGCACCTCGCAGACCGACACGGCCGTCTCCCGCGCGCTCGCCTCCTCGAGCTCTGCGAACCCCGAAGCGCCGATCCCCGTCGCCGCCTCAGACACGCCGCCGGCCGGGCGGCGCCTGTCCGCCAATCGCGTCCTCGCGATCGCCGCGGCTCTCCCGAAGATGCGGGCGGTGCGCGCGGAATACAAGGGCTCATATGGAGGCGCCTACCTCAAGGCGCCATTCCACTGGCAGGTCAGCTACTTCTCCCGCGGCGGCAAGAAGGAGATCGGGCAGGTGATCATCGATGACCTGTCGGGACGGGTGCTCGAACAGTGGACCGGCTTCCAGGTCGCGTGGACGATGGCGCGCGGCTACCCCGGGGCGTTCGGCCGCCACTCCAACGCCCTCTACGTGTGGCTGCCCCTGTGCGTGCTCTTCATCCTCCCCTTCATCAACTTCCGCAGGCTGCTGTCGCTGCTTCACCTCGATCTGCTCGTGCTCGTGTCGCTGTCGGTCTCGCTCGCGTTCTTCAATCACGCCCACATCTACGCGTCGGTGCCGCTCGCCTATCCACCGCTGCTGTACCTGCTCGCCCGCATGCTCGCGCTGCTGCGACGGCGTCGCCGTGACCCCGGCGCCCGCGCGCCGGCCGAGCTCCGTCTGCTCGTGCCCGCACCGTGGCTCGTGCTTGGCATCGTGTTCCTGATCGGCTTCCGGGTCGCCCTCAACGTGACCGACTCAAACGTCATCGACGTCGGCTACGCGGGGGTCATCGGCGCCGAGCGGGCCGCTGACGGCCGGCCCCTCTACGGCGGCTACCCCGCCGACAACGAACACGGCGACACGTACGGGCCCTTCAACTACGAGGCCTACGTGCCCTTCCAGCAGGTGTTCGGCTGGAGCGGAACGTGGAACGACCTCCCGGCCGCGCACGCTGCGGCAATCTTCTTCGACCTGCTCGCCACCGGCCTGCTGTTCCTGATCGGGCGACGAATGCGCGGACCGACCCTCGGCATCGCCCTCGCCTACGCGTGGGTCGCCTTCCCATTCACCCTCTTCGCCCTGGAGAGCAACTCGAATGACATCCTGGTCGCCGCGCTCGTGCTCGCGGCCGTGCTCGCGGCCGACTATCGCGCGCGCCTGGCGCCGGGCGCCCGCGGCGTCCTCGCGGCACTCGCCGGGCTGACCAAGTTTGCTCCGCTGGCGATCGCCCCGCTGCTGGCCACACACGGCCTGCGCGGCATTCCCCCGTCGCGGCGGCCGCTCGCCTTCGCGCTGTTCCTCGGCGGCTTCGCCGCAGCCGCCGCGCTCGCGTTCGTGCCGGCGCTGCGCCACGACACACTGCACACGATCTACGAGCGGACGTTCGTCTATCAGGACAACCGCGGCTCGCCCTTTTCGGTCTGGGGCCTCTACGGACTGCACACGCTCCAGCGCGTCGTCGAGCTGGCCGCGGTCGCGCTCGCGCTCCTCATGGCGATCGTTCCGCGACGGGAGGATCTCGTCGGCCTCGCCGCGGCCGCGGGCGCCGTGCTGATCGCGACCGAGCTCGGCATCGAACACTGGTTCTACCTCTACATACCGTGGTTCTTCCCGCTCGTCATGGTCGCCCTGCTCGGGCGCCTCAGCGATCCGACGAGCTCTGGGCCGGACGCGGCATCAGCACCTGCTCGATCGACTCTGCCCGCAGTGGTCCCGAGCACCTGATCAGGACCCCCATCAGCCAGGGGTCGATCTCCGAGGTCTCGAAGCGGACAGGCATCTGGGTCAGCAGCGACTCGATCGCCTGCTCGCGCTTGACGCCGATGACGCCGCCGCGAGGTCCGGTCATGCCGACGTCGGTGATGTAGGCCGTGCCGCCCGGCAGCACCCGGGCGTCGGCGGTCGGTACATGGGTGTGGGTACCGACGACCGCGCTCACGCGGCCGTCGAGGTGCCAGCCCATCGCGACCTTCTCGGAGGTCGCCTCGGCATGGACGTCGACGAGGATGTGATCGACACCGCCGAGCTCGCCCAGCGCCACCTCGATCTCGGTGAAGGCCGAGCGTCCGGCGCGCAGGTACAGGTTGCCGCTCATGTTCACCACGCCCAGGCGCAGGCCGTCGCGCTCGACGATGCACACGCCGCGTCCGGGCTGGCTGCGCAGGAAGTTGGCGGGCCTGACGATCCGGTTGCTGCTCTCCAGATACGGGTAGATCTCACGGCGGTGATAGGTGTGGTTCCCGAGCGTGATCGCATCGACACCGGCCGCGAACATCTGATCGGCGATCTTGGGCGTGATCCCCAGTCCGCCCGCCGCGTTCTCGCCGTTGACGACCACGAACGTCGGAGCGTGGCGCTCGCGCAGGACCGGCAGGCAATCGAGCAGCGTGTGGCGTCCGATGCCGCCGACGACGTCGCCGACGAACAGGATGCTCGCCGCCCCCGCCGGCCCGTCGGGGGCCGCCTCGGCCTCAGCCATACTCTGGGCATGGTGGCGGGACAGTGAGTGGGGTTTCCGAGCATGCCCCTGAGGCGGCGCCACCGAGCGAGGAGGAGCGCGAGCTGACCGACTCGCCCGAGCGCCAGCCGAGCGAGCCGCCACGGACCGTCGTGCCCCGCTGGGTCCAGCTCGTGATCCTGCCGCTGACCCTGTTGACCCTGTGGGCGATCGCCAAAGCCGCCGGCAAAGTCCTCGTCATCTTCATCGTCGCGACGCTCATAGCCCTCATTCTCAACCCGGCCGTTGCCTTCATCCAACGCGGCAGGGTCCCGCGGGGACTGGCCGTCCTGGCCGTCTACCTCGCGTTCTTCCTGAGCGTCAGCGGGATCGGCGTGCTGCTCGCCAACCCTATCTCCAACCAGGTCGCCTCGTTCAGTCGCGACGTCCCTCACCTCATCAGGCAGGCCAACACCTCGCTGGCCGAAATGCAGAACACGCTCAACAGCAACGGCATCCACGTCCAGTTCATCAAGCAGGGTGAGACCGCCCTGCAGACGCTCGGCGACAAGGTCGTCAAGGGGTCGAGCTCGATCGTCACGTTCGGGGGCGGCCTGCTCACCGAAGTGGTCAGCGCAGGCTTCGACGTCCTGCTCGTGTTCGTGCTGTCGGTGTACATGCTCCTCTACGGCCAGCGGATCGGCGGGCTGATCCGTCGCTACATGCCCGACGGCGACGGCACCCCCGCCGATGACTACCCGACGCTGGTCCAGAACGCGGTCGCCCGCTACGTGGGTGGGCAGCTCCTGTTCAGCTTCGTCATGGGCGCCACCGCCGGCATAGCCATCTACCTCTTCGGCGTCATCGGCATCTTCCCCGACGGGCGAAAATACGCGCTCGTATTCGCGATCTTCTATGGCCTGATGGAGCTCGTCCCGTACATCGGCCCGATCGTCGGCGCCCTCCCAGCGGTCCTCGTCGCCCTCTTCACCAACCCGATCTCGGCACTGTGGGTGTCGCTGCTGTTCGTCGGCATGCAGCAGATCGAGGGCCACATCGTCGCGCCCCAGATCTTCGGCCACACGCTGCGCATCAACCCGCTGCTCGTCATCTTCGCGCTGCTCATGGGCCTCCAGCTACACGGTGTCGTGGGCGCCCTGATCGCGCTGCCGATCCTCTCGATCCTGCGCGAGACGGTCGTCTTCCTCTCCCGCCACATCACCTTCGAGCCCTGGGATCGCACGCCCCGCGGGCTGTTGTGAGCGCTGTCCTCCGCGCCCACGGGCTCGCCAAGCACTACGGCGAGCTCGAAGCGCTCCGGGACGTCAGCTTCGAGGTCGCGGCCGGTGAGCTGCTCGGCGTCGTCGGTCCAAACGGCGCCGGCAAGACGACCCTGCTCTCGATCCTCGCAGGCGCCCAGCGCGCCAGTGCCGGGACCGTGAGCCGCCCGCCCCGCGAGGTCGGCTGGGCGCCGCAGCAGACGGCGCTGTACGCAAAGCTCTCGGTCGCCGAGAACTTCGAGCTGTTCGCCCGCCTGGAGGGACTCGCCGAGCCTCAGGAGGCTGTCGCTCGGATGCTCGAGCAGACAGGGCTCGCCGACCGCGCGGGCGAGCAGGTCGGCCGCCTCTCTGCAGGCAACCGCCAGCGCGTCAACGTCGCCCTCGGACTGATCGCGAGCCCTCCGGTGCTCGCCCTCGACGAGCCCTCGGCGGCGCTCGACCCCGGCCAGCGCGAGCGGCTGTGGGGGTTCATCTCGGCCCTCGCCCGGGCGGGCACGGCGGTCGTCTTCTCGACGCACAACGTCAGCGAGGCGCAGCGCTACGCCGACCGGGTCCTCGTACTGGCGAACGGACGGCTGCTGTTCGACGACAGGCCGTCGGAGCTGCTGCGCCGCGGCGGCGAGCCCGACGGCGGCGACCTCGAGCGCGCCCTCGTCGCCTTTCTGGCGGCCGATGCGCCCGAGCACATCGGCGAGCCGCCATGAGGTGGCTGCTGCTCAAGGACCTGCGCATCCTCGGCCGCTCACGTCTGCTGGTCGCGCTGCTGGTCGTCTACCCAGTCGTGATCGCGCTGCTGATCGGCTTCGCAATCTCGCGCAGCCCGTCCAAGCCGCGCGTGGCGATCGTCGATGAAACGCCGGCCGGCGAGACGGTGAAGGTCGGCGGCGAGCGAGTCAGCGTCAGCCACTATGCCGATGAGCTCTTCAACCAGGTCGAGGCCGTGCGCACGCCCACCCGCTCTCAGGCGGTCGCCAAGATTCGCTCGGGCGATGTGCTCGCCGCCGTCGTCATCCCCCAGAACATCGCCGCGCGGCTGTCCTCGACGGTCGACCAGGCGCACCTCGAGGTCCTCTACAACGGCGACGCGCTCGAGCAGTCGCTCGTCCAGTCCTCGATCGACTCGGCCATCGCGAAGGCGAACCTGGCCTTCTCCGAACAGATCCAGCAGGCGGCCGCGAGGGCGATCGAGGCGCTCCTGCAGGGGGGCAACTCGGGCATCCTCGGTGCGCCCGAAGACCTCATCGGCCTCTCACAGATCCCCTCGAGCCTGAGTGCGATCATCGCCCGCCGGCCGCCCGGCGCCGAGCGCAGAGAACTGCAGCGGATCGAGGACTTCGCGCGCTTCGCCGCGCAGAACCTGACCCTCAGCAGGCAGGTGCTCAACACGATCAGCCAGCCGATCGCGGTCACCAGCACGCTCCTGCACGGCCGCCGAACGCCCCTCAACACGTTCGCGGTGGTCGTCGCTGTCAACGTCTCGCTGATGTTCGTGTGTGTCCTGCTCGCGGCCGGCGGCGTCGCGCTCGAGCGCGAGGAGCGTGCGCTCGGGCGGCTCGTGCGCGGCCTCGTCTCGCGTGAGGTGCTGCTGGCCGAGAAGAGCCTGCTGGGGGCCGGCTGCGCGTTCGTCGTCGCACTGGCGATGCTGTGCGGAGTGGGCGCCTTCGTGACGCTCGACTGGAGCCGGGTCGGCCTGTGGGTGCTCGCCCTGGCCGCCGGCGCGCTCGCCTTCGGCGCGCTCGGTGTCGCGATCGGCGCGCTCGCGCGCGAGGTGCGCGCGGCCTCGCTGCTCGCGTTTCTGCTCTCGCTGCCGCTCGCCTTCCTCGCCCTCGTCCCGGGCGGCGCGGTCTCGCGCGGCTTCTACGACGTGATCGGCGCGGTCTCCTTCGCGTTCCCGTTCAAGGCCTCGTTGCAGGCGCTCGATGCGGCCGTCAACGGCGCCGCCCCGGGGATCGGCGGTTCGATCGCCCACCTCGCCGGCCTCACGGTCCTGTTCGGGGCGCTCGCGCGTGCCGGCCTGCGCCGCGGCGAATGACGGCTGCGAGCCTCTAACCTGAACAGGGAGATGGCCTACCCCAAGACGCGAATGCGCAGGCTCCGAGCGACAGCCGGGCTGCGAGGGCTCGTCCGCGAGACAGACCTGCGGGCGGGGCAGCTGATCCTGCCGATGTTCGTCGCCGAGTCCCTCGACGGCGAGCGCGAGCCGATCGCGACGATGCCCGGCGTCGAGCGCCTAGGGCTCGACGCCGCCGTCGCCGAGGCGCGCGCGGCCGCCGAGCTCGGTCTCGGCGCGGTCATGCTCTTCGGCATTCCCGCCGCCAAGGACGGCGAGGGCACAGGCGCGTGGGAGGAGGACGGCATCGTCCAGCTCGCCACCCGCGCGATCAAGCAGGCCGTGCCCGGGCTGCTGGTCGCGACCGACGTCTGCCTGTGCGAGTACACCGACCACGGGCACTGCGGCGTGCTCCGCGAAGACGGCTCGGTTGACAACGACGCCTCGCTCGAGCTGTTGGCACGCACTGCCGTCAGCCACGCGCGTGCGGGCGCCGACCTCGTGGCGCCGTCGGACATGATGGACGGGCGCGTCGGCGCCATCCGCGAGGAGCTCGACGGCGAGGGCTTCTCCGAGACGCCGATCCTCGCCTACTCGGCCAAGTTCGCCTCGTCCTTCTACGGGCCTTTCCGCGACGCCGCCGGCTCGACGCCCGCCTTCGGCGACCGGCGCGGCTACCAGATGGACCCGGCCAACGGTCGCGAGGCTGTCCGCGAGGCGCTGCTCGATGTCGAGGAGGGCGCCGACATGGTCATGGTCAAGCCGGCCCTGGCCTACGGTGACCTGATCGCGGCGGTCAAGCGGGCCACCGGCTTGCCCGTGGCGGCCTACAACGTCAGCGGCGAGTATGCGATGGTCAAGGCGGCGGGTGCCGCCGGCTACCTCGACGAGCGGACCGCGGTGCTCGAGATCCTCACCTCCCTGCGTCGGGCCGGCGCCGACACGATCGTCACCTATCACGCAAAGGACGCAGCCCTATGGCTAGCCGAGAAGATCTGATCAGCCCCGACGCCGCCCAGCGCGAGAACGCGGCGACGCCCAAGATCCGCAGCCGCAAGGACGGCGCGGCTGTGCCGCTCGACGATGTCGACCGCAAGGTCCTCAACCTGATGCAGGGAAAATTCCCGATCGCCACGCGCCCCTACCGTCACGTCGCCGAGCTCGGCGGCGGGGGCGAGTTCTCCGAGACCGAGGTGATGGCCCGCGTCCAGCGCCTGCTCGAGAAGCGCATCATCCGGCAGGTCACGCCGATCTTCGACACTCGTGCGCTCGGATATTCCTCGATGCTCGTCGCCGCCAAGGTCGATCCCGAGCACCCCCATCGGGCGGCGCACATCATCAACGAGCACCCCGGCGTGTCGCACAACTACCTGCGCAACCACGACTTCAACCTGTGGTTCACGATCGCAACCGAGCCGGACTCCAAGCTCGGTCTCCAAGGCACCCTCGACGTCCTCGCCCGAGAGTCGGGTGCCGAGTCGGTGCGCCAGCTGCCGACGCTCAAACTGTTCAAGATCCGCATGGATCTCGAAATGGAGGGCGACACGAAGTCGCTCTCCAGCCAGGCCGCTGTGACCGAGCCGGTGGAGCTCGACCCTCAGCCCTACGACGAGAAGGACATCGCCGTGATCCGGGCGCTGCAGGGCGACATGCCGGTCGTCGAGGAACCCTACGCGGCGGCTGCGGCCGAGCTGGGAATGACCCAGGAGCGCTTCCTCGACCACCTCGCGGGCATGCAGGAGCGCGGGCTGCTTCGACGCGTCGCCGCCATCCTCTACCACCGCCGCGCCGGCTTCTCCGCCAACGGGATGGGCGTCTGGAAGGTGCCCGAGGAGCAGATCTTCGACATCGGCTGCCGGATGGCATCGGTGCGTGGAATCTCCCACTGCTACCAGCGCCCCACGTATGAGGATTGGCCCTACTCGGTCTTCACGATGGCCCACGGCCGCTCCAAGGAGGAGTGCGACGCGGTGCTCGACGCGATCGCCGAGCAGACGGGCATCCACGAGCGCGCCACGCTGTACTCGTCGACCGAGTTCAAGAAGATCCGCCTGACGTACTTCACCGAGGACTTCAAGAACTGGGAGTCCCGGCACGCCTGAGGGCCCGTGACGGCGTCGCTGACCGACACCCGCTCGGCGGAGCTCTATCGCCGGGCACTCGCGCGGCTGCCGGGCGGGGTCAACTCGCCCGTGAGGGCGATGCGCTCGATCGGCCGCGACCCGCTGTTCATCGACCGCGGCTCCGGTGCCGAGATCGTCGACGTCGACGGAAACCGCTACGTCGACTACGTCTGCTCGTGGGGGCCGCTGATCCACGGTCACGCCCACCCGCACGTGCTCGGGGCGGTCACCGAGGCCGCCGCCAAGGGCACGAGCTTCGGCGCACCGACCGCCGGCGAGGTGCGCCTGGCCGAGGAGGTGGCATCCCGGATGGAGGGCGTCGAGATGCTGCGGATGACCTCCTCGGGCACCGAGGCGACGATGACCGCAATCCGCCTCGCCCGTGCCGCCACCGGCCGCGAGCGCGTGATCAAGTTCGCGGGGGCCTACCACGGTCATCTCGACGGCCTGCTCGCCGAAGCCGGGTCGGGCCTGGCCACACAGGCGCTGCCGGCGAGCCCGGGCGTGCCGGCCGGCGCCGCTGCGCAGACGACCGTCGTGCCGTGGAACGACGAGGCCGCGCTGATTGCCGCCACCGAGGGCGCTGAGACAGCGGCCATCATCGCCGAGCCTCTGCCCGCCAACATGGGGCTCGTGCCCCCGCGCGAGGGGTTCCTCGAGCTGCTGCGCGAGCGCGCGGACTCCTGCGGCGCGCTGCTGCTGCTGGACGAGGTGATCAGCGGCTTTCGCGTCGCCAGGGGCGGCGCGCAGGAGCTCTCCGGCGTGCTCGCCGACCTGACGATCATGGGCAAGGTCATCGGCGGCGGCCTCCCCGCCGCCGCGGTGGGCGGCCGCGTCGAGCTGATGGAGATGCTCGCGCCCGCGGGCGAGGTCTACCAGGCAGGCACCCTGTCGGGCAATCCGCTGGCCGTCGCCGCCGGGCTGGCGACGCTCGAGCTGCTCGACGAGGCCGCCTACGAGCGCCTTGCCGCCTACACGCGGCGGCTCGCCGATGGCCTGCGCGAAGCCGCCGCTGTGGCCGGGCGCTCCGTGCAGGTGCGCAGCGAACCGGGCCTGCTGACGGTCTTCTTCAGCGAGCAGGCGGTCGAGTCCTTCGCCGATGCGCGCCGCTGCGATCTCGAGGCACACGCCCGCTGGTGCCGCGACCTGCTCGCCCGCGGCGTCTACCCCCCACCGTCCCAGTTCGAGGCCTGGTTCCCGTCGCTGGCCCACACCGAGGAGCACCTCGAGCGAACGCTCGAGGCAGCCGCCCAGGCGTTTGCAAACATCCCTGCAGCCGAGCCGGTGCGATGAGCGCCGTGCCCGACGCACCCGCCCGCAGCGGCCTGGAGCGCCTGTGCGAGCTCCTGCACGCGGGCGGTGGCCTGATGGCGACGCTCGTCTCCGGCGAGGAGGGGGCTCCGCTCGACGGTGGGGCCGAGCGGAGCCCGGCCGTAGTGGCCGCCGCCGGTCCGCGCCCGGCGGCGCGGGCGGCCGAGTACGAGCTGCTGGTCGAGGCGATCTACGAGGGCTACCTGCTCCACTACGCGAGCCCCCGCGTCGTGCGTGTGCCCGAGGCCGACCTCGGGCTGCTCGCCGGCGATCAGCTCTACGCGCTCGGCCTAGCCCGCCTCATCGACCTCGGCGACACGATCGCGGTGGCCGAGTTGGCCGACACGATCACGTTGAGCGCCCTCGCCCAGGGAGATGGGAACCCCGCCCTGGCCGACGTCATCTGGGAGGCGGGCGCGCGTGCCGTGGGCTGGGGTCCCAGCGAGGAGCACCGCCGCGCCAAGGAGCTGGTCTGCGCCGGTTCGCCCGGGGCGATCGAGGCGATGCGCACAAGCGCTCGGGCAGCCCCGGCGCCGCGCTGAATCGCGCCTCGATATTGTTAGCCGCCGGTGTCCGACAAGCGCTCAAAGCAGAAGTCCAAGTACACGCTCGACCGCCAGATTCCGGGCGCCTTCGAGGGTGAGACGGTCACGCGCCGGCGCTTCATGACCGGCACTGCCCACACGGCGGGCGCGATCGCGGCCAGCGCCTTCGCGCTGCCGGCGCTCGGCTTCGCGGTCGGACCGATCTTCAAAAGCACGCCCCAGCACTGGGAAGCGGTCGGCCCGACCGGCTCCTTCTCCGAGACCAACTACGTGCCCGTCGTGCTGACCGTCGCTGCGAACATCGGCGAGGCAGGCAAGACAACTGTCTACGTCCGCAAGTTCAATCCCGAAATCGACACCGACCCCTACGACCGCGACACGCCCTACATCGCGATCTCCAGCCGGTGCGCCCACCTCGGCTGCCCCGTCCGCTGGGTTGACGCGGCCGAGCGCTTCATCTGTCCCTGCCACGGCGGCGTCTACGATCTGCTCGGCCGGCGCGTCGGCGGCCCGCCCGTGCGGCCCCTCGACCGCTTCTACACTCGCGTGAGCGGCGAAAACGTCGAAGTCGGCCCGCGCTTCAGCGTCAACAGCGAGCTGCGTCGCTTCTCGCCCCGCGACCCCGGCGAGCCGCTCGACGGCATCGGCCAGTACCTCTACCCGTCGCGTCCCGGCGCCCAGAAACTGTAGGTCCCGACGGTGCCTAAGATGCCCAAGCTTCCGGCACCACCGCTCCCGGCCGCGCTCCAGGAAGCACCTCCGCGCCCAGGCGAGCAGAACGGCGCCGGCGGCCCGATCGAGGACGCCAAGCAGGCCGGCATTACGGTCGTCGACTGGGTCGACGAGCGGACGTCGCTGAGCGGCGCCGCCCGCTGGATGATGTTCCGCAAGGTTCCCAAGGGGACCAACTGGTTCTACACGCTCGGGTCGGCGACGATGTTCGCGTTCCTCGCCCAGGCCGTGACGGGCGTCTTCCTGGCCATGTACTACCGCCCCGATCCGGCCGGCGGCGCGTATGAGTCGATCCGCCACGTGACCAACGACGTGTTCCTCGGCCAGTTCGTGCGCGGCATGCACAAGTGGGGCTCGAGCGTGATGGTGATCCTGGTCTTCCTGCACATGGGGCGCACGTTCTTCTTCGGCGCCTACAAGTACCCGCGCGAGCTCAACTGGGTGATCGGCGTGGTGCTGCTGATCCTGACGATGACCATGTCCTTCACCGGCTATCTGCTGCCGTTCGACCAGCGCGCCTACTGGGCGACGATCGTGGGCGTCAACATCAACGGCACCGGCCCGCTGCTCGGTCCCTACCTGAGCGACTTCCTGCGCGGAGGATCCGAATTCGGGGCGACGACGCTGTCGCGCTTCTATGCGATCCACATGCTGCTCGTCCCGGGACTGCTCGCGGCCCTGATCGGCGCGCACCTCTACCTCGTGGCCAAGCTGGGCACGACCGCACCGCCGTGGCAGAAAGCCCAGCAGAAGGCGGAGCTGCGCGAGGCCGAGGTCTAGGTCGATGAACCAGCGTGAGAAGGAGGAGTACCTCCGCGACTACTCGATCCTCAAGTCTCAGGGCAAGCCGTTCTTCCCCTACGCGGTCGCCAAGGACGCGGCGATGGCGTGCGTGGTCATGGCGATCATCATCGCCATGTCGCTCGTCCTCGGCGCCGAGCTCGGCTCCAAGGCCAACCCCACGACCACGACATACGTGCCGCGGCCCGAGTGGTACTTCTTCTTCCTGTTCGAGGTTCTGCGCGTCATCAAGCCGCCGAGCCTCGTGCCGCTGGCGACGATCGGCGTGCCGACGCTGTGCATGATCCTGCTGTTCCTGCTCCCGTTCTATGACCGGAGCCCCGAGCGTCGGCCCGAGCGCCGGCCGATCGCGACCGTGACCGGAATCGCCGTGATCCTGGCGATGGCCTTCCTGACCTACTCGGGAGCCAACGCGGGCTCCCCGACGGCGATCGAAATGACGACCCCCGCGCGCGTAGCCCAGGCGGGCGGGCCGGAATTGGCCGAATACGAAGCCGGCAAGAAGGTGGTCGCCCAATCGGGCTGCCTGGCCTGCCACAAGATCGGCGAGAACGGCAACTCGGGGCCGGGCCCGGACCTGTCGCACATCGCGGCGCGACTGCCGCGCCAGGGGATCGCGCGGACGCTGGTCAATCCGCAGGCGCCGATGCCGTCGTTCAAGAACCTGCCGCCCAAGAAGTTCACCGCGATCGTCAATTTCCTCGCGCAGCTCAAGTAGCCGGGCCGTGGCCGCGAGCCAGGGTGCCGGTGCCGGACAGCTGCAGCCCGGACAGGTGCGTGCGATGTTCGACCGCATCGCGGGCATCTATGACCTGATGAACACGGCCATGACCGCCGGCCTGCACCACCGTTGGCGCGCCCGCGCGGCGGACCTCGCGGGGGCGGGGCCCGGCAGTCGGGTGCTCGACCTTGCCACCGGCACGGGAGACCTCGCGATCGCGATGGCAGCCCGCGTGGCGCCGTCGGGCGAGGTCATCGGCGCGGACTTCTCCGAGGGCATGCTCGACCGTGCCCGCGCGAAGGTCGCGGGCGGTGCGGCCGGTGGCGGTGTGCAGCCCCGCTTCGAGTGGGCGGACGCGATGGAGCTGCCCTACCCCGATGACTCCTTCGACGCGGCGACCGTCGGCTTCGGCGCGCGTAACTTCGACGACCTCGCCCGCGGCCTGCGCGAGATGGCCCGCGTCGTGCGCCCGGGCGGCCGGGTCGTGGTGCTCGAGATCACCAACCCCACGCGCGCCCCCCTGTCACTCTTCTACGGCCTCTGGTTCGACCGGATCGTGCCCGCGCTCGGTGGGCTGGTGGGCCTCATGGGGCGGCTCTACTCGAGCCTGCGCGGAGAGGAGCGCTCGCCCGTCGCCGACGCCTACACCTACCTGCCCAACTCGGTCAAGCGGTTCCCGGGACCGGCGGCGCTCGCGGGCGAGATGGCGAAAGCCGGGTTGGGCGAGATCACCTATCTGATCACGGCCGGCGGGATCGTGGCGATTCACGCCGGCACGGTCGTCCGCGACGGCGACGGCGACGGCGTCGGCGAGGTCGAGGCGTGAGCGCGGTCGGCAGCCCTCGGGCCGGCGGGCCGGCCGAGGTCGACGGACTCGACGCCATCATGCGCCTCGGCGGCGAGGGCCTGCGCGAGCGGATGGTGCGCACCGAGCGCCACCTCGGTCACGTGACCTCGGAGGCGGGAGCGCCCCTGGCGGCCCACGCAAACGCGACGGTCACGGCCGGCGGGAAGCGGCTGCGGCCGCTGCTCGTCGTTCTCGCGGCCGAGTCGGCCGGCGGTCCGCCGGAGGGCGGCGAGGGAGAGGAATCTCTAGTGCGCGCGGCCGTGGCGGTGGAGCTGGTGCACTCGGCGACCCTCGTCCACGACGACCTGATCGACGGCGCCCAGCTTCGTCGCGGCCGCCCGACGGTGGCGGCTGTCGCGGGCCGCCGGGCGGCGGTGGCCACGGGCGACCTGCTCTTCTCGCGCGCCTTCGCCGAGCTCGCCCGCAACGGCGACTCCGCCCAGCTGCAGGCGCTCTCGGAAGCCAGCTCGGCGCTCGCTGAAGGCGAGCTGCTCCAGCGCGAGGACGCCTACGCGGCACACGTCGCGGTCGAGCGCTACCTGCGCCGCTGCGAGCTCAAGACGGCGGCGCTGTTCGAGGCCGCATGCCGTCTCGGCGCCCTCACGGCGGCGGCGGGGTCGAGCGCACTGGCCGATGCCCTCGGCGCGTTCGCGCGCCGGATCGGGCTGGCCTTCCAGATGCTCGACGACGTCCTCGACGTCTCGGGCCCGGTCGAGCGGACCGGCAAGTCGCGCGGCACCGATCTGCTCGACGGCACCGTCACGCTCCCCTTCATCCTCGCCCGCGAACGCGAGCCGGGGCTCGCGGCCTACGACCTGGCGTCGCTCAGTGGGCCGGCGGAGGCCGAGGAGCTATGCGAGCGGATCGCCGCCACGGGCGCGCTTGATCAGGCACGCGAGCAGGCCCTGGCGGTCGTGGCGGAGGCCAAGGCGGCGCTCCCCGCGGTGCTCCCCGACGGGCGCTCGGCGTTGCTCGAACTGGTTGCCGACGCGGTCGTCGAGCGCTACCGCTGAGCGGGCCTAGAAGTCGCCGGGAGTGATCAGGTCGGCGTCCAGCGCACGCACGAAGAACTCGATTTCCTCGGACATGTTGGCGTGTGTCATGCGACGGAGGTCGCCGAGCAGAGCACTCGTCCCGCGGTCGAGCTCGTCATCCAGACGTTCGACCGATGCCTGGTCGAAGACGCCCTCGCGACGGGACTCGCACTCCGGGCAGCGCAGGACGACACGCCAGTGGCGCGGCCCCTCCTCCGACCAGTCGAGCGGGAAGACGAGCTCGCCTGAGCAGTGGAAGCACAGGTGCAGCTGGTCCGGTGTGACCTCGGCGGCATCGACGCCCTGCGGCTGCTCGCCGTAGACGAGGTCGACATGCTCGACGCCTGGCACCTGCGGGCCGGGCTCTGTGTGGGGGTCTTTCTCGGTGTCCATATTGCTTCCTGACCGTCATCGACGCGCGAGGCAAGGGCCTTTAGCGCCGCGCGCGGGGTGTCTGCTGATTGTTGCCGCGGAGAACTACTCGGGACCCCGCCGTAGCGGGCGGCGGGCGGGCGGGCGCGGACGCGCTGGTAGGTTCCTGATCTCCATGGCGCAAGCGATCCGCACGATCGGCCACGACGAGCGCCTCAGCCTCGTGGACCATCTCGACGAGCTGCGCTCCCGGCTGATCATCAGCGGGGCGGTCCTGATCGCCGCGTTCGCCGTCTGTCTATGGCAGAACCACGCGCTCCTGCACATCATCAACAAGCCGCTCGAAACCCAGACCAGGAAGCAGGTCGCCAAGGGACAGGGCACCGTGGGGCAGGCCTCGCTGGCTCAACGGGGTGTCATCAGGATCGCGGGCGACACCGAGACGGCGCTCGGCATCCTCGGGCGACCCGGGAGCGGCGTCTCGGCCCACGCTCGCGCCGAACTGAAGCCCCTGATCGTGGGCCTGCGCGCCGACACCGCCAAGATCCCGCGCACGACGCCCGGCGAGAAACCGGTCACGCTCGGCGTCGGCGAGCCGTTCACGACGACGATCACGGTCACGCTCTACTTCGCGCTGATCATCTCCCTGCCGGTGATCCTGTACGAGCTCTACGGCTTCATCCTGCCCGCGCTCAAGCCGAATGAGAGACGCGCGGCCACGCCGCTGCTGACCGCCGTGCCGTTCCTGTTCGCCGCCGGAGTCATGTTCGGCTACTTCGTCGTGCTGCCGGCCGCCGTGCGCTTCTTCGTCAACTTCAACGCCGGCGAGTTCAACGTGCTCGTCCAGGCCAACCAGTTCTACAGCTTCGCCGCGACCGTGCTGTTGGCGATGGGGATGGTCTTCCAGGTCCCCGTGCTGATCCTCGGCGCCGCGCGCCTCGGTCTCGTGACTCCGCGCCAGCTGCGCAAGAACCGCCGCTACGCCCTGTTGGCGTGCGCGTCGGTCGCCGCGTTCCTGCCGGGCGACGTCGTCACCCTGGTGCTCGAGACGGTGCCGCTGTACGTGCTCTACGAGGCGAGTATCCTGTTGGCCAGGTTCGTGACGCCCGCGGCAGCGGATCGAAGCGAAGAGGGACGCGCCGAACGAGGGAGCGAGAGCCATCCGCCGGATGAGCCGCCGCGCACCCCCGAGGAGACCGAGCAGCCGACCGTGCAGCAGATGATCGACCACGTAGACCCCAAACTGAGCGACTGATGCTGTTCGACCTTCGAGGCAAGGGCCGTCGGCGCACGGTCCGCATCATCTACATCGGGCTGGCCCTGCTCATGGGCGTCGGCCTGGTCGGCTTCGGCGTGGGCGGCGGCTTCGGCGGCGGAGGGATCCTCAACGCGGCCTCCAACAACGAAGGCGCCAACAGCGCCAGCTTCGCGAGCCAGATCAAGAAGTACCGCAAGATCACCCAGACCCAGCCCAAGAACCTCGGCGCCTGGGAACACCTGACCGAAGCCCTGCTTCACGAAGCCGGCGGCGAAGCGTACGTCAACAGCTCCGGCGTGACCGAAAAGGGCAAGGAAATCTTCAACGAGGCAGCCGAATCGTGGATGAGCTACCTGGCGCTCAACCCGCCCGCGCCGAGCGCCAAACTGGCCCAGCTGATGGTCACGGTGTACGGAGAAGAAGGACTCAAACAGCCCGAAAAGGCCGTTCAGGTCCTCCAGGTCGTCGTCGCCGCACGTCCCAAGAGCGCCTCGCTCAACGCCGCGCTGGCCGAGTACGCCTACAAAGCCCACAACATCCGCGTCGGGGATCTGGCAGCCGAACGGGCGGTCGCCCTGGCGCCCGAATCGCAGCGGATCCGTCTCAAGAAAGAACTCGCCGAAGCTAAGAAGAGCCCGACCGGTGAAAAGGTGTACACGACGACGAAGAACGGCAAAACGTACACCGGCAAGCTGAACTCCAACGGGCAGCTCCAGGCGACCGAAGTGCAGCCGACGACCACGCCCGCGCCCGCCGGCACGACGTCGACGAGCACGACCAAGAAGTAGCGCGAGTCGTGCCGCGATGGTCGACGGCCCCCCCGAGGAGACTCGCAGCCGCTCCGCCGTCGAACCGCATCACACCGGCCGACTGTTGATCGGCTGCCCGGACCGGCCGGGCATCGTCGCGGCCGTCTCGGGATTCCTGTTCGAGCGCTCCGCCAACATCGTCTCCTCGCACCAGTACTCCTCGGACCCGAGCGGCGGACGGTTCTTCCTTCGGACCGAGTTCTTCCTCGGCGGACCTATCGATCGTCGGGCCTTCCGCGACGCCTTCGACGCCGAGGTCGCCGCCCGCTTCGACATGGATGCCGAGATCCGCTGGTGGGGAGAGCGCCAGCGCCTGGCGATCCTCGTCTCGCGTCACGATCACTGTCTCCTGGACCTGCTGTGGCGCGGGCGCAGGGGCGAGCTCGACGGCGACATCGCGATGGTGATCTCAAACCACGACGCGCTCGAGCGCGAGACCGTCGCGGCGGGCGTGCCCTTTCACCACGTGCCGGTCGAGCCCGACGGCAAGGACCGAGCCGAGCAGGACATGCTCGAGCTACTCGACGGCGTGGAGCTGCTGGTTCTGGCCCGCTACATGCAGATCCTCAGCGGCAGGTTCCTCGAGGAGCTGGGCGCGCCGACGATCAACATCCACCACTCCTTCCTTCCGGCGTTCGCCGGCGCCGATCCCTATCGCCGCGCCCGCGACCGCGGGGTCAAGCTGATCGGCGCGACCGCGCACTACGTGACCGAGGAGCTTGACGAGGGGCCGATCATCGACCAGGACGTCGTCCGCGTCGACCACCGCCAGAGCCCCCGCGAGCTCGAACGCGTGGGGCGCGACGTCGAGCGGATGGTTCTCGGTCGCGCCGTCTCCCTGCACCTCGACGACCGCGTCATCGTCGACGGGCGAAGGACGGTCGTCTTCTAGTCCTCGGGCGCACGACCGCCGCAGGCGGCCGGTTGGATAGAATCGGCGATCGCGCCGGCAGCCCTCGCCGGCACGCACGGGCCGTTAGCTCAACCGGCAGAGCAGGGGCCTCTTAAGCCCAAGGTTCCGGGTTCGATTCCCGGACGGCCCATACGCGGAAGTGCCTGCAAATCATCGCTTTCTGAGACTGCGCCGGTTGGCGCCTCTCGCAGGCACCCAGCCCGGGGTAGCACGATGAGGTAGCACTTAGGGCTAATCGGGGCTCGTTTGCGCCCTTTCGGCGGCCCGAGGGCAGCTCGTCTCCGTCTGCCAAATGGCCTCTGTTGGGCTCGGGCCTTGCGACAGCGCTCGGCAGACTTCCGCTTCGCCATGCCGAAGCGAGCGTCTCGCACGTCGCGGAGCAGACGCCTGGGTTTCGTCCTTTGCGCTCGTCTGCTCGGATGCTCGCTAAGTGCGCAATGCAGCGCCGGCGGCGTCATCCGTGGCCGCGACGCGGTCCTCGAGCAGTAGGGTGGAACGATGGGAAGGCAGGCAGGCGTCGTGCTTTACGTGCTCGCGCTGGTAACCGTCGT
>DAIRTT010000018.1:0-23570 GCA_036803745.1 Solirubrobacteraceae bacterium | reverse complement strand
ATCATCTTCATCGACGAGCTCGACGCGATCGGGCGCTCGCGGCAGGGCTCGGTCTCGGTCACCGGCGCCAACGACGAGCGCGAGCAGACGCTCGACCAGATCCTGACCGAGATCGACGGGTTCGACTCCTCCGAGGCCGTGATCGTGCTGGCGGCAACCAACCGCCCCGACATCCTCGACCCGGCGCTGCTGCGGGCCGGGCGCTTCGACCGGCGCGTGACCGTCCAGGCACCAGACCGCGCCGGGCGCGTGGCGATCCTCAAGGTGCACACGCGCTCGATCCCGCTGGACGACAGCGCCGATCTGGAGGCCATCGCCGCGAGCACGCCCGGGATGGTCGGCGCGGACCTCGCCAGCCTCGCCAACGAGGCCGCCCTGCTGGCGGCCCGCCGCGACCACGACAAGGTCCAGATGGGCGACTTCACCGACTCGCTCGAGAAGATCATGCTCGGCTCCCCGCGCGGCATCCTGCTCTCGCCGGCCGACCGTGAGCGCACCGCGCACCACGAGGCCGGTCACGCTCTGGTGGGCATGCTCACCCCCGGCGCCGACCCCGTCCGCAAGGTCTCGATCATCCCGCGTGGCATGGCGCTCGGCGTCACGCTCTCGACACCCGACAGCGACCGTGTGTCGTACTCGCTCGAGGACCTGCAGGCAAAGATCAACGTCGCCCTCGGCGGACGCGTCGCCGAGGAGATCGTCTACGGCACGATCACCACGGGCGCCGAGTCCGACATCCAGCAGCTCACCCAGATCGCCCGCCACATGGTCGGGCGCTGGGGCATGAGCCCGGCGATCGGTCCCGTGTCGGTCATCTATGAAGACGGTCACGGCCCGCTGCTGCCCGGAGTCAGCGACACCTCCGAGCACACCCAACGCGTGATCGACGACGAGGTCCACAGGATCGTCGAGACGGCCCACACGGAGGTCACGAGCCTGCTCGAGGAGCACCGCGAGCAGCTCGAGAGCCTGACCCGCGCCCTGCTCGCTACCGAGACGCTGGATGCCCGCGAGGCCTACGCCGCCGCCGGTCTGTCGGTGCCCCGCCTCGAGCCGGCGCCGAGCGTCGCCTGAGGCTCAGCCCGCGGCCTCGACGGGCGCCGCCTCCGAGAGTGCTCCGGACCCGGCCGCTGCGATGGCGCCCGGATTCGCCCGGGCGAGCATCTCGACCCCGACCGTGCAGACCGCGAGGCTTGCCAGAGCCGACACCACGATCGCCGTGGCGGTCACCGCCGAAAGCACGCCGGCAGCCAGGCCGAGCGACGCGACGGCGGCCGGTACGCCCAGCTGCGCCGACGCGGCGAGGGCGCCGGCCATCCCCCCGCGCATCACGACCGCCGCAATCACGCGGATGAGGACGTTGAGCACGGCCAGGGCGACGGCGAGGGCCAGCATCGACGGTTCCTGAGCCAGGCCGCCGACGTCCAGGCGCGCGCCCAGCACGACGAAGTAGAGCGGTATGAAGAAGCCCTCGGCGACGCCCCGCATCTGTGTCGAGAGCCGTTTGGGCCCACCGACGAGTGCGACCACGACACCCGCTCCGAAGCCCGCGATCAGGATGCTCGTGCCACCGCGCTCGGCGAGCCACGCGAGCAGGAACAGCGAGAGCAGCGAGAGGCGCAGATCGAGCGCCCAGTGGCGCTGCTTGGAGAGGTGGCGCACGCGATGGACCCATTCGCCGCGGCTCACCAGACGCGCCCCAAGGAACAGCGCGGCAGCGGCGAGCGCCACGAGCGCCGCGCCGAGGGCGGCGTGAGCGACCCTCCCGGGCGCCAGCACGATCGGCACCGACAGGATCGTGATGACGTCGGCGATCGTCACCTGGGCCATGACGGTCATCACCGCGCGTCCCTCCATGCCCGTCTCCTCGATCGCGGGCAGCAGGACCGCCGCCGAGCCTGACGCCAGCACGACCGCGTAGACCGCCGCGTGACCGGTGCCGGCGATGCTCGCCGCGAGGATCCCGCCGGGCACCGCCAGCAGGCACACGAGCGCCGCCAGCAGCGCGCCGTCGCGCACCGACGCCGCCAGCCTGCGGTCGCGCAGCGGCAGGTGCATCCCCACGGTCAGCATCAGCATCGCGAAGCCGATGTCGCCGAGGAACGAGACCATCCCGTTCGCGGGGTCGACCACGTTGAGGACCGCCGGGCCGACAAGTATCCCCGCGAGGATCTCGCCGATCACGACCGGCACGAAGCGCCTTCCGAGGAGGCCGAGCAGCGGCCCGCCCAGGCCGGCGAGGACGATCGCCACGAGGGTGCCGAAGCTCACGAGACCTCGGTGCACGTCGAGGTGGGCGCGCGTTCAAGCGCCGACGGCCACGGGGCCGAGCGGCTCACGCGTCTCGATCGCGCCATGCTCCAGGGTGAGGATACGGTCAAAGCCCTCCAGTGCGACGAGCTCGTGTGTGATCACCAGCAGGCCGCGATCGTCGCAGACCTCGAGCACGTTGTGGAGAACGCGCGCCGCCAGGTCCGGGTCGAGGTGCGCCGTCGGCTCGTCGAGCACGAGGAAGCGGGCGTCGCGCAGAAGCGCGCGAGCGAGCGCGATGCGGGTGCGCTGGCCGCCCGAGACGAGCTCGCCGTCCTGCCCGACGAGGGTGTCCAGCCCGAGCGGCAGCGCGGCCGCCCAGAGGTCGAGCTCGACGGCACCGAGCGCCCGGGAGATCGCATCCTCATCCGCGTCGCGCCGCGCGAGCAGCAGGTTCTCGCGGAGGGTGGTGTTGAACACGTGGCAGTCCTGTGAGCACACCAGCACGAGCGAGCGGACGTCCTCCTGGGCCAGCTCGCGCAGGTCGACCCCGTCGATCTCGACCGACCCGACGAGAGGATCGTGGAAGCGGACGAGCAGCTCGCCGAGCGTGCTCTTGCCGCCACCGCTCGGACCGGTCAGGGCGACCCGTTCGCCCGTGCCGATACGCAGCTCGATTCCGTCGAGCACCAGCGGCTCCTCTGCGCCGTAGCCGAAGACGACCCCGTGCATGCTCAGCTCCCGGCCCGCGGGGAGCTCGACCGCAACGGCGGGATCGAGGACCGTCGGGGCGCTCGCGCCCACCTCGGCCAGGCGCCCTGCGGCGGTCGCGCACAGGTTGAGCGTCCGGGCGGCACCGGCGAGCGGAAGGATGCTCTCCTGGGCGGCGAGCAGAAGGAACACGACCGCGGCCACCATCACGCCGGCGAGCGCGCCGGAGTGGACCGCCGGGACCGCCACGATCAGGATCGCGATAACGCCGGCGCCTGCCAGCAGCTCTCCGACGACACTCGCCAGCGCGCCGGCCAGGGCGTCACCGCGAGCGATCCGGGCGAGCCGGGCGTCGCTCGCGGCCACACGGTCGATGTGCTCCTCGACCCTGCCGGCCACCGACAGCTCGACGGCACCGTCGATGCCCTCGAGCAGCTCACTCGTCAGACGGGCTCGCGCGGGAGCCTGACGGCGCGCCGCTCGAGCGCTGGCACGCGCGCTGAGAGCGAACAGGAGGACGGCGCTCAGCGCCAGCGAGACGAGGACGGTCACTCCCGCTGCCGGCAGGATCGTCCAGGCGGCGACCGCCGCGCCGAGAACGACCAGGACAGCGAGCGAAGCGGGGACCATGACCCGTGGGTGCAGGTCGCCGAGCGTGTCGACGTCGGAGACGAACCGGCTCAGCATCTCACCGCCGCGACCTGCAACCCGCCCGGGGACGCGCGGGACGAGCGAGCGGAAGAAGTCGAGTCGCAGCCATGCGAGCCTGCGCAATGCGAGGTCGTGAGTGGCGAGGCGTTCGCCATAGCGCAGCCCGGCGCGCACGATGCCGAACGCGCGCACCGCGACGATCGTGACCATCAGGGTGAGAATCTCCGGACGCTGCGCGGCCCGCGAGATCAGATAGCCCGAGGTCGCCAGCAGGGCGACCGCCGCTGCCGCCGCACCGCCGGCCAGCGCGACCGCGAGCGCCAGGCGCGCGCGCTCGCCGCGCCGGGGACGCGCGACGCGCATGAGCGCCCGAAGCCCGGCCCCGCTCATGTCCTGACCCCCGCATGCGCCATCTGTGGCAACGAGGGCACCTCACGCTCGATCCGAGTCGCTGCGCGCATCCGTCCGTGATCCATCTCGAGCACCGCGTCGGCGAGACCACTGAGAAGGGGGTGATGGGCGATCAGCAGCGTCGTGCGCCCCGCCGCGAGGCGCACGATCGCCTCGCACACAGCCTCCACGCTGTCGCCGTCGAGATGGGCGGTCGGCTCGTCGAGCAGCAGCAGTGGGCGGTCGGCGAGGAAGGCGCGCGCCAGCGCGATCCGCTGCGCCTGACCGGCCGACAGCCGCCTGGCGCCCTCGCCGAGCGGCGTGTCGAGCCCTTCCGGGAGGGCGCCCACGAACTCCTCGGCGTTGGCCGCCCGGGCCGCTCTCAGGATCTCCCCGCGTTCGGCGCCGGGTGCATACAGAGCGATGTTCTCGGCGACCGTCGCCGAGAGGATCGTCGGCCGCTGCGCCACCCAGGCGATCTGTGCGCGCCACGCCACCGGGTCCAGCTCCCGCAGCTCGACGCCGCCACAGGCCAGTGAGCCCGCCGCGGGGTCGTCCAAGCGCAGGAGCAGCCGGGCGACGGTGCTCTTGCCGGCGCCGCTCGCGCCCGCGAGGGCAGTCGTCGTGCCCGGCTCGAGCTGGAGGTCGAGCCCGTCGAGCGCCCGGCCCGCTCGCCGCGGATACTCGTAGGTGACGCCGGCGAAGGCGATCGGCTCGCGCGCCGGGTCCGGTACCCGCCGCGCGGAACCGGCGAGGACGGCCGCGGGCGTATCGAGCGCCGCGAAGATCCGCTGCGACGCCGCGCCGGCGTCGGCGCTGGCGTGGAACTGCTGACCGACGAGGCGCAGCGGGCCGTACAGCTCGGGCGCGAGCAGCAGCACCGTCAGCCCGGCACGCAGCCCCAGCGCGCCCTGGACGAGCTGGACGCCGATCGTGGCGGCGAGGAGGGCTGTGCCGATCATCGCGCACAGCTCGAGCACGAGGGCCGAGAGGAACGCGATCCGCAGGGTGGCCATCGTCTCGGAGCGATAGCCCTCGCCGACCTCGGCCAGGGTCCGCTCCTGCGCGCTCGCGCGGTTGTAGGCCCGCAGCGTGGCGAGGCCCCGGACGACGTCGAGGAAATGTGCCCCGAGCAGGCTCAGAGCGCGCCAGCGCCCCTCGGCCTGGGAGCGGGCGCCACGGCCGATCAGGATCATGAAGAGGATCAGCACGGGCACCGTCATCGCGAGGATCGCCGCCGTGATGGGGTCGAGCACCAGCACCCATGCGATCACCGCGACGGGCACGACCGAGGCGAGGATCAGCTGCGGGAGATAACCGGCGAAGTAGGCCTCCAGGGCGTCCACGCCGTTGACGGCCGTCGTCGCCAGCTCGCCGCTGCGCTCCGGTCGCTGCCCGGGGCTCTCGAGCATGAGCCGGCGCACGAGACGACCGCGCAGCTCGGACATGATCCGTGCGGCTCCCCACCGCCCGGACAGCTCGAACGCGCCGCCCCCGACCGCCCGGAGGGTGAGGACGCCGGCCAGCGCGGTCAGCTCTCCACGCAGCGAGGAGAGCGTCGCGTGATGCATCGCGGAGCGCTCGATGATGAATGCGAGCAGCGCCGCCTGGGCGAGGATCAGGACGGCCGAGAGCACGCCGAGCACGCATGCGAGCGCCATGTGGGTACGGGCGTTGCGGCTCTCGCCGAGCAGCCTGCGATCCACCGGCGCCGCCATCTCAGGGCGAGGAGCCTGCCGGCCTGGAGAGCGGCGGCGGCTCGCCGCCGCCTCCGTCGCGACCTTTGGAGCCCATCTGCTCGATCACCGCCAGCGGTGTCGGCGTTCCCTCGAAGTCGTCGCGGCCGAGACGGTGGCGGAAGACCCAGTACGTCCATGCCTGGTAGGCCAGGACGATCGGCACGAAGATGATCGCCACGACGGTCATGACCGTCAGGGTGTAGTGAGTCGAGGATGCGGCGACGAGCGTCAGGTTGAACGCATGGCTCGTGCTCGAGGGCAGCGCGGTCGGGAACAGCTCGACGAACAGGCTCACGAACAGGAGCGCGATCGCTCCTGCGCTGAATGCGAACGCGCGGCCCTCGCGCCGGCGGGCGAGCATCGCGGGCACGGCGGCCGCGAGAGCGACGGCGAGGACGGCGAGGATCTGCGCCGAGACCTTGACGCCGCCGCTGTTCTCCTCGAGCGCCGTCCACAGCAGGAAGGCGGACATCAGCACGACGCTCGCGATCGACGCCGGCCGGGCGACCGCGCGCGCCCTATCGACGAGCTCACCGCTCGTGCGCAGGGCAAGGAATACGGCTCCGTGGGTCAGGAACAGCGACAGTGTGACGAGGCCGCCGAGCAGTGCGTAGGGGTGCAGCAGGTCCCACAGCGACGCCGTCACGTTGTGTGCAGCGTTCATGGGAACGCCGTGCACGATGTCGGCCCAGCCGACGCCCCATAGCAGCGCCGCGAGGAAGCTGCCGATGACCGCGGCCCACTCCCAGCTCGCACGCCACCGGGGCGAGTCTTCCTTGCCCCAGAACTCGAACGAGACGCCACGGATGATCAGCGCGGCGAGGATCAGGAAGAGGGCGATGTAGAACCCGGAGAAGAGACTCGCGTACCAGCCCGGAAAGGCCGCGAACGTGGCGCCGCCGGCGGTCAGGAGCCACACCTCGTTGCCGTCCCAGACGGGCCCGATCGTGTGGATGATGATGCGCTTGTCGGTCTCGTCGCGCGAGAGCGCACGCAACAGCATGCCGACGCCGAAGTCGAATCCCTCGAGCACGAAGTAGCCGACCCACAGGACGCCGATCAGGCCGAACCACAGGGTCTGCAGGAAGTTGGGCTCGCGCATCGTCTCGACTCCTCTCTAGTACGCCAGCACGAGGTCGGGTCGGGTGGAGCCCTCGCCCGAGGCCCCGGGCTCCTCGATCGGCTCGCTTTCGGGACCCTCGGCGATGTCCTTCAGGAACAGGCGCCCGCCGATCACGAGCATCACGCCGTAGAGGACGGTGTAGCCGACGAGGCTGAGGATGATCGTCGCCGAGCCGACCAGCGGCGAGCGCGATTCGTTGGTTTTGAGCAGCCCGTACACGAGCCATGGCTGGCGACCCATCTCGGTGAAGATCCAGCCCGTCAGGTTGGCGAGCGGTGGCAGGAATGCGCCGAGCACGGCAGCCCGCAGGAACCACCGTCGGCGCTCCATGCCGCCGCGGCGCAGCAGCAACAGGCCGATCAGGGGTATCAGGACGAGCAGTATCCCGACGCCCGCCATCAGGCGGAAGGTCCAGTAGGTGATGCCGAGGATCGGCACGTAGTCGCCGGGGCCGTATTTGGCGATCTCTTCGCGGTTGACCTGGTTGATGCCCTTGACCTTCCCGTCCCATGACGCGGTCCCGATGATCGAGAGCAGGTGCGGGATGCGGATGTCGGTGTTCAGGTGTTCGGGGTGGCGTTCGAACGGGCCGACGGCGAAGACCGACAGGCTGGCGCCCCGCGTCGATTCGTACAGCGCCTCGGCCGCCGCCATCTTCATCGGCTGCTGCTTCTCCATCAGCGTGCCCTGGGCGTGACCGAAGGCACCCGTGGCGATCGCCGCCACGAGCGTGACCGGCAGCACGAGGCGGATCGAGCGGGAGAAGACGTCGTGGTTGCGGCCGCGCATCAGGCCGAGCGCCGAGATGCCGAGGACGAGCATGCCCCCGGTGCAGAAGGCGGCGAAGACCGTGTGGGGAAAGGCCAGCAGGACCGTCGAGTTGGTGAGGACGGCGAAGATGCTCTTGAGCTCGGCGCGGTGGGTGGAGTGGTTGATGACGTAGCCGACGGGGTGCTGCATCCACGAGTTGGCGGCCAGGATGAAATACGCCGAGAGGACGGTGCCAAAGGCGGTCAGCCAGATCGTCGCCAGGTGGACCCGGCGCGACAGGCGGCCCCAGCCGAACAGCCACAGGCCGATGAAGGTCGACTCGAGGAAGAAGGCCGCGAGTCCCTCCATCGCCAGCGGCGCGCCGAAGATGTCGCCGACGTAGCGCGAGTACTGCGACCAGTTCATGCCGAACTGGAACTCCTGGACGATCCCGGTGACGACGCCGATGGCCAGCGAGATGAGCATGAACTTGCCCCAGAAGCGGGTCATCCGCAGGTAGACCTCATCGCCCGTCCGGTACCAGCGCGTCTGGCAGTAGGCGACCCACGAGACCATGCCGATCGACATCGGCACGAAGATGAAGTGAAAGACCGTGGTGACCCCGAACTGCAGACGGGCGAGTTCGAGCGCGTTCATTCAAGCGAACCTAAGACCTGGTTGGAGCCCACGGATCAGCGCCTCGTCCCATAGATCGTGCGGCAAACTACTGAATGGATCGGCTGGGTCGGTCGGCATCGCTTTCACTCGCCGATCAGGTCCCGCCGGCTGAACGCCCACAGGGCCGCGACGGCCGCGAGGACGGCCAGGGCGAGCATCACGAGCGCCTCGGTGCCCTTGAAGCTCTGCGCCGGGACGAGGCCGACGTGCGCGAAGGGTGAGAGGTCGAGCAGCCAGCGGGGCGCGCCGAGAAGCCCACCGAAGAGCTGCCAGACGAAGGCGACGGCGACGAGCCCGTAGGCGATCCCGACGCTCGCGCGCGGCAGGGCAGCGAACGCCAGCACGGCCAGGCCGAGGAAGAGCAGCGCGACGGGGAGGCAGTTGGCGCCCGCTTCGAGCATGCTCGAGAGCGAGATGCCCGCGTTCTGGGCGCTCGCACCCGCCCAAGCGAGCACCCCCGCCGTGAGCGAGAGCCCGACTGCGCCCCCGACGGCCAGGGCGAGCCGCCCGGCCAGCCAGCGCCGGCGCTCGACGGGCAGCGCCAGCATGGTCTCCAGGCGCCCCTCCGATTCTTCGTGGCGGCCGGCGGCCACCTGCGAGCAGCAGAACAGGCTGACGCTGAGGATGAAGAAGAGGAAGGTCAGCGCGACGTAGCCCGACGGTTCGGTGATCGACACCGCCGCGACTTTCTGCAGCTCGTGTCTGACGGCGCTCGAGACGCCGGCAGAGGAGACGCTCGTCGAGATCACGCCGATGATCAGCGCGAAGGCGCCCGTGCCGATCAGCCAGCCGGCGAGGCTTCCGCGCTCGTCACGGAGCGCCAGCAGCGTCGGGGAGGACAGGAGTCCCAGGCGCGCGGTCGCGCGGTCGCGCGCCGGGAGCAGGCCCCGCCCGACGTCTCGGCGCGTCGAGATGATCCCCGCCGTGCACAGGAACAGCGCGCTCGCGAGCACGGGCAGGAGCAGCACCTGTGGCCGGGCTCCGGTGAACGCTCTCATCTCCTCGACCCAGCCGAGCGGTGTCAGCCAGCGCAGCCATTCCAGGCCCGATGCCGTGTCCGCGACGACGCGTAGGAGCAGCGCGACCATGACGGCCGCGTTGGACAGCTCGAGGGCCACGCGCCTGGTCGGAGCGAGCTGGGAGGTGAGCGCGCCGACACCGGCGAACACCGCCGCGGCTGTAAGAGTGGCGAGCGCCAGATAGGCCGATTCGCCGACCGGGAGCGCTGCTGCCAGGAGGCCGGCCAGGAGCGCGACGAACAGCACGGCGCCGCCTCCGAAGATCGCCGCCAGACGCGCCAGGTAGGCCACACGCCGGGACAGCGCGCCCGCGAGGATGAGCTCCTGGCGGCCCGCGTCCTCCTCCGAGCGCAGCGCTCGAACCGCCGCCAGGGCACCCCAGACGGCAGCGAAGATGGACACGATGCCACCGGTTCGCCACGCCGAGTAGCCGCCGACGGTCAGGAGGTCGAACGGCTGTCCGTAGAACAGGCGCACGCTCGCGTTCCCGCCGAAGGCGTGCGCGAAGCCGAGCCGGTCGGCGAGCGTCGGGTAGGTGCTCCGGTAGCCGACGACGTTTACGTAGGCGATCAGACCGAACAGCGCCGCGAAGGACAGGTTGCGCGTACGTGAGTCGGCCAGCGTCCGCCGCGCGAGCGCGCTAGCGGGGCCCATCGGCTCCGCGGCCGTCGTAGTGGTGGAGGAAGATCTCCTCGAGCGACGGCTCGCGGCTCGTGAGCGCGATGACGGGATGGCGCCCGAGGGCTGCAACGATCGGCGCGAGCGGCCCGCTGACCTCGATTCGCAGCGCGTTGGCGCCCATGCTCGACACCTGCGCCCCGGGGATGCCCTCGAGGCTCGGTGCCGGTCCGTCGAAGGTCACCTCGATCGTCTGGGCGCTGAGATGGCGCAGCTCGGCGAGCGTCCCCTCGTCGACCAGGCGCCCGCCTCTCAGGATGCCGACGCGGTCGCACAGCGCCTCGACCTCGCTGAGGATGTGCGAGGAGAGAAAGACCGTCTGGCCACGCGCCTTGGCCTCGGTGACCGTCTCGCGGAAGGCGACCTCCATGAGCGGGTCAAGGCCCCCGGTCGGCTCGTCAAGCATCAGCAGCTCGGCGCGGCTGGAGAACGCCGCGATCAGCTGGACCTTCTGGCGGTTGCCCTTCGACAGCGCCCTCACGCGCTTGGTCGCGTCGAGCTGGAACCGCCGCACGAGCGTGTCCCGGTATCCGACGTCGGTGCCGCCGCGCAGGTTCGCCATCAGGGCGAACGTCTCCTCGCTGGTGAGCGACGGCCACAGGAACGGCTCGCCTGCCACGTAGGCGACCCGGGCGTGGGCGCGGACAGGGTCGCGCCAGGCATCGATGCCGAACAGCTCGGCGCGTCCCGCGCTCGGACGGTGCAGGCCGAGCAGAAGCCGGATGGTCGTCGTCTTGCCCGAGCCGTTGGGGCCGAGGTAGCCGTAGACCTCGCCGCGACGGACAGTCAGGTCGAGGCCGGCAAGGGCGGCCGTCGAGCCGTAGCGCTTGCTCAGGTTCTCGGTGCGAATCGCGGCCGCCTGCTCGCCGTGCTCGCCCATGTGGCTCGAGATCTGTGCACGCCCGGGGCGAACGCTCATCCCGCCAGCATCCGCGAGCTCGAGAGCCGCGGCATCCGGGGTTTCCCGCACGTGTCCAGGATGTTCCGCGCCCGCTTCAGAGTGCATAATGCGGCGGGGGCTGATGCGGGCTTATTCCTCACACATAACGTGCTTATCCGCAACCAGTCTGAGTGTTTCCCCGCTGGCCGCCGCCGTGGTTCAGGTCTAGCTTCGGTCCATGGCCACGAGCTTTCAGTCCGCCACCTCGCCGCCCTCGGTCGATGAGGTTCCTGGCCAGGCGTCCGCCGCCGAGAGCATCCGCGTCGTCCTCGCCGATGACCACGTGCCGATGCGCCGGAGCCTGAGGCTCCTGCTCGACGGCGAGGAGGACCTGGAAGTCGTCGCCGAGGCCGACGACCACGCCTCCGCCGCCCGCCACGTGCACGGGCACCGGCCCCAGGTGCTCGTCCTCGACCTCGGACTCAGGGACGGCTCGAGCATCGAAGCGATCCGCACACTCAGCGAACGCGTCCCGCAGACCAAGATCGTCGTGCTGACGATGGAGGACAACCCGATCTTCGCCCAGCGAGCGCTGACGGCCGGCGCGAGCGGCTATGTGGCGAAGGACCTCGCCGACTCCGAGTTGCCCCAGGCGGTGCGAGCGGCCGCGATGGGCGAGGAGTGGGTCAGTCCAAGGGTTGCCGCCCGACTCGACGCGCTGCACCGGGCGCTGACCGACAACAAGCTCACCCAGCGCGAGGTGGAGGTGCTGCGACTGATCGCGTTCGGGCATACGAGCGTCGAAATCGCCCGCATGCTGCACCTCTCCCCGCGCACGATCGAGACGCACCGTGCCCACATCCACAAGAAGCTGGGCCTCAAGTCGCGGGCCGAGCTGGTCCGCTACTCACTGCGACGCGGCCTGATCGGCGCCTGAGCGCTCCTCGCCTCTTCGCGGCCCCCGCCGTGCCGGTAGGCAGGCCCTGACGGTCGTCGCGCCGGGCGCAGAGGAGATCTCGATCGTCCCGCCGGCCAGCCCCACCCGCTCGTACATGCCGGCCAGGCCGAAGCCCTCGCTGCTCGCCGAGGTCGCCGTGTCGAAGCCGGCGCCGTCGTCCTGCACCTCGACGGTCAGCTGGCCGCCGTCCTCACCCACGGTCACCCTGACGGTGCTCGCGCCGGCATGCTTGGAGATGTTCGTCAGAGCCTCTTGCACGAGCCGGTAGACGGCCGTCTCTAGATCCTCGTCGAGACGCTCCTCCCCGCGCCCGATGGCGGCGATCGTCAGGTCGCGCTCGATCGTGACCCCCGTCTGTTCGTGGTGGCGGTCGAGCAGCGACTCGAGCGCTGCACGAAGTCCGAGCTCGTCCAGCGCAGCCGGGCGCAACTCGGTGATGATCGCTCGCAGGTTGCCGATCTCCTGCTCGATCCGGTGGACCGCCTCGCGCATCGTCGTGGCGGCCAGCTCCGGGTCCTCGCGTCTGAGCGCGGTCGAGAGGAGCACCCGCAGTCCGCCGAGCGCCTGGAGAGTCTCGTCGTGGAGCTCACGCGCCCAGCGACGCCGCTCCGCATCGGCAGCCGCCAGGGAGCTGCGCAGCCGATCGGCGAGCACGCTCTGCGCCAGCGCGACCGCCGTGGCCGCGCTCGCCGCGAATGTCCTCAGCGTCTGCTCGTCCTCGTCGCTGAACGCCGCGCCTCCCTCGCCCCGGTCGAACGCGGCGAGTACCCCGACCGCAGTGCCGCGGTAGAGCATCGGCACGAGCAGCGCGGTCTGCGCTCCGTCGACGCCGAACTCGGTCGGGGCGATCCCCACCCGGGCCTCGACGTCGCCGATGCGCTCAGGTCGGCGGCGCTCGAGCACCTGTCCGGAGGTGGACGCCGAGATCGGCACCCGCGTGCCACGCTTCTCGCGCACGTGCCCGGCGCTCGCGTAGACGACCAGATCCTCGCTCTCCCGCAGCATGATCACGAGACTCCGGGCTCCGACGAGCGCGCGCCCGCGCTTGGCGATCAACTCGAGCACGTGCTCGAGGGCGATCTCGCCGCCGATCGCGACGGCCACGTCGCGGGTGGCCTCCAGGCCCCGGACGGCCCGCTCGAGCTCGTGCCTGCGCCGCTCGCTGGTCTCATACAGGCGTGCGTTGTCGATCGCGACGGCCGCCCAGTCGGCGAGCACGATCGCGGCCTGCTCGTCCTCCTCGGTGAAGTCGCCGCTCTCCTTCTCGGCCAGGTACAGGTTGCCCCACGCCTGCCCGCGCACCACGACCGGAACGCCGAGGAAGCCGCGCATCACGGGGTGTCCCGCGGGGAAACCGTAGCTGCGCGGGTGACGGCCCACGTCATCAAGGCGCAGCGGCTGAGGCTGGTCAATCAGGACGCCGAGCACTCCGCGTCCGCGCGGGAGGTCGCCGATCACCGCGCGGGTGTCCTCATCCACACCCGAGGTCAGGAACTGCGCGAGCTCGGTGCGGCGATCGTTGAGGACCCCCACGGCCGCGTAGCGTGCCCCGGTGAGCTCGCGGGCCGTCTCGAGCACGCGGTCGAGGACCGTCGCGAGGTCGAGCTCGGTAACGAGGGAGCGCCCCACTTCGAGCAGGCGCCTATCTCTGGACTGCTGCGGGGGTGTCCCCATTGTGCCTAGCTTAGACCAGCGGCCGCCCCGCATCGGGAATGCCCGATCAGTAGAAACTAACCGTGAGCACGCGAGCCGCAATCGCTCCGCAGGCGCCCCGAGATCCGTAGTTTGAGCGCCGGGCCGTGTGGCAATCTCCCGGCTTCAGAGGACCCGCGCGAACCTACGCTGGGAAGTCATGGAAGACGCCTTTATGCACTGTCAGCATTGCGGCGGACGAATCGGCGTGTACGAGCCCCTGGTGCTCGTCGCCGACGGCGAGGTGCGTGAGAGCTCCGCGGCGGCGGAGTCGGGTATCGCGTCACGTGAGGGACAGCGCTTCCACAGCGACTGCTGGCGGCAAACCTGCGGTCGGCCCGTGCCCGTCGACTGAGCGCAGCCACGCCTTAGAAGCACACGTCCGTCTCCCGCGTAGTTTTCCGTCAGCGCTCGGCGGCTTTACTCGGCTGCTGGCACCGCCGGTTTGGTGGGAAGCTTTGGCCATGTCCACTCAGAGCCAGACCTCCCCCAAGCTGCGCGTCCTGATCGTAGGCGGCGGCGTCGCCGCGCTGGAGTGCGCTCTGGCCCTCCATGAGCTCGCGCCCGAGCTGACCGCGACGAGCATCCTGGCGGGCAGCTCGGAGTTCGTCTACAGGCCGTTGACCGTGCGCGAGCCGTTTGCTCTCCCGCAGGCCACGCGCTACCCGCTCGCGCCGATCGCCGCAGACGCGGGCGCGGAGCTGATCGCAGACGAGCTCGCCCGCGTCGAGCCCGACCGCAACGTCGTCCACACGACGGGCGGCTTGGAGATCGAGTACGACGCGCTCGTCCTGGCTCTCGGCGCGCGGATCACGCCGCGCTACGAGCACGCGATCACGATCGACGACCACGGGCTCGACGAGGCGCTTCACGGCCTGATCCAGGACATCGAGGGTAGCTACGTCGGCAGCGTCGCCTTTCTGGCCCCGGGCCGCATGGCGTGGCCGCTGCCCCTGTATGAGCTCGCCCTGATGACCGCCGCTCGCGCCTACGACATGAACGTCGAGCTGGCGACCACGATCATCACCCCGGAGGACAGCCCGCTGGGGATCTTTGGCGCCGCTGCGAGCGAGCGCGTCGCCGAGCTCCTGCTCAAGACCGGCATCGAGACGATCAACTCGGCCTACGCCGAGGTCCCGCGATCGGGCGAGATCGTCGTCAATCCTGGTGACCGCCACCTGAAGGTCGACCGGATAGTGGCGCTGCCCGAGCTCTACGGCCCATCGGTCCGCGGCGTCGAGCTCAGCGAGCACGGCTTCCTGCGCGTCGATTCCTCGCTGCGGATGCCCGGGCACGAGCGCATCTTCGCGGCCGGCGACGCGACCGAGTTCGCTGTCAAGCAGGGCGGCATCGCCTCGCAGCAGTCCGACTCGATCGCGCGCTCGATCGCGGTGATGGCCGGTGCCGACGTCAAGCCCGAATCGTTCAAGCCCGTGCTCAGGGGGATGCTGCTGACGGGCGAGAAGCCGCTGTACATGTGCGCCCGTATCACGGGCGGCCAGGGCTTCAGCTCGGAGGTCGGCGAGGAGCCGATGTGGTCGCCCCCGAGCAAGATCGCTGCCCGCTATCTGGCGCCGTATCTCGACGCCCGCGACCAGGCGAGCTCCGCCGCATGAGCTCGGCCCGCTGCTTCATACTCGGATTCGATCGCAACGACAGCTCTCGGCGAGCGGCAGACTGGGCCGTCGAGGAGCTCCTGCCCGACGGCAAGCTCGTGATCGTGCATGCCTGCCGACCGCTTCACGCGCCCCCGTCGCCGCTGTCGAACGCTCATGAACGGGAGCAGCTCGGCCGCGCGGTCGTCGACCAGCTTCTGCTCGGCGGCCACGACTCGGTCCACGACCTCGACCTGACAGTGGAGATCCTCGACGAGGACCCCGTGTCGGCACTGATCGACGCGGCGACCCGCCACGGGGCTCGGGCGATCGTGATCGGCTCAGAGCCTCATTCCCGCCTGCACCGGGCGCTCGGCGTCGTGACGAGCGAGCTGTTGAAGAGTTCGCCCGTGCCCGTGATCGCGGTTCCCTCCGCGCCCTGAGCTCGCACCCCCGCTCAGGCGGGACGCCGCAGGCGGCCGGCCTCGTCGAGGTCGAAGCCCTCGAGTCCGAACGTCGCCGTGAGGATCGCCGGCACATCGGCGAGCGTGACCTCGCGCTCGCGCGACTCTCTCGGCGTGCGCTCACGCAACGTCAACCCCGCCCGATCACTCAGCGTCGTGCGGGTGCCGGCGGTCGTTTGCGAGCTGACGATCAGGCCGGTCACGAACGGCGAGTGCGGATGGGTGGACGTCCACCAGTTGATCGTCTCCACGTCCACGCCGTGCACGGGCTGCTCCGGGAATCCGTACAGATCCGTCCAGCCCGCCTCCGTGTCCTCCTGGAGCACGAGTTCGGGCCCGTCGGCGACGATGCGAAAGCGCCAGCCCGCCTGATCGTGGGGCGCGCCCGGACCGAACGGCAGCGGATCGAGCAGCGTGCCGAGCCCGAAGCCCACATCCGCGTGCCACGAGGAGCCGCCGCTGCGCGCGCGCAGCAGAAGGTGGCTACGCGGACGTGTGACACCCGGCGATACGCCGTAGCGGACCCGCGCCAGGAACATGTCCACCTCCGCGCCGAGTGCCTCGAGGGCCATCTTCAGCAGCAGGTTCTGCTCGAAGCAGTATCCGCCGCGGCGTTCCGTCAACAGCTTGTGCTCGATGTCGGCCGGCGCCAGAGAGACGGGCCGCCCGATGCGTGGGTCGAGGTTCTCGAACGGGATCGTCGTCGCGTGGGCGCGATGCACCTCAGCGAGCGTCGGGCGGCCGTCGAGGCCGATCCGGGACAGGTAGCAGTCGAGGTCGAACACGCCCCGACTCTAGCCAGCGCGCCACGAGCGTCGCCGCCTCCGGATCCCGCGCGAGCGCGCGGTCCAAGAGCGGTATTCGAGGCGCGGCCTGCCGGTCACCGGCCGCCGCTCGGCGCTGCCGCGACGGCGTTCGGCGGGAGAAAGCCCGCGGCCATCAGGCGGGCGCGCCCGCCTCCGGTGAGCAGGCCCGCCACGTATGCCCGGGCGTCCGCCTCGTGTCCGGTGCCCTTGATGACCGCAACGGCATAGGCGACACTCGGTTCCAGCTCGGCTGGCAGGGCGATCGCGCGCAGCCGGCCGCCCGCCGCCTTGACGTCCGTCGGGTACAGCAGAGCCGCGTCGACGGCGCCCTCGAGCAGCTTGCCGAGAATGCCGTTGACGTCCGGCTCGCGATCTCGGACGTTTGACAGGAGCTCGAAGCGAAGCGTCGGCGGGAGCCTGTCGATGAGCTTTTCGGAGTAGGCCCCGACGGGCGCGGTGGGGCTGCCGAGGGAGATCTTGACGCCGTGGCGGGCGGCGTCGGCGAGGCTTCGCAGGTGCGAGGACGACGGCACGGCGAGCACCAGCCGATTGCCGGCGAACACGACCGGCTTTTCGGTCAGGCCTTCGGCGTACAGCGTGCTCGGAAGCTGGGTGTTGGCGGACGCGAACACGTCGGGGCGGGCGCCCTGCTGGATCTGGGCGGCGAGCGTGTCGGACCCGGCGAAGGAGTAATGGACGCTCGCGCCGTGGAATTCCTCGGCGTAGGCATTCAGCGCCTTGCGCAGCGACGCCGCCGCCGAGACCTTCAGCTCCGTTCCGCCGCCGCAGCCGGCCGACAGCGCTGGAAGCAGAAGGGCGAGCGCCACCCAGGCGAGCGAGAGGGGCGGGCGGCGGGGGCTCACGCCTCGCCCCGCTCGATCATGACCGACGTCGCCTTGACGAACGCCGTCGCGACCACCCCCGGGAGAAGTTCGAGCTCCTCGACCGAGTCGCGCGCGGCGTCTCCGAGCGAGAGATCCTCAGATTTGTTCTGCCTAGGCAATGCCGGGGTAGGCTACCCGGCCGCGCGTCCGCGCAACCGCACCGCGACCGCACGGCGCAGAGCAAGGCGTTTCGGGCGGAGCAGACAGCGGGTAAGGTTGCGCTCGAGCGATGAGAAACCCACTGCGTGACTGGCCGGTGCTGCGCCAGCTGCAAGGCAGCGACCCGCTTGCGCGCGGCCCGGCGGTGAAGTCACGCCGGACCAGGGCTCGGCCACCCTTCAGCTGACGACCGGGGACGCCCGCGAGCACGGCGTTCGAGCTCGTGCAGAAGGCGGCTGTCGCGGGCGCTCCGATCCTCGTCGGCGTCGGCGCGCCGACCTCCCTCGCGATCGAGCTCGCGGCCGACCGCGGGCTGACCCTGTGCGGCTTCGCGCGGCACGGGTCGGTGAACGTCTACACGGGCGAGGAGCGCGTCAGCGGCTAGGCGAGCGCGGCGGCAGGCAGGACGTAGCGCAGCGGGGTGGCCGCGCCCTCGCTGCCCCCGTCATGGAGGCGACCGCCGTGCAGGCCGCGGCGCGGCGCTGATGCCACGGCGGTGTCGGGAACGCCCGAGTGATCGGTGATCCAGGCCATGATCGAGACGAAGTCGGGGCCGGCTGCGAGCAGGTCGGCGCGCTCGATCACCTGTCCCCCCGACGCGTGCGGTCGCGCCAGCCGAGCCAGGAGAGCTCGGATGTCCTCATCGTCCATTGCGCCGCGCCTTGGCCTTGGCCGTGGCCGGCACCGGCGGGTAGCGCTTGCGCTCCTCGCGCGTCATCTTGCGGATCGTCAGCGAGCCTTCTTTGAGCTGGCGCTGCACGTCCTCCAGTTTTGCCTGGCGCTTCTCAGCCGCACGATCTGCCTGCGTGGCCATCGTTTCAGGTTAGCGCGCCGCGCCGCCGGCGCCCGGCGCTGCAGGCCCGGCTGCGGCCTGTACGAGATCGCGTGCCTGCGCGAACGTGACGAGCCGTCCGCCGTCCTCGTCCCACAGCTTGAAGCGCACGGCGCGCATGCCGTCCATCATCGAGAGGGTCGGCACGTCGTGGAAGATCGGGTTCTCGTCGTGGGCACGCTGAAGGTTGTAGTTGGGGATCCGGGCGCTGAGATGATGTACGTGGTGCAGGCCGATGTTGCCGGAGAAGTACTGGAGGACCTTGGGCAGCTTCAGGTAGGAGCTGCCGCGCAGGGCGGCGTCGGCGTAGCTCCAGTCCTCTGCGCTCTCCCAGTAGGCGTCCTCGAACTGGTGCTGGACATAGAAGAGCCAGATCCCGGCCGAACCGGCCATCAGGACGGTCGGCGCCTGCACGAGCAGGTAGTCCTGCCAGCCGATCAGCAGGCACAGTCCGGCGACGACGGCCGCGAGCACGACGTTGGTCCAGATCACGCTGCGGCGCATCCGCGGCCGCGCCGAGCGCGGTACCAGCCGCGGGCCGACGACGAGCGCCACGATCGGCCCGATGCCGAACATGATCAGCGGATTGCGGAACAGCCGGTAGGCGAGACGTCCCTTGGGCGAGAGGCCGATGTACTCGGAGATCGTCAGCGTGCGCACGTCGCCTGCGCCGCGACGGTCGAGATCACCTGAGGTCGCGTGGTGCTTTGCGTGGTCGTGGCGCCAGCGCAGGAAGGGCGAGTAGACGAACAGCCCGAGGAACATGCCGAGCCAGATGTTGGCCCGCTTGGAGCCGAGGAACGAGCCGTGCGAGCAGTCGTGGAAGAGGATGAAGGTGCGCACGAGGAACCCGGCGGCCGGGACCGCTATGAGCAGCGTCAGCAGGTAGGAGACCTGCAGCGACTCGTACATCAGCACCGACAGCGCCAGATAGGGCACGACAGACGTCGCGAGGTCGAGCAGGCTGCGGCCGAGGTGCGGCTTTGCGTACGGCGCCAGAGTCTCCCGCCAGTCGGCGCCTGCAGGGTACGATGTCCCGGCGTTGGCGGCGCGGGTCGCCGATGCTGCTGGGTTCATGTGATCCCCTTGCCACGCGGCGGTGGCGTTGCGCCGGAGCGTGAACGCGCAAGCGGCTGATCGCTACTGACGATACACCCTGCCATCCTCGCAGGCGCCGTTTCCGGCGCCGCTGCTCACTGTTCGGCGTTGAGCCGCATCCCCATCCATACGTGGGGCATGCCCGCTTCCTCGAACACGTCCGATTCGACGGCGAAGCCTGCGCGTGCGTAGAGCTCGCTCGCCTGCAGCTGAGCGGCAAGACGCGCTGCATTGCAGCCATTCTCGCGGGCGCCGTCGAGCGCCATGTCGAGCATCCGGGATGCGATCCCGCGGCGCCGCCAGGGCGAGGCGACCGCGACGCGCCCGACTTTGGCGGTGCCGGCGTCGATCAGCAGCCGCACCGTGCCAACCACCCGGCCATCGCCGAGCTCGACGGCAACCACGTGGAGGGCATCCCCGTCGCGACCGTCGATCTCCTCCTCACGCGGCACCCCCTGCTCGTGGCAGAAGACCTCCTCGCGCAGGGCAAGCGCCCCGCCGAGGTCGCCCTCGTGCTCGGCCCAGCGCACGTCGATGTCCTCGGCTGCCATGACTCGCCAACATAGCCACCCGGCTGTCCACCGCCGCCTTAGAACAGCCCTGCGAGCGCCTCGACGAGGCCCTGCAGCTTGTCGGGTCCGCGCGCGAGGTCCAGCTGCCTGGTCGGCCGCGGCGTGGCGAGGAGGTGCGTGCAGCCGTCAAGCTCCTCCACACAACCGAGCTCCTCGGCGTGCTCGCGGCAGCGGGCGAGGACGCCTTTGAGCACCTCCGCGACGGGCACCCGGCGCCCGAGCGCCGCGTCGATGAGGCTCGCGCCGGCGCCGTCCCGGGCGGCGAGGAAGCGATTCTCCGCGAGCACCTCGGGCCGCTCGCTGCCCTCTGAGACGCGCGGGGCATTGAGCGCCTCGAGCCGCACCAGGCACTGGACGAGAGCGCTCAGCGCGGCCGAGTCCTCGGCTGTCGTCTGGGCGTCCATCACGCGCACCTCGATCGTGCCGAAGCGCGGCTGCAGGCGGACGTCCCACCACAGGAACGTCGGCTCGGGGAAGGCCTCGCAGCGGATCAGCAGGTCGATCGTCTCGACGTAGTCCTGATAGTCGGCGAACGCCCGCGGGATGCCGACCCGCGGGAACGCCTGGAAGAGCGGTGTGCGCGCTGAGGCCAGTCCTGTGTCGCGGCCCTGCCAGAAGGGCGAGTTGGCCGAGAGCGCGAGCAGCAGGGGGAGATGGCTGCGCATGCGGTTGGCCGCCTGGATCGCGCGCTCGGGATCCTCGACGGCGACGTGGACGTGGAGCGCAAACGTCGGCTCGCGCCTGGCGAGCTCGCGCATCGACCCGTACAGGAACCGGTAGCGCTCTCCCTGGGAGATCTCGGTGTCCTGCCAGGAGGCGAAGGGATGCATCCCGGCGACGGCGGCGCTCAGCCCAAGTGGATGCAGCTCCTGCAGCAGCGCGGCCCGCAGGCGCTGAAGCTGGGCGAGCGCCTGGGCGACCGTCGCGTGGGGGTCTGTGCGGAGCTCGAGCGCGGAGCCGTGCGTCTCGGGGCTGGCGTGGGCGGCGAGCTCTCCTCTGAGGCGCTCGATGACGAGGTCGGCCCGCGAGGCGAGCGACCAGTCGGAGGGCTCGAGCAGCATGACCTCCTCCTCGACGCCGACCGTCCACGGGACGACGCCGTCGGGCGCCCACCGCGACCACGATCGGGCTCGCTGCGCCTCGTGGCTCCCGCGCAGGTCCTCAGAGAGCGTGGGCATCGGGATCCCTCCGCACACATCGCCGCGCAGCGTCGACGAGCAGCGCGAACAGCGCGAGCTGCTCGGCTTCGCCGATGAGGGTCTCGGCGTGCCACTGGACGCCAAGCGCGAACGGACCGTCCTCGCCCTCGATCGCCTCGATGATCCCGTCGGGCGCCCACGCCACGGGACGCAGTCCCTCGCCGAGGCGCTCGACGGCCTGGTGATGGAAGGTGTTGACGGCGACCGGACCGCCGCCCGTCGTCTGCGCCAGGCGGCTGTCGGGCGCGACGAGGACGTCGTGGGTCGTGCGGTCGCCCGGCTCGGGCTGGCGGTGCTCGACATCGCCGCCTGTCAGGTCGGGCAGGTGCTGGTGCAGGGTGCCGCCCCGTGCGACGTTGAGCACCTGGGCTCCGCGGCAGACGCCGAGGATCGGCAGGCCCTGCCCATCGGCGTGGCGGCACATGGCGATCTCGAACGCGTCGACGGAGGCGTCGAGCGGACCGAGCTCGGGATGCGGGTCGCAGCCGTAGAAGGCGGGGTCGAGGTCGGGGCCGCCGGTGAGCAGGACGCCGGAGACGTGCTCGAGCAGGTCGGCGATCCCCTCTCCCTCCAGCGGCGGCACCGCCACGGGGATGCCGCCGGCCCGCTCGATCGCGCGCATGTATGGCAGCCCGAGAGTCATCTCGGTCTGGGTCGGCTCGCCGTGGCGTACGCTCTGGGCCGCCTGCTTGCAGCGGATCTCCGAGACGGTGACGCCGATCAGGGGCCGGGTCACTGGAGCACCCAGGTGTCCTTGCTGCCACCGTTCTGGGACGAGTTGACGACGAGGGCATCCCGGTCGAAGGCGACGCGGGTGAGGCCGCCCGGCACGACCTCGACACGGTCGCGACTGGAGATGGCGAACGGCCTGAAGTCGATGTGACGGGGCTCCAGGCGCCCGTCGGTGACGGTCGGATGGCGCGAGAGCATGATCGTCTCCTGGGCGACGTAATTGGCCGGCGCGGCCAGGACCGCGCGGGCCGCGGCGTCGAGATCCTCCCGGTTGGCGTGGGGGCCGATGACGACGCCGTAGCCGCCGTGCCCGCTGCGCGGCTTGACGACGAGCTCATCGATGCGCTCGACGATCATCTCAAGGACACCCGGCTGGCACGGGTCATACGTCGGCACCGACAGCAGCTTGGGCTCCTCGGCGAGATAGAAGCGGATCATGTCCTCGACGTAGGCGTGCATGAGCTTGTCGTCCGCGACGCCCGTGCCGAACGCGTTGACACACGCGAGAGTTCCTGTGCGGATCGGGTCGAGCAGCAGCTCGGCGATCGCCGTGCGGCGCCCGTGGTCGTCGGCCAGCCTGTCCTCGTCGGTGCGGCGGTAGACGACGTCGACGGCCCACTCGCCGTCGACGAGGAGCGCGTAGAGGCGACCGCGCCGGCTCGAGAGCTGCTCGGGCAGGACGAGCGGGAGGCCTAGCGCCGCGGCGATGCTCGCGTGCTCGTAGTAGGCGGAGTTGGCGGGGCCGTCGGTGAGCAGCACGACCATCGGATCCTCGCGGCCGTCCGGGGCCGCTGCTCGGAGCGCGCCACCGAGCATCCCCATGGCTCCCTCGAGCGAGCGCACCGCGATGCCGTCCGGGCGGGGGAGGTGCGCGTCAAGCAGCTCTCTGGTGGCGAGCGCGTAGGCGATGCCGGAGGGGGTGCGAACGTTGTCCTCGAGGACCTTGAAGGAGCCGTCGCTGTCGCGCACCAGATCGAGGCCCGCAACCGTCAGCCACGAGCGAACCGTTCCGTCGAGGCCGCGCAGCCGCGGCTCGAAGTGCCGGGCGGAGCAGAGGCAGCGCCCGGGGACCACGCCGGCCTCGACGATCAGTTGGTCGCCGTAAACGTCGCGGACGAACAGCTCGAGCGCACGGACCCGCTGGGCGACGCCGTCGGACAGCGTCTGCCACTGGACCGCGTCGATCACGCGCGGAATCGGGTCGATCAGGAACTCCTGACCAGCCTCGCCCGAGCCGAAGGCGACGCCGCGCCGGCCGGCATCGCGGGCGACGGCTGCGCTCAGCTCGCGCAGGTCGAGGCCGTCGATGCACTCGCGCACGCGCCGATCGGGGTCGGTCGCGTTGCGACCGACGGCGGCGCCCTCCTCGAAGGCCTGCTCCATCCAGCCGGCGGCCCGCCGCCCGAGGATCGGCTTCCTGGCTCGCCCGGCGCGGCGCGGCGCGGCGGCGCGTGGGACGGCGTGTAGCTGGGGCTCAGTCATGGTCATCCCAATTCTGGGGTTACCCGTTACGGCGGTCGTTGGACCCAAAATAGGTGCGGCGGGCGTCTGCCCGATGCGCGTGTCGCGCGCAGGACTCGCCTGCTGCCGCGGGCCTCCTCGGCACGGTGCTCGGCGCGCTCTCGCTAGGAGCGGGCGAGCCGTGAGAGGCCGCTGTCGTAGCTCAGCAGCTCACCACCCAACTCTCGAGCCGTTGCGAGGACGATCGCG
>DAIRTT010000017.1:0-23928 GCA_036803745.1 Solirubrobacteraceae bacterium | reverse complement strand
CCGCTGGGCCTCGGCGGGAATCATGATCGCTGCCCCGGCGCCGCCGAAGGACTGCCCGCCGCCGAACTTCAGGATTCCCACGATCGTGTAGCGCTTGGCGGGCGCCGAGGCGGCGACGATCATCTGCCCGCCGATCTTCAGACCCGCCCGGTTGGCGGTCGCTTCGTCGATCGCCACCTGGTCGGCCGTCGCCGGGAAGCGACCGCGTTCGGCGGTGAAGGACTCGAAGGGCTTTGGCTCCTCGCTGCCGACGAACGCCGGCGCACCTCCGGTGGTCAGGCGCTTGCCGTGGATGTCCAGGAAGCTGGCCACCGCGAAGATCGCGCCGGCCGCCTCGGCCACCCCGGGCGTCGCGCGGACCTTGGCGAGCATCGCGTCGGTGATCGGCGAGGTCTGCGACCTCGTCTGGCTGCCCAGGTTCTGCGTCGGCGAGACGACCACGTCGTTGCCGCGGTTGGCGACCTGGAAGATGCCGGCGAAGGACTGGTTGATCGTGTCCGTCAGGACATAGGTGCCCGCCATCAGGGCGACGCCGAGCGCGATCGAGATCCCCGTCAGCAGGACCCTGAGCTTGCGCTGGAGGAAGCCTCTGAGGACCAGCGCCAGCATCAGCCCACGGACTTCATCAGGTCGAGCGCCTGCTCGGCCGTGGCGGACTCCCCGTCGTGGACGATCCTGCCGTCGGCCAGCACGAGCAGGCGGTCGGCATATGAGGCGGCGTGGGCATCGTGCGTGACCATCACGACGGTCTGGCCGAAATCATCGACCGCGTGGCGGAGCAGGTCGAGCACGTCGCTCGAGGATCTTGAGTCGAGGTTGCCTGACGGCTCGTCGGCGAACACGACGGCCGGACGGGAGATCAGCGCCCGCGCAACCGCCACCCGCTGCTGCTGGCCGCCGGACATCTCCGCCGGGCGGTGCGACAGGCGATCGCGGATGCCGACCGTGTCGACGAGGCGGTCGAACCACTCGCGGTCGGGCTTGCGTCCGGCGATCGAGAGTGGCAGGACGATGTTCTCCTCGGCGTTCAGGACGGGGAGCAAGTTGAACGTCTGAAAGATGAAGCCGACCTTGTCGCGCCGCAGCTGGGTCAGCTCGCGGTCGCCCAGCTCGGTCAGCTGCACGCCGCCGATCGCCACGGTCCCCGACGTCGGGCGGTCGAGACCCGCGAGGATGTGCATGAGCGTCGACTTGCCCGAACCGGACGGACCCATGATCGCCGTGAAGCGTCCGGCGGGGAAGTCGACCGTGACCCCGTCGAGCGCATCGACGGCTGCCTCGCCCTCACCGAAGCGGCGACGCAGCCCATGCGCCTCGACGATGTTGCCCGTCGCCATTGCTCCTTCCGGGGTTTCCACTCGGCCACAGTCTAAGCAGACGTTCCGGGACCTGTGTCGAGCGAGCGGCGGGCCCGACGGTACCGCCCGGAGCCCGATGTAGCATCGTCCGCCCAATGCACGAGACGAGCCCCCAGGTCTTCCTCCTCGCACGCCCCTCGATCGATCTCGAGGGCATGCGCGGCTACCTCGAGTCGGTCGGCGGCACGTCCTGGCTGGAGCGGCGCCTGGGCGACACCGAGGACGGAGCGGGCGCGGACATCAATCACGGCGAGCTGATCGTCGAGTTCGGCGGGCGCGCCTGCTACCGCAGCTGGGAGCCGGGGCTCAACGCGAACGTCACGCGGGTCAGGACCGACCAGCGCGAGTACTTCGCCAACATCCTGCGCTCGGCCCACGGGAGTGTGCTGGAGCATGCGAACTACAGTTTCGCTATTCGGAATTGTTCGCGTGTTTTCACCCACGAGCTGATTCGCCATCGTGCCGGCTCGGCCTTCAGCCAGGAGAGCCTGCGCTACGTGCGCCTGACCGACATCGGCTTCCGCGTCCCCCCGGCTCTGGAGCCGGTGCGCGATCAGGTCCTCTCGATCGTCGAGCAGCTCGAGGAGTTCCAGGTCAAGGCGGCCGCGGAGCTCGGGATCGACGAGGAGGGCGTGCCCTTCCACGTCAAGAAGGAGGTCACCTCGGCGCTGCGCCGGCTGGCTCCGACGGGGCTGAGCACCGACATCCTCTGGACGGCGAATGCGCGCACGCTGCGCCACGTGATCGAGATGCGCACGGCCGAGGGCGCGGAGGAGGAGCTGCGCCTGGTCTTCGACATGATCGCGCGGATCATGCAGCGCGAGGCGCCCGGGCTGTTCCAGGATTTCAAGCGCAGCGACGACGGCTCCTGGGTGCCCGAGCACAGCAAGGTCTGAACGCCGCGCCCCGGACGCGGACGCGCGGCGGGGTCCGCCCGGCTCAGGCGTCCATCGTCCGCGTCCGCCACGCTCCGAGCGCGGTGAACACCGCCATCCACGCGAGCAGCACGACGAGCGCGGTGCCCTGAGACATCGACACGGCCGCTCCCCGGTCGCCGACGTGGACGGGGCTGAAGTGGACGACCGCCTGGCTGAGCAACGCGTCGCGGGCGCTGCCGAGAGAGCCGATGTTGGCCAGCAGCGGGCTGGCCACGAGCTGCCAGCCGATCAGCGCGGTGACCGACGCCGGCTTGGAGGTCGTCAGCGAGGAGAAGCCGACCGCCACGACGCAGACGGCGCCCGTGGCCATCAGCGTGAAGGCAAGGCCGTTGAGCACCAACGCGGCGTCGGGCGTCGGCAGGCCGCCGGCGAAGGCATATGTGCCGATGAGGACCAGGCCGTAGCCGATCAGCATGACCGCCCAGCACAGCGCCAGCGCGGCGGGCACGCGCGAGGCGAACAGCGCGGTGCGCGAGCGGCCCGTGACGACGAGGTCGCGCCAGACGCCCGCCGACACGTCTGCCGTGCCGGCCTCGACGCCGATCAGGATGGCGGCGAGCGGCCCGAAGAACAGGCACAGCAGCCGCACGCCGTCGGTGAAGCCGGGGGTACCGCCCGCGGGGCCATGCTGGAGCGGAGTCGAGGAGTGCTGCAGGACCTTGACGACATAGAGGATGAGGAGCGGGGCGAGCGCCAGCACGAGCACCCAGGCGAGCGTGCCGCGCCTCTTGCGCAGCTTGAGCAGGTCCGCGTCGACCATCCTGAGGGCGAGAGCGCTCATGACCGCACCTCCTGCGGCGGGGCGTCGAGTCTCGAGGTGATCTCAAGGAAGCGCTGCTCGAGGCTGTGGCGCACGGGCTCCAGGCGCACGACGGCCAGACCGGCCGAGACAAGGCACGCGTTGACGGCCGCTGCCGCCTGCGGGCCGTCGCTCAGCAGCACCCGAAGACCCTCGTCGGAGAGGCGCGCCTCGCGCACCTCCGCCAGTCCGTCGAGCAGAGCCAGCGCGCGCGCCGGGTCATCGACGCCGACGATCAGCTCGTGTTGGGCGCCGCCGGCCGCCAGCTCGGCGATGGGGCCCTGTGTGATGACCCGCCCGCGGTCGACGATCGCCGCGGCGTCACAGATCTTTTCGACCTCGTCGAGCAGATGCGAGGAGATGAAGACCGTCCGCCCCTCCTGCTCGACCATGTCCCGGATCATCACCCGGAACTCCTGGATCCCGCCGGGGTCCAGGCCGTTGGTCGGCTCGTCGAGGATCAGCAGCTGGGGGTCGGCGAGCAGGCACCGCGCGACGCCCAGGCGCTGGCGCATGCCGAGGGAGTAGCTCTTGACGCGCTCCTCGGCCCGCTCGGACAACCCCACTCGCGCGAGCGCCGGGGCGATGCGCGCGTCCGCGTCGCTACCGCGCACCGCCGCCACGACCTTCAGGTTCTCGCGGCCGGTCAGATGCTGGTGAAAACGTGGGTCCTCGACGATCGCCCCGACGTGCCGCAGCGCCGTTTCGCGCTCGGCCGGCACCGGATGGCCGAGCACACGCATCGTTCCCGCGCTCGCCGGCGTCAGGCCGAGGAGCATCCGGATCATGGTCGTCTTTCCCGCGCCGTTGGGGCCGAGGAAGCCGAACGCCGACCCGCGCGGCACGAACAGGTCGACGCCGTCGACCGCCGTACGCTCACCGAAGCGCTTGGTCACGCCGCTCGCTTCGATGGCCGCGCCATCGTCAGTCGAGCTCGGTGCTTCGGCAGGCTGCGATCTCATCAGGCTCCTTACTGTGTCGGTGTCATCGGCTCGGGCGTCCACCCACCGTGACGGGGCAGCCGCCGTCCGCCTATCGGGAATCGACCCCAAGGGGCTCGCGCAACCCTACCTTACTACGTAAAACGTTATATCAGACGGCGTAGTAACGCGGTTCGGCCCGTCAGTCCTCCTCAGCGCGGAGCTCCTTGACGCGGTCCTCGAGCTCGTCCATGACGGCCGGGTCGCGCAGCGTCGTGACGTCGCCCAGGGCGCGGCCCTCGGCGATGTCGCGCAGCAGGCGGCGCATGATCTTCCCGGAGCGCGTCTTGGGCAGATCGTCGGTCCAGATGACGCGCTTGGGACGGGCGAACTTGCCGATCCGCCCCGAGACCGTCTCACGGATGCCCTCGACGGTCTCGGCGTCACCTTCGAGGTCGCCCTGGAGCGTGACGAACGCAACGATCGCCTGGCCGGTGTCCTCGTCGTGCTGGCCGATGACAGCCGCCTCGGCGACGTCGGTGTGGGCCACGATCGCCGACTCGACCTCGGCGGTCGATAGGCGGTGCCCCGCCACGTTGACCACGTCGTCGATCCGGCCGATGACCCAGAAGTAGCCGTCGCTGTCGCGGCGGGCGGCGTCGCCGACGAGGTAGGTCTCCGAGCCGAAGCGCTTGAAGTAGGTCTCGATAAAGCGCTCACGCTCCTTGTAGAGCGTGCGCAGCATCGACGGCCAGGGCTGCGTCAGGACCAGCAGGCCCTGCCCCTCCTCGACGCGCTCGCCGGTGCTCTCGGCGAGCACTTCGGCGAACACCCCCGGGAACGGCTGGGTCGCCGAGCCCGGCTTGGTCGCCGTGATGCCCGGCAGCGGGGTGATCATGATCGCGCCGGTCTCTGTCTGCCACCACGTATCGACGATCGGACACCGTTCGCCACCGATCACCTTGTGGTACCACAGCCATGCCTTGGGGTTGATCGGCTCGCCGACCGACCCGAGCAGGCGCAGGCTCGAGAGGTCGCGCTTGCGCGGCCACTCGGCGCCCCACTTGATGCACGCCCGGATCGCCGTCGGCGCGCAGTAGAGGATCGTCACGCCGTAGCGCTCGACGATCTCCCACCAGATGCCCTTGTCGGGATAGTCCGGCGCGCCCTCCCACATGACCGACGTGGCGCCGTTGCAGAGCGGCCCATAGACGATGTAGGAGTGGCCGGTGACCCAGCCGACGTCGGCCGCGCACCAGTAGACGTCGGTCTCGGGCTTGAGGTCAAAGACGTAGCGGTGCGTTGCAGCGACGCCCGTCAGGTAGCCGCCGGTCGTGTGCAGGATGCCCTTGGGCTTGGCGGTCGAGCCCGACGTGTAGAGGATGTACAGCGGGTGCTCGGCGTCGAGCGGCTCGGGCGGGCACTGCGGCTCGGCGGCCTGGATGATGTCCTCATAGAAGACGTCGCGCCCCTCCTGCATCCTGCAGGCCGTCCCCTTGCTGCGGACGACGACGATCTTCTCGAGCGTCTCGAGGTCGCCCATCACCTCATCGACGCGGTCCTTGACGGGCGCCGTCTTGCCCTTGCGAGCAGCGCCGTCGACCGTGACCAGGACCTTGGCCTCGGAGAACTCCATCCGCTCGCGGACCGCCTCGGCCGAGAAGCCGCCGAAGACGACGTTGTGAGGCGCGCCGATGCGCGCACACGCGAGCATCGCGACGACGACCTCGGGGATCATCGGCAGGTAGATGCCCACCACGTCGCCGCGCTCGACGCCCAGCGCCTTGAGCGCGCTCGCGAAACGTTCGACCTGGCCGAGCAGCTCGGCGTAGGTGAGGTCACGCTCGGTGCCATCCTCGCCGCGCCAGTGGAACGCCACCCGATCGCCCCGGCCGGCGATCACATGGCGGTCGAGACAGTTGTAGGAGACGTTGAGGCTCCCGCCCGTGAACCACTTGTAGAACGGGGGATCGTCGTCGTCGAGCACCCGGGTCCACTTCTGAAACCACTCGAGCTCCTCCGCCTGCGCGGCCCACCAGGCCTGCGGGTCGGCGGCCGCCTGCTCATAGACGGCCGGGTCGCTCAGGAGCGCGTGCTCGCGAAACTCCGCCGGCGGCTCGAAGCGCTCGACGTCGAGGAGCGCTGCCAACTCGGCGTCCAGCTCCTCGCCCACGGATGCACCATCGGAATCACCGCTCATCTGCTCACACTCCTCTGCCTCGAAGTTTGCGGGCCTCGCCGCCGGACCATTCTCACAGGCCGCCCGTCCGACGAGGCTCCGCTGCACTCTGGCGCCGCCCGGGGGCGGCGTATCCGCGTCCCCGGGCGCTCACCGCGGCCGCGCCAGCGGGAACACCGGGATGACCGTGCGTCCGAACGTCGAGTTGACAACGGCCGCAAACGACGCGTACCAGGCGGTAGCGGCGGTTGCCAGACCGACGTAGCCGCCCCAGTGGGTGATCGACGTGTGGGCGCCCGAGGCGCCGATCGCCAGGAGCACGAAGGTCACCGTCAGCAGGACGAAGACCGCGAGCACCGCTCCGCTCACGCGCAGCGCCGCCACGGCCATGTAGGCCGTGAAGATCGCCCACGCCCACAGGTACACGCCGACCGCGTGCCCGACGTTGCCCGTGATGTCCTTGGCGTAGAACGCCTCCAGCGCCCAGAACGAGATCCAGAACGCGCCGAACGAGCTGAAGGCCACCGCCCCGAACGTGTTGCCTGTGCGGAACTCCCACATCCCGGCCAGCACCTGAACGATCCCGCCGTAGGCCAGCGCGAGACCGAGCACGACGGGCAGGCCCTTTTCGTTGACCAGGTTTGCGTTGAACATCGACAGGACGAACGTCGTCATCGCGAAGGCCGCCAGCCCCAGCGGGCCTGGGTCAGCCGGTTTCCAGACGCGTTCGCCGGCAGGGGTCGTACTGCCGACGCCGGCCGCGTCCTGCCGTTGGGGGTCGATCGATGCTGCCTCCATGAGAAGCCTCCTTCACCTCGACGTCCGCACCGCTCCCGGTGCGCCAGTCTCGGGAAGCCGCGAGGCCTCCCGCGACTCTTACCTAGGTATTGCCCCCGCTGAGTATGCCTAATCACACATTCGCGCGCCGGGGGCCTGAAGCTCAGCCGCTCGGGCTCAGTTCGGACTAGCCGCGCGAGCCGCGCTTGCGCCGCTTGCGCGAGGTCGAGCGCACGGGGTTCGTCGGCTCGGGCACCACATCGCCGCCCGCCCCGGCCATCGCGGGCGTCGGTTTCCCTGCGACCGCGATCGCGGCGCCGCGGCGGCCGCCCGGCGGCCACGGGCGCGCCTCGCCTGCCGCCCATGCCAGTGGCTCCTCGTTGGGCCATTTGCCGATGAACAGGATCCCCATCATGACCATCCAGAACGAGGGCACGACCTGCAGCTCGGCCCCGCCGAGGGGCAGGAAGATCAGGATGCCGGTGAAGATTCCGAGGATGCCCATCCAGCGCGGCAGCAGCCCCACTCGCAGCGCGTTCAGCACGACCGTGATCATCCCCACGGCGAACGCCAGCCCGGCGAGCAGCGCCACATAGGCGACGATCAGGTTGGGAGTGCTCTTGCTCAGCGCCTGGTCGACCGCGTGGGTCGAGTGATCGGAGCCGACGGCGAAGCTGTGCGTTTCGAGGGCCGCCACGACCTGGTGGGCGAGGCTGATGAGCGCGAAGGCGCCGCCGCCGAACAGGACGAGCGGGCGGGCAATCGCCCAGCTGTTCGGCCGCCTGAAGCTGGTCGCATCGAACAGGAGCAGGAGGATCAGCACGAGCGAGCCGACCGCCACCACCGCCAGGGCGCTTCCGGTGATGAGCGAGAAGGCGTGGTGGCTGATGTATTTGACCTCGTTGGCCCGCGGGCTGACGGCCGGGTCCGATTCGCCGGCGAGGGCCGGCGTGAGGCCCTGGAAGATGCCGACCGTCGGCGCCGCTTTGATCGTCGCTTCGATGATGATCGCGCTCAGCAGGTAGAGCATCCCGCCCGCGAACGCGGGTACGGCCAGGCGGCCGCGACGCTCGGACTCGCGCTCGACCTGCTGCCGGATCTCGCTTGCGCTGGCCACGAGCAGGGCAGTCTATGATGCGGGCATGGAGAGTGGCGGTCTCGGAGACCTGTTCGGAGATCCTGAGGAGCTCCAGCGACGCTTGGCCGAGTTCGCCGAACAGGTTCAGGGCAACCAGCGCCTGGCATGGGCGGACAACGCGATCAAGCTCGCCGTCGACATGACCGTGGCGGCCGTGCAGCGCGTGAACGTGCAGGGGAACGCCGAGGCCCAGGCCGAGCAGATCCGGACGGTCATCGCCCGCGTCTTCCCCGAGGCGGTCGCGCTGGTGCGCGAGGCCCGCGAGGGCCTTCAGTAGCGAGCTCTCGAGTACTCGTCCTCGAAGGGCTCCCCCGCGCCGAGATCCTCATCCTCGAGCGACACGCCCGCCTGCTCGGCGGCGCGTTCGGCATCGCGTGAGGCGCGCCCGGCGCTTATGACCTCACGGAAGGAGCGGAAGCGGAAGATGAAGACGACCGAGGCGAGCCCGATCGTGGCCGTGAACGCCGCGATTGCGATCTGCTGGCCGACCGAATAGGCAGCCACGACGGCCGTCGGAGCGCTCGAGGCGAACACCTTGACGAGCAGCGCCTGCTGGACCCCCGCGCCGCCCGGCGTGAACGGCACCGCCCCGGCCACCTGGTTGACGGCGAACACGAGCAGCACGTTCTTGACCGAGCCGCCCACGCGGAAGGCGTCGAGCAGGAACCAGAAGGCGGCGAAGCGGCACAGCCACGCGATGACCTGCAGGGCCACCACCTCGCGCAGGTAGCGAGGACGGTCGCTCAGGATCGTCAAGCCCTGGCGGACCCGCGCCCAGAACGCCTGCACGCGCACCGAGAGCAGCGCGAACGCCACGAGCGCCACGACCGCGAAGACCGTGATCAGGAAGAGGGTCAGGCGGAAGTGCTCGGCCAGGTATGCGATGTCGAAGGAGCCGAGTTTGGAGAAGTCGGGCGGCTTGGGGAAGACCCCCTGCGTGAACGCGAAGATCAGCACCAGCACCCCGACGGTGGCGTCGAAGATCGACTCGACGAAGAACGCCGAGGCGACCGTCGGGTAGCGCGACCCGGGGATCGAGGAGCGCGTGAGGAAGAGCTTGATCACGTCGCCGCCGCGGGCCGGAACGACATTGTTGAAGCCGACCGCCGCGAAGTAGGCGCCCCAGATCCGCCGCCACTGGAAGATCGCCGACGGGTAGGCGGCCCGCAGGCTGTTGAAGAACGCGCGCGAGCGGATCGTCAGGTTGAGGCCGAAGAACAGCAGCCCCAGCAGCAGCGCGGGCCAGTGGACTGCGGCCAGATCGGTGAAGAACTGCCCGGCCGCGTCGAAGAACGAGCTGATGCTCTGGCCGACCGAGGCTGAGGCGGTGAGGGCGGGCACAGCCCAAGCGTACGCGGCCCGCCACGGTGCGCGTCAGAGCAGGCCGCCGGCCGCCAGCGCGCCGAGGATCGCCGCCGGCGCGAGCAGCAGGCCATGGCGCGAGGAGGCCGCGATCGACGGCCGCTCGTGGCTCGAGGATGCCGCCCGCCACCACAGCAGGACCGCGAGCGAGCCCGTCACCGCCAGGTTCGGCCCGACGTTGAGGCCGATCAGCAGGGCCGAGACATGGATGTGAGGGGTCGAGGACAGCAGCACGGCGGCCGGGAGGTTGTTGACGAGCACGCTCGCCAGCGCCGCCACAGCGGCCGTCGCGGGCGCGCCGGCCGAATGCAGGACATCTGCCGGGAAGGTACTGGCGCGGGCGAGTGTGCCGAGCGCGACCGAGACTCCGAACAGGCTGAACAGGACGGGGATTCCCAGCCACGACAGGCTCGCGGTGAGCCCCATCCGACCCTGACGCGAGCGGACGGCGAGCATGAGGAGGCCGATCGCCAGCACGGGCAGAGCCGCGTTGCGCAGCGCGACGATCAGACCCGCCGCGAGCAGCGCTCCCCACAGGCCGAGGCTGAGGCGAAGCGGCTCGGGTTTCGCGAGCGCGGAGCGCTCGGGGGCCGGGCCGGACCCGGCGAGTGAGCGACGGTGGATGATCAGGAGACCGGCCGCCGTGATCCCGGCGGCGGCGAGAGCCATGGGCAGCATGTCGGCGAAGAAGGCCGCGCCGGAGGTGCGGCGGCCGGAGAGGACGAGCAGATTGGTCAGGTTCGAGCCGGGAAGGAACAGCGAGGAAGCGTTGGCCATCAGGACGCTGCCATAGAGGAACGGCGCCGTGTCGAGCGCCCGCAGCCGGGCGGCGCCGATCAGGACGGGGGTCAGGAAGACGACCGATGTGTCGAGGTTGAGGAAGGCCGTCACCACAGCCACCAGCGCCAGACACGCCAGCAGCAGCACGACGGGCGGACCTCCCAGACGGACGAGCCTGGAGGCGGCCGCGTCGAACAGACCGTCGCGGCCCGCGACAAGCCCGATCAGCAGCAGCCCGGCGACGAGCACGAAAGGGGGCCACGCCTGGGCGAGCGCGGCTCGCGCGTCGCCCGTGTCGACGGCGACGGCGACGGGAATCAGCAGGGCTCCGGCCAGGCGCAGCGGCATCGAGCGACGCGTTTCCCGCCGGCGCCGAGGATCACTCGCCGGGCACTGTCCGCAGTGAGGCGACCGCCGCCAGCGCCGCGGCCAGGACGGCAGGTGCGATCGCCAGGATCATCGCGTCGCCGCCCGGCCAGCTCAGGCCGGCTCCCTCGCCCGCCCAGAAGATCCCGTAGGAGCAGAGCATGACCCCGACGGCGAACTTCATCGTGTTCTCAGGGACCCGCGCGAGCGGCGCCCGCACGGCGACACCGGCGGCGATCACCCACGCGACCGCCACGCCGGCGACCGCCCCGGCGAGCGCGGTGCGGTGCTGGTTGACTCCGAAAGTGACCACGATCAGCGCGACCTCGAGGCCCTCGAGCAGGACGCCTTTGAAGGAGGCCACGAACGAGTAGACGTCCCAGCCCGCACGCGGACGCCCGGCGGCACGGGCCGCGGCGAGCTCCTCGCGGTAGGCGCTGCGCTCGTCGTGCAGGGCCTTGAGCCCCGCCGCCCGCAGGACGGCCTTGCGCAGCCACTGCAGTCCGAACAGGAGCAGCAGCAGCCCGATCGCCAGGCGCAGCGCGTCGATCGGAAGCGTTTTGAGGGCGGCACCGAGCACGACCACGATGACCGCGAGTGCGACCGCGGCGACTCCGACGCCGGCCAGCGCCGACCGCCAGCTCCTCGTGCTGCCGACAGCCATGACGATCGTGAGCGCCTCGACCGCCTCGACCGAACACGCGAGGAACACAGATATGCACAGTCCGAGTTCGCCGCCGCTCATCGCCTGAATCTAGCGCCCGCCACCGCGCGCGCGACGGTGCGATAGTTACGCGGAGGCATGGCCACGCGCAAGATCACCCCCAAAGGCCTGACGGTCGCAATCACCGGACCGACCGGCGAGATGGGGCGCGCGGTCGTCTCCGCTCTCGAGCGCTCCCGCGAGGTCGCCACGATCATCGGAATGGCGCGGCGGCCGTTTGACCCGCGCGCGCACGGCTGGAAGAAGGTCGCCTACCGGCGCGGCGACGTGCTCGATCGCCGTGCCGTCGCCGACCTCGTCGAGGACGCCGACGTCGTCGTGCACCTGGCGTTCATGATCATGGGCGGCGCCCGCGAGAGCCGCCGCGTGAACCTGACCGGATCGCGCAACGTCTTCGACGCGGCCGTCGCCGCGGGCGTGAAGCGCCTGGTCTACGCCTCGTCGGTGGCTGCGTACGGCTTCCACGGCGACAACCCCCAGCCGCTGACCGAGGATGTGCCGGCGCGGGGCACCTCGGCCCACTACTACTCCGCCCAGAAGGCCGAGGTCGAGGAGCTGCTCGCCGACACGCTCCACAACAGCGACACGGCCGCCTACGTCTTCCGGCCGTGCATCGTGGCTGGACCCGACGCGCCCCTGCTGATCGACAGCCTCCCCTATACCCAGATCTCGAGCCGCCTGCCCGGGCCCGTCCTCGGCCTGCTCGAGGGCGTCCCGATCCTGCGCCCCGTGCTGCCCGATCCGGGCATCCCGTTCCAGCTGGTCCACCACGACGACGTCGCCACCGCCATGCGCTCGGGCGTCGTCGGACGAGGCCGACCGGGCATCTACAACCTGGCCGGGTCGGGCGAGTTGAGCGTCAAAGTCCTGGCCGAGGAGCTCGGCTGGTACTCGATCCCGGTGCCCGAGCTGGCCGTTGACGCCGTCGCCGAGACGATCGGCCGGCTCGGCTTCCTCCCCGCCCAGGCGCAATGGATCGCGGCGTTCCGCGAGCCGGTCATCATGAGCACCGCCAAGGCGAGGCGGGAGCTGGGGTGGCGGCCCAAGCACGACGCGCTGCACACGCTGCGCGAGACGATCACGGCGACACGGATGGACAGCCTGATCCGCTAGGCGGACGGCTGGCGCGAGCGGCTCCGAGCACAGTGTTGGCTCCTCGAGAGGCAGATTCCCAGCTGGCCGACGCGAGCACCCCCCGGGCGGTGGCGATCGTGACCGACAGCACGCCCTACCTCCCGCCGGAGCTGATCGCCACACTCGACATCGCCCAAGTGAGCCTCTATGTGGGCTGGGACGGCGAGCTGCGACCCGAGCACGAGTACACCGACCTCGACGCCTTCTACGCGCGGCTACAGGAATCGCCGAAGCTGCCGACGACCTCTCAGCCGTCGGTCGGCGACTTCCTGGCCTGCTATCAGCCGCTGCTCGCCGCCGGTCGCGACATCCTCTCGATCCACATTGCGAGCGGGCTGTCGGGCACGTGCGAGAGCGCCCGCGAAGCCGCCCGGATCGCCGCCGGCGAGGGCCACCCCGGCAGGGTCGAGGTGCTCGACGGCCAGACCGGCGCCGGCGGCCTCGGCTGCCTCGTCGTGCTCGCGGCCGATGCCGCCCGTCAGGGACTCGGGCTGGAGGAGATCGTCGATGCGGTCGCGCAGGGACACGCGAGCCTCGACATCTGGTTCTGCCTCGACACACTCGAGTTCCTGCGCAAGGGCGGACGCATCGGAGCGGCCCAGGCGATGGTGGGAACGGCACTCAAGATCAAGCCGATCCTGACCTTCGGCACCGAGATCGCACCCGTCGGCCGGGTGCGCACGCATGCGCGGGCATTCGATCGAATGGTCGCCTACCTGCACGAGCTGCACGAGCGCGGCGCGAGCGACTGGATCGTCCAGCACGCCCAGGCACCGGGCGACGCCGAGCGGCTCGTGGCGGCCGGGCGGGAGCTGTTCGGCACGGCGCCGCTGTTCTGCACCGAGGTCGGGCCGGTCCTCGGCGCCCACCTCGGCTCGGGCATGCTCGTCGGCGGTATGACGCGCCCGACGCTCGCGGGGAACGCTAGGGCAGGTTGACGTCGGGGACGGGCTGACCGCGGGTCGTCGCGGCCGCAGGCGACGCCTCACGGTACGCGGACCGCGAAGCTGCCCACTTTGAGATAGACGGTGCCGGGCCCTTCGAAGAGAGCGGGCCCCGTTGCGGAGACGAGCGTGACGCTCCCCCTATAGCTCCCCGGTGGCACCGAGCCGTTCGGGGCGCGACCACCGATCCGCATCGTGACGGTTCCTCCGGCCAGGATCTCAGTTGCCGGTTTGATCCGGCCCTCAGCGGTGGCGCGGCCGTGCGGTTCGGATTCGTCGAGCTTGAGCGTGTACGTGCTGCGGTATTCCGAGAGGGCGACACGCGAGCGGAAGCTGACCAGCACTTCGCGCTCTCCGCGTGCGCCGCGCACGACACGAGCGCGGATCGGTGTCGCGACCTGGGCCGCCGTGGGAGTGGGCACCGGCCGGTAGCCCACCGGCACCTTCAGGCTCGGCGTGCACGCGCTCGCGCCGCCGATCCAACTGCGCGACGTGAGGTGGCAGGTGCGCCCGTCGCGATAGTGGACTTCTGTGATCGGCCCGTCGACTGGCACCACATCGGAGGTGCCGCCCGCGGCAAAGTCGAAGAGCTGATGCGACGGAGCGGCCGTGACGAGCAGGTAGGAGCCTTCGGGGCCGACTGTGGGCATCGTCAAGCGCTTGGAGCCCGACGTGTAGGTGATGCTCTTGGCGTCCGGCCCGAGCAGCCCGTAGTAGAGGTTCCGCTCGTCCTGTTGCGGGCAGATGGCGACCGGGACTCCCCGCTCGGGAGACTTTTCGGCGTGGCTGGCGGTCGCCGGGACACAGCTTCCGAACCCGCTCCATCCGCTGGCCGGCTGATCGCCGACGACGACGTTGTTGAAGATACGTCCGTTGCCGTCGACGGCAGAGCATGCGAAGAACCGAAGCGCACTTCCGGGCGCCACTTCGTGAAAGCGCCCGTCGTTGTTGAAGGCGCCATCCTGCCCGAGCGCCCCGAGCCGACCTTCGAGGAGCCGGCCGACCTGGATGCAGCCGACTCCACGCCTGGTGCTGAATACCCGCATCCCCCAGCCCGGCCCGCCGCGGGGGTCGGGCGTGCTGAGGGACAGCAGGTGCGAGGTGCCCGGAGCGAGTGGTCCATATCCCGCCTGCACCGAGGAGAACCCGGGTTCGGCCGGCTTGCCGATTTCGATCACGCCGCCGAGCGCCAGGCCGCCGAGGGCGAGCGCGATCAGGGCGGGGACGAGGATCAGCAGACCGCGCGGGCGCCGGCGCCTGCGCGGCACGTGGCCGCGGGCGGCGAGCCCCTCCGCGCGCGGAGCCGCGGAGGCGGAGACGCCGCGTCCGGCGGCGCGCACGAGTTGCAGTTCGAGCCCATCGAGAAAGTCGGTCATCTCAGTCCCTCCATCGCGGCTCGGAGCGTCTGTAGGGCCCGGCTGACGCGCTTGCGCACGACGGCCTCCGAACAGCGCAGCTCTCGCGCCATCTCCGCGTACTCCTGTTCGTCCAAGATCCGCCCCCGGAGCGCCTCGAGCTGATCCGGCGGGAGCCGCTCGGCCAGCGTCGCGGCCACATCCGTTGCGTCGATCAGCTGCTCGACGCGCGCCAGACCCTCGTCGTCGAGCACCAGCGGCTCGAGGGCCAACCGCTGGCGAGCCACCTGCTCGACCCGACCCCTACGTGCGCTGTCGATCAGCTTGTTGCGCGCGATCGTCATCAACCACACCACGGGCTCGGCGGGAAGCTCGCGTGCCGTGTCGAGGACCGCCACCAGGGCCGCCGCGAAAGTCTCGGCAAGCAGATCCGCCGCCGCCTCCCCGTCGCCGGTGCGCCGCCCGAGGTAGGCGAGCACGAGGGCGTGGTGTCGACGGAAGAACGCGCCGTAGGCCTGTGCCTCACCCGAGCGGGCTCCGGCGAGCAAGTCGGTGTCCGGGCGGTCGTCGTCGAGCATCCACCCCTATTGACGCAGAGCGCGTGAGTTTGTGACCGAACTCGGCGGCGAGAGGGCGCGGCTAGAGGACGGGCGGCTCGGCCGAGCCCAGCGCAGCGAGCACCCGCTCGTCGTGCTCGGCCGGCTTGACCTTGCGCATGACCTCGGTGACCTTGCCGTCGTGGTCGATGACGAAGGTGGTCCGCTCGTTGCCCATGTAGGTGCGGCCATACATCGACTTCTGCACCCACACCCCGTAGGCCTCGGCGACCGCGTGATCCTCGTCGGCGAGCAGCGAGAAGTTGAGCTCCTGCTTGTCGTGGAACTTCTTCACCTTGGCGACCGGATCGGGCGAGATGCCGAAGACGACCGCGCCGGCGCCGGTGTAGTCGGCCTGGTGGTCGCGCACCCCGCACGCCTGGGTGGTGCAGCCGGGCGTATCGGCCTTGGGATAGAAATAGACGACGACAGACTGGCCGCGGTAGTCGGAGAGCTTGACCGCGCGCCCGTCCTGGTCTGAGAGCTCGAAGTCCGGTGCTGGATGTCCGGGTTCGACCACGCCCGGATCGTATCGACGCGCGCGCCCTGGCACGGAGTCGGCCATTTAGCCCTATCGCAGCGTGCCGACCGCGGGACGCCCCGAGCTGTCCGGTCCTTCAGAGAGAGCTAGGCCGTGACGGTGCTCTTGTAGCCGCGGGCGCGGGCGAGCGGACCGAGGATCATCGCGACGGCACGCAGAACCGGCCACGGGGGGCTCGCCGGCCTGATGTCGTCTTCGAACGCGGGCACCATGACGGCGAGCTGCAGTGGGCGGGGCATCCCCTTTGCGTCGAGCTTGTCCTGGTTGGCGAGTGCGAAGAGGGTCTCGAAGAACTGGGCGCCAGCGAGCGCCGGCCGGAAGAAGCCGATCGAATGGGCATCCTCCTGCCCATCGTTCCAGAACCGATGGGGCACATTTGCCGGTATCGAGATGGAGTCTCCCGGGCCGAGCCTGCGCTGAACGCCGTCCACTTCGAACACGAGCGAGCCCGAAAGAAGCTCGGTGCCGGTCTCCTGCTTTGGGTGGACGTGCAGCGGCTCGCGCTCGTCAGTTGGGGGATTCACGCTGTCGATCCGTAGCGAGTCCCGCTCCAGCTCGATGAACGTCATCCGCTGGCCCGTGCGAGTGTTCGTGATTTTCTGGCCAAGATGAGCCATCGAGCGCCTCCTAGAATACAACGGTTACCGAAGCTTCGGATACCGTACCATACCTGTGATGTCCGAGACGCCTGAGCCAGCGCGACTACCGGTAGGCCAGCTGCTCGGCAACCTGATCCGGCTCTTTCGCTCGGAGCTCGCCGGTCGCGGCGAGACGTCCGCTGGCGTCGAGGGGATTCGCCCGGCCCACCTCCAGGTATTCGGGGCGATCAAGGCGGGCGGCTCCAGGCTGACCGATCTCGCAGGCTCGTCGGGGCTGTCCCTCTCGGCGATGGCGGAGCTTGTGGATGGGCTTGAACGCCTCGGCTATCTCGAGCGTCGGGCTGACCCGAGCGACGGCCGCGCGAAGCTCATCTGTCTCACCGAGCACGGGTGGAGGGCGATGCGCGAGGGCCGGCGACTGATAGCGGAGATCGAAGTCGCTTGGGCTGCTGCGCTCGGCGGGAGCACCTTCGAGTCGCTCTGTCACGATCTTCAGCGCCTGTTGGACACCCTTGATCCGAGCGTTCGCGAGCACTATGTCGACACCCCTGGGTAGACGAGCCGCGCCCGTCCTGGTCGGGGAGCTCGAAGTCGGGGACCTGATCGCCTGGCTCGATCACGCCCCGATCCTGGCCGCGATCGCCTAGCGCAGCAGCCGCGACATGCGGCGGTCCTTGAGGACGCGGCCTTCGGTCTGGCAGGTGGGGCAGTAGGCGATGACGTAGTCCTCGAAGTGGACCGCGCGCAGAGTCGTGGCGCAGCGGGGACATGGCTCGCCCTCGTGGCGGTGGACGAGGAGCGGCATGGGCAGCTTGTCGGGGATCGGCAGGCTGACGGCCTGCTCGTAGTGCTCGATGGCCCCGCCGAGCGTCGAGATGATGGCCTCGCGGAGCGCCTCGGCCTCGGCGGCGTCGAGGTCGGCGCCGCGCTTGTAGGGCGAGAGGAGAGCGTGCCAGAGGATCTCATCGACCCACGAGCGACCGATGCCGGCGATCACGTGCTGATCACGCAGAACGGCGTGGAGCGGGCGAGGCGCCGCCAGGAGCTGCTCGAGCACCGGGGGGTCGGGCCAGGCTTCGGGACCGAGCTTGGTGAGAGCGGGGTCCTGCTCGAGCTGATCTGCGGCGAGCACCTTGACCCAGGCGGCCTGCTTGGAGCCGAACTCACGCAGCCGCAGCTCGCTTGCGGATCCCGCGGGGGCGCCGCCCGCGTCGGGCGCCTCCTCGCCGGCGAGTCTGAGCAGCAGGCGCGAGGTCCGGTCGCGCGGACCGGCTCGCTTGGCATAGAGCTGCAGCCGGCCGGCCGACATGAGGTGGATCAAGACAGACAGGCCGCTGTCGGTCTCGACGATCAGGTGCTTGCCCCGCCGCCTGACCGCCGAGATGCGCCGCCCTTCGAGCGCCGTGAGCGGCGGGTCGAATGTCTTGAGGGCATTGATGCCGGGGGCGAGCGCAGACTCGATGACGGCCCCGGCGAGGGCGCGGTCGAGCAGGCGGGCCGTGATCTCGACCTCCGGCAGCTCGGGCATGAGGCCATCCTAGGCCCGACGGGCGGCGCCGTCGCGAGGACGCGCGGCGTACTGCACAGGCAACGCAGGGCCGGGTGCCGGTCTCGGAACCCGGCCCTGTGAAGACGGCGTCAGTAGGCGCGGATGGGGGGCCCCTCGTACTTGGCCCCGGTGGGGCTCTTCCAGCGCACGCGCCAGGCGGTGCCGCGCGTGGAGGAGCCGAACGACCAGTAGCCGTGGCTGTTGGTCGTGACCGTCTTGAGCGTCCGGTAGCTCTTTGAGCCGTTGAGCTTGACCAGGATGGTCACCTTGGTGGCGCCGGCGGTCGGCCGCACGAGGCCCCAGAGCGAGAAGCCGTGGCTCGTCTTTGACACCGTCAACGGGACGGGCCAGCCGAAGTAGAGCGGCTTGCGCGATCCGCTGACGTACTCGAGGCCCGTCTGGAAGCCGACGACGCCGCCGTGGACGCTCGATCCGGGCGCGCCACCGAGCGGGTCGTCGCGGAGCAGGTACTGCGAGAAGGCCGCCACGCGAGAGTTCGACCAGGCGATGTGCTCGGCGATCGCGCCGTACTCGGCCTGCTGGGCGACGGAGACGCCGAGCTGCTTGTTGGGCTTGCTCTGGACCCCGAACTCGGTCAGGTAGATCGGCACGTGCCCGTTGATCGCGTGGGCGCGAGCCGCCAGGTCGAGCGCACGCGCGAGCCGTGAGAGGGCGCCAATCGTTACGTCGTCACTTTTCGGCGGGACGTATTTGGGACCGGCGGGGAGCGTGTAGGCGTGGTGTGCGTAGCCCGCGATCGACAGGGCCCCGCATGAGCCGGCGCGCTTGTACTTGGCGTTGAGGCAGAAGGCGCTGCGCAGAAACGCGAGCGGAGCGACGTCATGCAGGTAGGCGCGCGACTTTTCCCTGCGGACGTTGACCGTGTCATAGCCGGTAGGCGCAGTCTCGCCGAAGAGGACCTTCGGGTGGGCGACGCCGGCGGCTTTGATGCCTTCATAGCCGGCCTGGAAGAGCCCGCGGTAGATCCGGGGCGAGGCGGGCGTGCCGTTGGAGTTCCACTGCGGGAGCAGGAAGGCCGGGTGGTTGGGCTCGTTCCAGATCGAGTAGAGCGAGACCTCGGAGCCGTAGTGGCGCGCGACGGCGGTCATGAATTCCTGGAAGTCACGCTGGTCCGGCCGCGTGATGTAGGGGGCTTTCTTGTTGGAGGTGGCCCAGCGCGGCACCGGCGAGGTGACGGTCAGCAGGACCGAGAGGTGCAGCCGCTGTGCTTGGGCGAAGATCGCGTCGTATTCGCCCCACGCGTAGAGGCCGGGGTTGGTCGCGTCGAACGACGGCTTGGTCGCGCTGCGGGCGGCCGGCGCCACATCGGACCAGGCGAGCTCGACGCGCAGAGCTTTGACGCCGAGCGTGTGCATCTGTTCGAAGGCGCGGGCGCGGGTGGACGGGCTGAAAAGGTCGTTGGAGGCCTCGAAATAGGTCGTCTGGGTGTGGGAGGCCAGAGCCGTGGAGGTTCCGATTGCGCCGAGGACGAGAGCCAGGGCGAGGACTGTGGGGAAGATCGTGCGGATTTTGAGCATGGTCGCTTGAGACACCTCAGCGCAGCGAAGGTTGCGGTCTTTGTAGGTTGGGGTGATCGTGAGTGCTCCGATCGCACCAGACGACATCGTCCAGACCCCGGCGGACGGGCAGCGTAACAGCCGCCCCCCACTGCTCGTCCTCGAGCCCCTGGAGGCGTTCCTCGACGAGCACGGCCTCGGCACGGGCGAGATCCGCGCGACGTCGATCGGCGAGGGCCATTCCAACATGACGTATTTGATTGAGAGGGAGGGCTGCGAAGTTGTCCTCCGCCGCCCGCCCCGTCCGCCGCTGCCACCCTCCGCCCACGACGTCCTGCGCGAGGCGCGTCTGCTTCGCGCGCTGCGCCCGACGGCGGCGCGGGTGCCCGACGTGCTGGCCGTGTGCGCCGAGGAGGAGACGATCGGCGCGCCGTTCTACGTGATGGAGTTCGTCGCCGGCGAGGTCATCGTCTCGAGCGTTCCGGTGGCCCTCGACTCCCCGGCCGAACGCCGGCGGATCGGCGAGGAGCTGATCGACGCGCTGGTCGAGATCCACGGAGTCGACTGGCGGGCGGCGGGCCTGGAGGACTTCGGCAAGCCGACCGGCTACCTCGAACGTCAGCTGCGGCGCTTCACCGGCCTGTGGGAGCTCAACAAGACCCGCGAGATCCCCGCCGTTGAGACGGTGGGCGCGTGGCTTGCGGCCAATATGCCGAGCTCCGGGGAGGCGACGATCGTCCACGGCGACTTCCGCCTCGGCAACACGCTGTTCGCGGCCGCCGCGCCGGCCCATCTCGAGGCGGTGCTCGACTGGGAGATGGCCACGATCGGCGACCCTCTGGCCGACATCGGCTACCTGTGCATGATGTGGACGCAGGAGGGCGACCCGACGGGCGGCCTGCGCGAGCACCTCGGCAAGGTCACCCGTGCAGAGGGCTTTCCGACCCGTGAGGAGCTGATCGCCCGCTACGAGGAGGGGTCGGGGCGCTCGATGAGCGACGTCCGCTGGTACACGACGCTGGCGTTGTGGAAGAGCGTGGTGTTCATGGAGGGCAACTACAAGCGGGCGATCGCCGGGACGACCGACGACCCCTACCTGAGGCAGTTCGGCGAGGGCGTCCTCGAGCTGGCCGGCCAGGCCGAAGAGGTGTCCCGTGGTGCCTGAGCACGGCGAGGAGCCGACGGACGCGCGCACGGGCCTGCTGATCGACTGGGGCGGCGTCCTGACGAGCAACCTGTTCGTGTCCTTCCACGCCTACTGCCTGGAGTCGGGTATCGACCCCAAGACGCTGCTCGGCCGCTTCCGCGACGATCCCGCCGCCCGCGAGCTGTTGATCGCGCTCGAGAAGGGCGAGCTCGAGGAGCTCGAGTTCGAGCTGAGGTTCGCGGCGCTCCTCGAAGTCGAGCCCGATGGCCTGATCGACGGCCTGTTCAAGGGAGTAGAGCCCGACGCGGCGATGGTCGAGGCCGTCCGCCGGGCCCACGCCGCCGGTATCCGCACGGCGCTCGTCTCCAACTCGTGGGGCATCCACCGCTACCCCCACGACCTCTTCTCCGAGCTCTTCCACGGCGTCGTGATCTCGGGCGAGGAGGGCATCCGCAAGCCGTCCAAACGCATGTACGAGCTGGGCGCCGAGCGCGCCGGGATCGCGCCCGAGCTGTGCGTCTACGTCGACGATCTCGCCTTCAACCTCACCCCCGCCGAGGAGCTCGGCATGGCTGTCGTCCACCACACCAGCGCCGAGAGCTCGATCCCCGAGCTCGAAGATCTGCTGGGCATCCCGCTGCGAGACGAGCAGCCGGCCGTCTAGCCCTTGGCGTAGACGGTCGAAACCGTTGGCTGCGCGGGCGGGTGTCCTAGAGCCCGAGGGACCTTGCCGCTCGCTTCGAGCGCCTTTACTTCGGCTGGCGTGACGCAGTCTTCGCTCACCACGTCGCTTGGTACGGGGGCGCTCGCCGTGACAGCATGCCCCAAGGATGTCCATTCGATCCGAGTCGGAAGCGGGGCGTAGCTCCCGAACTGCGCAAGGTACGCGTTGCCGTCCACTTTGAGCGCTTGCCTCGTGCCGTCGGCGCGGATGATGGTGGGATCCGCCGCGCCGTCGGGCAACACGCCAGCAATCTCAATCGTGTTCGCGTCCGGAAGGCTCGGCGAGCAGTCATCGCTCTGAGTGGCGCGGCCGTCGCGAACCGCTTCTGTCGAGAAGCAGCCGCTCTCGCTGTTGTTGCTGTCGATCAGACAAACACCGCTGTTCGACGGCACGAGGTAGACCGCGTTGCCCTGAGGTGTGACGAGCGCTCGACGGGCACCTGTAATGTCGACTTCCACCCCGAGCCGGCTCAGCGCGCTCTGCAGCTGCGGGGGCAGGGCGTCGTGACCGGTAGCCGACCGGCGGAGAACCTCGAGTAGCGCTGACGCCCGCCCGACTGACCCGGCGGATACGGCGGATGACGCCCTCACACTTGCCCGAGTAGCCTCGGAAGTCGCGAGCGGCTTGGCGAAGGTCAGGACTCCGCCTGCGAGTGCCACCCCAAGAACGAAAAGGGCGAGCGACACGTTGTGATTACGCAGCCAACTTCTCAGGCGAGACATTCTCACAATCCTTTCCCTGCCGTTATGAATGGGTTCGCACTACACACAGTGCACAGTTTCGATATACGCGCTTCCATAAATAGGCTGCGAAAATGAGTTGTCGTTGCCTGCATGACCGGAGGACGCTCGTCCTTCGGCGTAGTAACACATCAGATCCCAGCCCGCGCCCTCCGGGGTTGCGCCACAATGACGACTGACGGTCGTTCCTGTGCCGTACAGATATGTGTGCTGGCAAACGAGCCAGCCGTTTGGGTCTGAGGCGACGTTCTGGTCAAAGTAGCCATCGGCCCAGCTGCCTCCTGCGACGTTCGCACAATCGGTATTGCCGGGGACCCAAATGCCACAGTACGCGTTGGCCGTTGCCGCTCCGAGGCTTGCGAGTGCTACGCACAGCGCGACGATGCTTGCAACCATCACCGGAACGCGCCACAGTGCGGGCGAATGGTGCGGGAATGTCATTGATCTCCTCCTTGGCCGACGCAACTCTCGGTCACTTCTGAACGCATTTGCCGACGTTCAGAATCAGCTTACGGGGATTGTGGTCATCAGGATTATTCCAATGACTGGAGGGACGATAGCCAGCCTCGCTCGGCGGCGCAAGTCGCGTCTCTATCTAGGAAGCTCGGGTGCTAGCCGATCGGGCACGGGCGCGCAGCGCACTTACCGCGTCGGCCTCGTGAGACATTGCGCCGTCAAGAACCCAGGTCGCGTGGCGTACCGACCGGCCCCCCTGGCCTCTCGCCCTTCAGCTCGGGCGGGACCGGCGCCCCGCCCCAGGCCTAAGCCCGCTTGCCGCGGCCGTACATGAACTTGAACAGCCCGGCGAGGAGCTTCGACGTGCGCGCCTTGTAGGGGTACATGAAGAGTTCCTTCTTCATGCCCAGCCGGGTCACGACGATGGCCTGCTGGGAGCAGTACTTGCGGATGCCGCCGGCTCCGTGGCGCGAGCCCAGGCCGGAGGCCTTGGCGCCGCCCATGGGCAGCTCGAGGACCGTGTAGTTGATCATCGCGTCGTTGACGTTGGCCGCGCCGGCGTCGAGGCGCCGGGCGATCGCCTCACCGCGGTCGATGTCACGAGTGAACACCGACGAGCCCAGTCCGTAGTGCGAGTTGTTGGCCAGTTCGACGGCCTCGTCGGCGTCGCGGACCTTCATGATCGGCAGGGTCGGCCCGAATGTCTCCTCGGTCATGCACTTCATCGTGTGGTCGACGTCGACGAGGACCGTCGGCTCGAAGAAGCGGCCGGCGCCCGGGACCTCGTGGCCGCCGGCCGTCAGGCGGGCACCCTTCTCGACGGCGTCGGCGACGTGGTCCTTGATTGTCTCGAGCTGTGGCGGGAAGGTGATCGCGCCGACCTCGACCGAGCCGAAGCCGTCGGGCTTGCCGACGCGTAGCGCGCCCACTTTCTCGGACACTTTGGCGACGAACTCGTCGTACACCGGCTCCTCGACGTAGACGCGCTCGATCGAGATGCAGGTCTGGCCGGCGTTCTGCATCGAGTAGTAGGTCGCGAAGTTCGCCGCGCGCTCGAGGTCGGCGTCAGAAAGGACGATCATCGGATCCTTGCCGCCGAGCTCGAGCGACGCCGGGATCAGTCGCTTCGCGGCCTCTTCGGCGACCTTCGTGCCGGTCTTGGTCGAGCCGGTGAACATGATCATGTCGACGTGCTCGACCAGCGCCGCGCCGGTCGCGCCGCGACCGGTCGCGATCTGCAGGACGTTCTCGGGCAGGCCGCACTCGCGCAAGCCCTCGGCCAGCA
>DAIRTT010000016.1:0-24438 GCA_036803745.1 Solirubrobacteraceae bacterium | reverse complement strand
TGTTCGTGCGCGACTCCTCGCGGATGCGCACGAAGTCGTTGAGGATCGACTCCTCGGTCAGCTGCTCGACGATGTGGGTGCCCGTCGCGCCACCCGCGAAGCCCGTGGCGATCACGGGCTGGCCGAGCGCCTTGAGGGTGCGGGCGATGTTGACGCCCTTGCCGCCGGCCATCGTCCGCTGGTCGACCGTGCGGTGGCGACGACCGAGTCGGAAGTTCGGCACGGCGAGTGACTTGTCGATCGCCGCGTTGAGCGTGACCGTGATGATCATCGTGGCTCAGTACCCATCTTCCCGCACGCCCGAACGGCAGACTGTGCCTCGGCGCGCACGACGTACAGGCTAGCGAACCCTGGGTGCCGCTCAGACGAGCTGGGCCGAGAGCTCCCATGCGGCGGCGCGAAGGCGCTCGGCCTCGGCCCGTGCGCTCGCCGCGGGCTCCCCGCCCGAGCTCGCGTGGGCCCCCGCGATGCTGCGCGAGGCGCTCACCAGTCCGGCCGAGCGTCCTGGCGCAAACGCGGGCGCCAGATCCTCGACCCGGCCGCCCTGGGCACCGATGCCGGGGAGGAGGAAGGTCGCGGCCGGCATCAGCTCGCGCGCGCGAGCCAGATGGCCCGGCCGGGTGGCCCCGACGACCGCGCCGACATCGCTCAGGCCACAGTCGCCGACGCCGTCGCGGCCGGCGTCGGCGACCATCGCGGCGATCCGCTCCCACACCGGCCCGGAGTCGCTCAGCTCGAGGTCCTCGATGTCGGCCGCACCGGGGTTCGACGTGCGCACGAGCAGCAGCACACCGCCCCCGGCCGATCTCGCGGCCTCGACGAACGGCCGGATCGCGTCGGAGCCCATCAGGGGGTTCACGGTCACGAGGTCCGCGCCGAGGCCGTCGACGTGCCCGAAGGGCGTCTCGAGCCCCCCGAACAGAGCGGCCGCGTAAGCGCCGGCGCTTACGTCGATGTCACCGCGCTTGCCGTCGGCGATCACGAGCAGTCCACGCTCGCGGGCGTGGTGCGAAACGGCCGACAGCACGCTCCAGCCGCCCGACCCGAGCACCTCGAAGCGCGCCATCTGCGGCTTGATCGCCACGCACGCCTCGGCGGTTGCATCGATCAGCTCGATGCAGTGGCGCAGGACGGCCGCGGCGAGCGCCTCGGCCGGGTCGCTGCCGGGCGTGACCGCCAGCAGCGCGGACGGCCACAGGGCGCTCGGGTCAGGGTCGAGCCCGAGAACGAGCTGAGACTCGCGTTCGGCGACCCTCGCCGCCAGCGTGTCGGCGAAGGCGCCCGCGGCCCTCAGCGACCCTTCACCGCGCTCTTGAGGCCGCTGCCGGCCGTGAAGCGCGGAACACGCGAGGCGGCGATCTGGATTCGCTCGCCGGTGCGAGGGTTGACCCCCGCGCGAGCGCCGCGCTCGCTGACGTGGAACTTTCCGAATCCAGAAACCGTGACCTCGCTGCCGCGGCGCAACGCGTCCTCGACCGTCGCGAGAACTGCGTCGACCGCCCGCGAAGCCTCCTGCTTGGTCAGGTCGGCGCGATCCGCGACCTGTTCGACCAGCTCGGCCTTCGTCACTTCTGCCTCCTCGTTCGAAATCGTTGCGGCGAAGCTAACACCGCGTGCGGACACGCGATCCGCAAGAATCCGGCGATGGCCATCAACCGTATCGCCTGGATCGTGACCGTGCTCGTGGCGCTGCTGACGGCGGTCCTGCTGCTGATCTCCGGTTACACGGGCTACGCCGGCCTCGGCGTAGCCGTCGCGATCTCGGCCGCCATCAACCTGCTGTAGCGGCGGGCGCAGGCGCGACCGCCGCTGCGGCGCCCCTCAGGACACGCTGAGAGGGCGCCCGGCGTGCAGCCAGCCGAGCAGCATGCGGGCCGCGCGGCCGCGGTGGCTGATCTGATCCTTCTGGGCGTCGGAGAGCTCGGCCATCGTCAACTCGTCGGGGCCGTCGTCGGGCAGGAACACGGGGTCATAGCCAAAACCCGCTCCGCCCCTCGGATCCGGCGCCATCTGCCCGACGCACCGGCCCTCGAAGACGACCTCCAGCTCGGCGGCAGGATCGACATAGGCGAGCGCGCACACGTACTCCAGCCCGCTGCCGACCGGAGCCCGCTCGACCAGCAGCTGGAGGTTCTCTGCGTCGGTCGCCTGCTCGCCGGCGTAGCGGGCCGAGCGCACCCCCGGCCCTCCCCCCAGCGCCTCGGCGGCGATGCCCGAGTCATCGGCTATCGCGGTGCGTCCGCTCGCCGCAGCCGCGGCCCGCGCCTTGCCGAGGGCATTCTCGGCGAACGTGTCTCGATCCTCGGGCGGGAGCGTCACCGAGTCCGGCAACGCGTCGAGACCGATGCCGCGCTCGCCCTGTGCGAGCAGCCGCTCGAACTCGCGACGCTTGTGCTCGTTGTGGGTGGCAAGCAGGAGGCGCAACCCGCGACCCCGTCGCGGCCTAGGCGCCCGCCGGCGCAGGCGAGCCGGCGGCGATCGCCTCGTCCTGGATCGTCCGCAGACGCTCGATGCCCTCAGCCGCAAGGGCCAGCAACTCATCGAGGTGCGCGCGCGAGAGCGGCGTGCGCTCAGCCGTAGCCTGCACCTCGACCAGCCCGCCCTCGCCGGTCATGACGACGTTCGCGTCGACCTCGGCGGTCGAGTCCTCGGGGTAGTCGAGGTCGAGCATGGCGACCCCGTCGATCATTCCGCAGGACACCGCCGCGACCGAGCCGGCGAGCGGCGTGCGCTCGAGCCGACCGGAGGCCTGCAGGCTCGCACACGCGAGCGAGAGCGCGACGTAGGCGCCGGTGATCGACGCGCAGCGGGTTCCGCCGTCTGCCTGGAGCACGTCGCAGTCGAGGTAGATCGTCCGTTCGCCCAGGGCGGCGAAGTCGACGACCCCGCGCAGCGAACGCCCTATCAGGCGCTGGATCTCGACCGTCCTGCCGTCCTGGCGCCCGCGGGTCGCATCGCGCTGCTTGCGCTCGCCCGTCGAGGCGGGGAGCATCCCGTACTCGGCCGTGACCCAGCCCTTGCCGCGACCGGTCATCCAGCGCGGCACACTCTCCTGCGCTGAGGCCGTGCAGATGACGCGCGTCTCGCCCACCGAGATGAGTGCAGAGCCGGTCGCCGTGCGGACGAACCCGGGCTCGATCTCGGTCGGGCGCATCTCGCCGGCCCGACGGTCATAGCTGCGGGTGTGGGCCGAGTCCATGCGGGGCATCATTCCAGAGCGCTACGGTCCGGGGCGTGCGCGCCCTGGTCGTCTCCAACATGCTGGCCGACACCGAGCACCCCGAGCGCGGCAGCTTCGTGCGCGATCAGGTCGCCGCCCTGCGCCGGCTCGACGGACTCGACGTCGAGCTTTACGAGTTCCCGCCCGGCCCGCGTGCGTTGGTGCACGCGGCACGCGATCTGCGCCGCCGCCATGGCGGACCCTCGACGTTCAGCCGCCGACCCGCCTCGGCACCGTGGGACCTCGTCCACGCACACTTCGGCCTCACGGCGTGGCCGGCGCTCGCCGTGCCCGCACGAGTGCGCGCGCTGACCGTACACGGCACCGATCTCAGCCATCCGCGCACCCGCCTGGCGACCGCCGCCGTGCTGCCGGCGATCGACCTGCTGGCCGCCGTATCAGCCTCGCTCGTGCGCGAGCTCCCCGGCGGCGCCGCGCGCAGGCGCGCAATGGTGCTGCCATGCGGGGTCGAGCTGGAGCGCTTCGGCCGCGTGTCCCGGGCCGAGGCCCGCCGCGAGCTCGGCCTCGACCCCGACACGCCGAACCTGCTGTTTCCGGCCGACCCGAGCCGACCCGAGAAGCGCCACGATCTCGCCGCGTCGCTCGCCGCCGCCCTGGGGGTCGAGCTTCACACCCTCGGCGGCATCGCGCCCGAGCAGGTCGGGCTCTGGATCAACGCCGCCAACGCTGTCATCGTGCCCTCCGACCGTGAGGGCTTCGGCCTCGCGGTCCTCGAGGCGCTGGCCTGCGACGTCCCGGTCCTCGCAACCCCGGTCGGGATCCACGAGGAGGCACTCGACGGGGTCGCGGGCACGCTGTGCGCGCTGTTCGAGCTCGGGCCCTGGCAGGCCGCGGCCGCAGGCCATCTGGCCGACCCCGACCCCCGGATCGACGGTCGCGCGGCAGCCGATCGGTTCTCCGCCGCGGCGATGGCCGAACGCGTCGCCGGCGCGTGGCGGGCAGCGCTGGCGCGATCCGGGCAACGGTCTGGGTAGCATGGCTCGGGCGTGGATCAGATATCCAGCACGACTCCCACAGACGCACCGGCGCAAGCACAGGACGACAGCCAGCCGGCTGACGCCCCAGCTGTCGTAGAGCAGCCGGGCTTCGGATCACGGGGCCGGGCCCGACGGCGCGCGCGCTTCCTGCGCAAGGCCCGCGAGCTCGCCTACCGAGACCTCGGTGGGCTCGTCTACAACCTTCACCGCTTCGGCCAGCGCAACGACGAGCTCGTGCTGGCCAAGCTCAACACGCTCGGGCAGATCGACCTCCAGCTGCGGGCGCTCGACAACGCTCTCGCGATCCGCGAGCCCATTACCGTGCTGCGCGAGGCCGGCATCACCGCGTGCCCGCGATGCGCCGCGATCCACAGCAGCGAAGACCGCTTCTGCCCCAACTGCGGCCTCTCGATGGCCCGCCACGTGGACCTCCCGATCGCCGGCGCCGCCGCGGCCGCGCCACCTCCCGCCGGTACGCCCCAGCCTGCCGAGGCGCTACCCGCTCCCGCAGTGCCACAGCCTGCGGGCGCCGCGGCCCCGCCGGCCGCCGGCGGGCAGCAGGCGCCGCTGCAAGAGGGCACCACGGTGACCCCGCCGGCGAGCGGTTTGCCCGTGGAGCCCGGCCCACCCGATCCGGCGGCTGCGCCCGTGCGCGCCCCGTCGACCTCCGGCGCCGCAGCCGGACAGACCGCGAACGCCCCGATGCCGTCTGCCGCAGAACGGGCGGCGAGCGTCGCCGCGCCGACGGAGGCCCGCCCGGGCGGTGAGGAACAGACGGAGATCCTGCGCCCCGGAACGCCCGGACTGTGAGCACATTCGCCACGACGCCGGGCGGGGCAGGCCCGCCGGCCGGCGAGCAGGCGCCGCCCGCGGGTGCCCCGCTGCCCGGCGAGAGCTGTCCGCTGTGCGGCTCGCCGCTTCACCCCGAGCAGGAGTGGTGCCTGCGCTGTGGCGCCGCGGCAAGAACGCGCCTGGCGGCCTCACCCAACTGGAAGGCGCCGGTCGCCGGGATCCTCGTGGTGCTGGCCCTCTCACTCGGCGTCCTGGCGGCCGCTCTGGTCAAGCTCGCGGGCGACACGGGACCGGGCAAGCCCGCCTCCACTGCGACCGTGACGACGGCAGCTGCGGCTCCGAGCGCTCCCACGACTGCGACGCCCATCCCGACGACGGCGTCAACCAGCGCGAGAACCCCAACGAGCACGACGACGACACGAAAAGCGAAAGTCAAGGCGACTGCGCCGAAAGCGGGAGCGGGCGCGCCCGGGACGACGACGACGCGAACTACCTCGGGCACACCTTCGACGGGCCTCACCGGCGTCGGCAAGGCACTCGAAGAACGGCTGCGCAAACAGGCGGCAGAAAACAAAAAAGCCGGCAAGTAGGGGCGCCCCTCGCTCGGGTCGCCGAGCGGGCCGGGCGAGACGGGACCGGGCGACACCCGGACTTGGGTCCACGACGGATACGGTTCGGGGCAATGACCGAGCCCTCGGCGAGCACCATCGAGGCCGACGTCGCGGTCATCGGAGCCGGCGCGGCCGGGCTGTATGCGGCGCTGTGCGCCGCCCGCGAGCACGCCCACGTGGTCCTGATCTCGGCGACCCCGCTCGCCCAGACCGCGAGCTACTGGGCGCAGGGCGGCCTGGCCGCCGCGATGGCCAACGACGACAGCTTCGAGCTGCACCTGCACGACACGGAGGTCGCCGGGCGCAACCTGGTGCGCCGCTCGGCCGCCGAGATCCTCGTCCGGGAGGCGCCCGCTTGCGTCGGCGATCTGCAGGCGCTGGGCGTCCGCTTCGACGCCGACCGCTTCGGCGATCTGGCGCTGGGCCTCGAGGGAGGGCATTCGGTCAGGCGGGTCGTCCACGCCGGCGGCAGCGCGACCGGTCGGCGGGTCGTGCGCCAGCTCTCCGCGCTGGCAGCCGAGGAGCCGCGCATCACGGTGCTCGAGGGCGCACGCGCACAGGCCCTGTGGCGCAACGACGAGCGCTGCCGCGGGCTGATCTGCGACGACGGCCTCGTGGTCGACGCCCGAGCGGTGATCGTCGCTACAGGCGGCGCAGCGGCCTTGTGGGCGCGCACGACCAACCCACCGGGATCCCAGGGCGTCGGGATGCTCCTCGCCCATGCCGCGGGGGCCGCGCTGGCCGACCTCGAGCTGCTCCAGTTCCACCCGACGGCCGTGATCGGGATCCGCGGCCGCGAGGGCTTCCTCGTGACCGAGGCGATCCGCGGCGAGGGCGCCACCCTGCTCGATGCCTCCGGCGAGCGCTTCGTCGACGAGCTGGCGCCGCGAGACGAGGTCTCGCGGGCGATTCACACCCTGATGAGCGACACGGGCGCGACATCGGTCGGACTCGACATGAGGGCGATCGACCCTGCCCGTTTCCCGAACGTGGTCAGCGCGCTGGGCGCGGCCGGGCTGGACCCGACGCGGGAGCTGATCCCGGTCGCCCCGGCTGCTCACTACATGATGGGCGGGATCGTGACCGACCTCGACGCCCGCGCCACGATCGCGGGTCTCTACGCGGTCGGAGAGTCCTCGTGCACGGGCCTCCACGGCGCCAACAGGCTGGCATCGAACTCGCTCAGCGAGTGCTTCGTGTTCGCCCGCCGGGCGGTGCGCGCTGCGCTCGCCGAAGACGTTCAGCCGGCGCCGTCGCCGAGTGCCGGCGAGCTGAGAGACCTCGCCGCCACGGCCCCGCCGCCGGTCGCCGACGCCGCGACCCGCGAGGCCGTCTGGCGCGACGCGGGGGTGGTTCGCTCGCGTGAGGGACTCGAACGGCTGAGCGGCAACGCCCATCCCCTCGCAGCGCTTATCGCCCACTGCGCGCTCGCCCGGACCGAGAGCCGTGGCGCCCATCTGCGGGCCGAGTTCCCCGACCCGGATCCCGCGTTCGACAGGCGACACGCGGTCATCGTCGGTCAGGCGCCGCTGTCTTGGGAGTCCTGGACCTGAGGTCCGCGGTGCCCCGGACGGGGCGCCGTTCCATAAGAAGTTCGCGCGTTCGTCTTTATCTCGCTCCTTTTCGCACGCGCGCGTGTTTGTGCGTTGGAAGATCCCTGGGACGTTCGGAGTCTGTGTGGAGAGCGGGTGTGCTCCAAACCAGGTCCAACAGGGGGGGTGAGGAGAAGCGCACGATGTATCAATTCAGCAGAGCCATCTACCGGGAGCTAGCTCCGCGGATCCTCGAGCCGCCTGCCGGGGTGCCGGCGTCGCGCAATCACGCGGCCGTGCTGCGTGCCTGCGAGGAGGTCATCACGCGACTGGCGACCGACCGTCACTACTTCGCGCGACCGGTGCGAACCCTGTTCTGCGACATCCGCAGCTACTTTCCGATGTGGGCGCAAGCCGAGGTCCACGCGGTGGTCACCCGCTACACGAGCTACGCGCAGCGGTTCCTGATCGAGCATCCGCACGAGGGCTACACGGCCGTCAGCGGCGCGCCGCCCCAGTGCCGCGCGACGACCCGCAAGGGCTCGGCCTGCCAGCGGACACCGCTGCCGCACAACGGCTACTGCCCCTCCCATCAGCACCTCGCCGACACCGAGGACCGCGAGCTGGCAGCCGCCTGAGTCCTCGCTTCCGGCCGGGACCGCACGCGAGCCGGCCGATACCGCGCGCTCCGTCCCGGCGGCGCGCCGCGCGCGATCGGCCGTCGCCGGTGGCGTAGGCTGGCGGCATGCTCCTCGGCGTCGATGTCGGCGGCACATTCACCGACGCCGTCCTGGTCGACGACGGGACGGCCATCCACACGGCCAAGGTCGCAACGACGCCGGCCGACGAGTCACTCGGCGTGATCGAGGCGGTGCGCCTGGTGCTCGAGCGAGCGGGCGCCGCCGCCGAGCGGGTCGAGCGCTTCGCCCACGGCATGACCGTGGCGACCAACGCGCTGCTCGAGGGGCGGGCGGCGCGGACCGCGCTGATCGCGACCGCAGGCTTCACCGACGTGATCGAGCTGGGCCGCCAGCGCCGGGCCCACCTCTACCGACTCTCGGCGGCCGCGCCCGCGCCACTCGTCGAGGCCGGACTGCGCTTTGCCGCGCCCGAGCGCATGGGCCCAGACGGGCCCCTGCGCGCTCTGTCCCCCGAGGACGCCCGCGTGGTCGTCGAGGAGCTCGCGCTCACCGCCCCGGAGGCGGTCGCGGTGTCGCTGCTGCACTCCTATGCCGACCCCGCCCACGAGCGGCTGCTCGGCGAGCTGCTCGCCGAGCTGATGCCCGACGCGCACGTCTCACTGTCGAGCGATGTCGTGGGCACCTTCCGGGAGTTCGAGCGCACCGCGACGACCGTCCTGGACGCCGCGCTCTCACCTCTCCTGGCGGCCTACCTCGGCCGCCTGGATGGCCAGGCGCGGGCGCTTGGGCTGCGGGCACCGGAGATCATGCAGTCCTCGGGGGGCCTCACCGACATCGAGCGTGCCGGGGCGCACGCTGCGCTGACGGTCCTCTCGGGGCCCGCGGGGGGCGTCGGCGCCGCCCAGCTACTCGCCGAGGCGGCCGCGGAGCCGAAGGTCCTCTGCTTCGACATGGGCGGCACCTCGTGCGACGTGTGCGTGATCGACGAAGCCCAGGTGCCGGAGACGGCCGAGCGCACGATCGCCGGCCGGCCGCTCGCGCTGCCGGCGCTCGACATCCACACGGTGGGCGCGGGCGGCGGCTCGATCGCGTGGCGCGATCCGGGCGGCGCGCTCCGCGTGGGACCCGTCTCGGCGGGGGCGCGTCCCGGGCCCGCCTGCTACGGGCGCGGAGGAGAGCGAGCGACGGTGACCGACGCGAACCTGCTGCTGGGGAGGATTCCCGAGGACATCCCGCTGGCGGGCGGTCTGGCGCTCGACGCGACGACGGCGCAGCGCGCGATCTCGGCGCTGGCGAGCGAGCTCGGGCTGACAGCGGTGGCGTGCGCCGAAGGGATCGTCCGGGTGGCAGAGGCCGAGATGCTGGGAGCGCTGCGACTGATGACCGTCGAGCGCGGGATCGACCCGCGTGACTTCGCGCTGATGCCGTTCGGCGGCGCCGGCGCGCTTCACGCGTGCGCGCTGGCGCGGGAGCTGGGGATCGAGCGCGTGCTGTGCCCGCGGGCCGCAGGGGTCCTGAGTGCTCTCGGCCTCGCCGCCGCATCACCCCGGCGCGACGTCGCGCGAACGGTCTCACTGCGCGGGGACTCCCTCACTCGTGTCCGTCTCGATCACGAGCGGCGCCGGCTCCTCGGCGAGGTGACCGCGGCGCTGGGCGAGGCGGCGGTGCGAGCACGCGTCTCCCACGAGCTGCGCTATCGCGGTCAGGCATTCGAGCTGCGCGTCGAGGAGGAGCTCGACGGCGAGCAGCAGGCAATGGGCCCGGAGGAGCTCAGGGCGGAGTTCGCGGAGGCCCACGAACGCCGCTACGGCTACCGCGACGACGCCGGCGACGTGGAGCTCGTGACGATGCGCGCGTCGGTCTGGGGCGCCTCGCCCGCGCTGCGCCCGACGGCGGCGCTCGACGGCGTCGCGACGACGGAGGATCGAGCGATGATCTGGGAGGGCCGGCGGGTCGAGTCGCTCACCCTGCGCGGCGAGCCCGCTCCAGGGACTGCCCTCGACGGACCGGCGCTCCTCGCGCTGCCCGACGCGACCGTTCTCGTCGCGCCCGGGTGGTCGGCGGAGGTCGACGATGCGGGCACGATCCACCTCCGCCACGGGCCGGCGGGTTGAGGATGCTCGACCCGATCGAGCTTCAGCTCGTCACCGGCTCGCTGCGGGCCGCCTGCGAAGAGATGGGCGTCGTCCTGATCCACTCGGCGCACTCGTCCAACATCAAGGAGCGCCGCGACGCCTCGACGGCACTGTTCGACGCAGACGGGCAGATGGTGATGCAGGCCGAGCACATCCCCGTCCACCTCGGCGCGATGCCCGCGGCCGTCGCAGCGGTCATCAGCGAGACCCACCGCGCGGGCACGTCGTGGATCCTCAACGATCCCTTCGCCGGCGGCACCCACCTGCCCGACATCACGGTCGTGACGCCCGTGTTCTGCTCGGGCGAGCTCGTCGGCTTTGCCGCCAGCCGCGCCCACCATGCAGATGTGGGCGGGCGACTGCCGGGCTCGATGCCGGCCGACAGTCGTCGCCTCGAGGAGGAGGGGGTCGTGATCCACCCACGCCCGATCGACGAGCGGGCGCTTGCCGAGATCACCTCCCAGATGCGCCAGCCCAGCGAGCGGCGCGCCGACCTGCGCGCACAGATCGCCGCCAACCGCGTCGGCGAGATGCGCCTGTCGGTGCTAGCCGAGCGCCTCGGCGCGACCCGCCTGCGCGAGGCGACCGACGCCGTCCTCGACTACTCCGAGCGGCGCACGCGGGCGTGCCTGGCGTCATTGCCCGACGGTGAGCGCGAGGCGATCGACGTCCTCGAGGCAGCCGACGGCGAGCTCGAGCTGCACCTGCGGGCTGTTCTCGAGGGTGAGCGGCTGCTGCTCGACTTCACCGGGAGCGCCGCCCAGCACGAAGGGAACCTCAACTGCCCGCTCGCAGTCACGCGCTCGGCGTGCCTGTTCGCGGTTCGTGTCCTGACCGACCCTGACATCCCCCCGACGGCTGGTGCATACCGCCCGATCGAGGTCCGGGCGCCGCTCGGCTCGGTGCTGAACGCCCGGCCCGGGGCGGCGGTCGCAGCGGGCAACGTCGAGACCTCCTCACGTGTGGCAGACCTGGTGTTGAGCGCCTTCGGCCGCGCCCAGGGCCAGGGGACGATGAACAACCTGACGCTCGGCAACGATGAGTTCTCCTACTACGAGACGCTCGGCGGCGGACAGGGCGCGAGCGAGGACGCCGACGGCCCCAGCGCGGTCCATGTGGCGATGAGCAACACGCTCAACACGCCGATCGAGGCCCTCGAGCGCGAATTCCCGCTGCGGGTGCTCGAGTACGCCCTGCGCAGGGGATCCGGTGGGCGCGGACGTCATCGCGGCGGAGACGGCGTGGTGAGGGAGATCGAAGCGCTCACCGAGATGAGCTTCTCACTGATCGCCGAGCGCCGCCTGCACGGGCCGCGCGGAGCCGGCGGCGGCGGCGAGGGCCTGCCGGGTCGCGATAGCCTCGACGGCGAGGCCCTGGCGGGCAAGGCGACCGGCACGCTGCGCCCGGGCCAGCGGCTGCGCATCGAGACCCCAGGTGGAGGAGGATTCGGAGATGAGTCAGCACAGCGGTGAGCGGATCGGCTTTCTGGGCCTCGGGATCATGGGCTCGCGGATGGCCGCCAACGTGCTCGGCGCGGGCTTCCCGCTGACCGTCTGGACCCACACGCCGGGCAAGGCGGCCCGGTGGGCGTCTGACCACGGTTGCGAGGCGGCCGGGACGCCGGCAGAGGTGGCCGAGCGCAGCGACATTGTCGTGAGCATGGTCGTCGACGGCGAGCAGGTCGCATCGGTGCTGCTGGGCGCAGGCGGGGTGATCGAGGCCGCGCGAGACGGTCTGCTGTGTGTCGACATGTCGACGATCGCTCCGCCGGACACGCGGCGCATCGGCGCCGAGCTGGCGGGACGCGGGGTGAGGATGCTCGACGCCCCGGTGACCGGCTCTTCGCCCCGCGCGCAGGACGCGTCGCTCACGATCATGGTCGGCGGCGAGGCCGAGCACTTCGCCCGCGCGCGGCCGCTGCTCGAGACGATGGGCTCGCTGATCCGTCACGTCGGCAAGCTCGGCCAGGGCGAGACGCTGAAGCTGATCAACAACGCCCTCGGCGCCGCCAATGCGGCGGCGGTCGCCGAGGCGCTGCTCCTGGCCGAGGCGACGGGCATCGACATCGACGCGCTCGTCGAGATCGTCTCCTCGGGCTCCGGGGGATCGGCGCAGCTGGCGCTCAAGGCCGGGGCGATGCGCGACCACGACTTCACGCCGCTGTTCAAGACGGCCCACATGCTCAAGGACGTGCGGCTCTGCCTCGAGGAGGCCCAGACGGCGGGCGTGCCCTTCCCGGCCGCCGCCCATGCGCGCGACCTGCTGACGGCGACGATGTCGCGCGGCCACGCGGAGGATGACTACGCCTCCCTGATCGAGGCCGCCGAGGGACTCGCGGGGCGCCGGCTGTAGGCGGCCCGGCGAGTGGCGCCGCGGTCCCTCCAGGAGTCATAAAACTGGCCGACTGACCAGTCGCCGGATCGCCTCAGCCTCAGATCGATTCAAAAAACCGGCCGATTTGCAGGCGATTTGGGATTTTCGCTCAGGTTCCGTATCTTTAACGCATCGGCCGCGCAACCCTCGGGCTCGCGCCGGCTGTTTGTGTCAGACGTTTCTGTCGTTTCTCGGTTCCTTTCGTTATGCCAATTGCTTTCAAAGAATGGGCTGTCACCGTCCGCGCCCTAGCGGAAGGCGAGCAGCTCCTAACACTCCGCAAGGGCGTGCTCCCTCAGGGAAATCGGCCGTTCCGCCTGGCACACGAGCGCTTCTTCCTCTACCCCACGTTCGACCACCAGCCGGGCGACCTGGTTCGCGAGTCCCACCAGCCAGAGCTGCGTCGCGCGCTCGAGGAGGGCGTCTGGAGCGACGGCGAGCCGCCGCTGCACTCGTTCGTGGCCGGAGCCCCGCTCCAGCAGCCCGACCGTGTCCGCATCCGCGCGTGGGCCGAAGTGACCGATCACTTCACGATCGTCGACCCCCGCTGCGTCGACGCGCTCTCCCCCTTCTACGTGTGGACGCCCGACTACGCTGAAAAGCGCCTCGGCTGGCGCGGCCGCCAGCCGCTGCATGTGCTTCTGCTGCGCACCTACCGCATCCCTCGGCCGGTCACGGTCAAGGTCAAGGACGAGTACACCGGCCCCAACGCGTGGGTCGAACTCGCACGCGAACTGCCCTTCGAGGGCACGCCCGTGCTCTCGGACGCCGAGTTCGAGCGGGCCTCCGAGGAGATCCGCAGCATCACCAGCGAAGCGACCGGCCAGCCGGTCCTCGTCTAGCCTCGCTCCTCCCACCCCAGCGCTTCGCGCGCGGCCTGCGCACCGGACTCCGGAACGAGCACCTCGCGCGTGCCTAGGACCGGCCCGTAGCCGCCGATCAGGCCGCTGCACACGCTTGGGATCCCCTCCTCGAGCAAGAGCGCCGCGATGAACTCCGCCTCCGGCTGACTCGCGGCCTGAGCGACCTTCACGAGCGGTCCCTGGGCGTACTCGGGCTTGATCTTGCGCGCGCGCCGCTGGGCGCCGGTGAGGACGATCTCGCCGCCGCCCTCGTGGACGAGCGGCATCGCGCACGCCTCACAGAAGCGCTCGCTGGCGGGGTGTGCGCGGGCGCAGGAGGGGCAGACGAGCGGCTGGGCGTCCATCACCGCACCTCCAGCGCTACCTCCCGGACCTGGCCGTCTTCGATGAGATAGGAGCGCGCCTCGGGCGTCTCGCCGGCCAGCCCGACGATGACCCACTCGACGCCCGGCCAGCCCTTGGAGTAGTTGATGTCTGTCTGCGAAGGGCAAGGGTCGCTGCGCACGTGCGAGTGGTAGATCGCGCCGATCTGCTGGCCGCGCCCGTCGATCTCCTCGTTGAGCCTGTAGAGCTCCATCGGCTCGATCTCGAAGCGCAACGGGCTCGCGTGCAGATTGGCCGCGCGATGGACAGCGACGGCGACGGAGGCCCCCGGCGCGCCGCCGGGCTCCACGGCGACGACGCCGCAGATCTCGTTCCTCGGGTCTTCGACCACGTGCGCGAGGAGCTCGTCGAGGAGAGCCTGCGAGATCTTCACGCGCTCACGCTGCCCGAGGGCGGAGGACGACGCCTACCACCAGACGGTCGACTCAAGATTCTCTACCTCCTCGACCGGCAGGGTGTAGATGCCACTCGAGAGGTACTTCCAGCCGTCGTCGCACACGACGAAGACGACGTTGCCCTCGTCGAGCTCGCCCGCGATGCGAACGGCGACGCTGGCGATCGCGCCACTCGAGACGCCGGCGAAGACACCCTCGGTGTCGAGCAGGCGACGAGTCCAGACGATCGCGTCTTCGTTGGTCACGAAGATCTTTCGGTCGAGCAGCGAGATGTCGATGATCGGCGGGATGAAGCCGTCCTCGAGCGAGCGCAGGCCCTGGACGGGCTCGCCCTGCATCGGCTCGGCGGCGACGATCTTGACGGCATCGCCGAAGGTCTCCTTCAGACGCCGGCCGTTGCCCATCAGCGTGCCGCCCGTACCGAGGCCGGCTACGAAGGCGCTCACCTCGTCGAGCTCTTCGAGGATCTCCAGGGCGGTGCCGTTGTAGTGAGCGGCGGGGTTGGCGGGGTTGCCGTACTGGTAGGGCATGTAATAGGACGGGTTTTCGGCGGCCATCTCGAGGGCCTTGGCGACGGCGCCGTTGGACCCGGTCGAACCGTCGGAGTAGACGATCTCGGCGCCGTACATGCGCAGGAGCTTGGTGCGCTCGGGAGTGACGTTCTCGGGCATCACGGCCTTGAGCTTGTAGCCCTTGCGCGAGCAGATCATTGCGAGCGAGATGCCGGTGTTGCCGGACGTAGGTTCGAGGATCGTCTGTCCGGGCGCGATCGCGCCTTTCTCCTCGGCGTCCTCGATCATCGCACGGGCGACGCGATCCTTGACCGAGCCGGTCGGGTTGTGCGACTCCATCTTGGCCCAGATGTGCACGCCGGGCTTCGGCGAGAGACCCGGGAGCTCGATCAGCGGCGTGTTGCCGATCGACTGGATGATGTCGCCGTAGCGGCCTCCGCAGGGCCGGTTCCTGAGCCTCTCCACTGCCATTACTTCAGGAAATATAGCGGGCGTACGCAATCGCTCAGCGCTGTATCGGCAGGCAGCCCACGCGAGCGTGCTGCGCTCCAACTTCCGGGCCGCCGTCGCGCGCCAGAAGGCCGCCGGCCGGGCGATCGCGGCGCTGATCGGCACGCAGGGCCTCGGCATGAGCGTGACGGGCGCCCAGCAGCAGGGCGGCGTGACGCGCGTGTTGGCGGGCCTGCGAAGGCTCCGCATCTCTCCCGCCCGCCTGGCGCACTTGACCGGGACGCAGCTGAAACCCGCCCCGAGCGACGCGCTCGCAGGGCTATGAGAGGCTGGGCGGCGCCGAGCTGAGCAGGGACTGGCTGCGCAGCCAGTCAGTCTAAGATGGTGATCGGCACCTACACGGAAGGACTGGCGAGGATGAGTGGGGCAAACGAGGGCTTCGACTTCGACTGGCTCGTGATCGGGTCCGGCTTCGGCGGCAGCGTTTCGGCTTTGCGCCTGTCGGAGAAGGGGTACTCGGTCGGCGTTCTGGAGTGTGGCCGGCGCTTCGCCGACGACGAGTTCGCCACCTCGACGTCCGATCTGAAGCGCTACTTCTGGAACCCGCGCGTGGGCATGAAGGGCATCTTCCGGCTGACCACGTTCAAAGACGTCTCGGTCGTCTCCGGCTGCGGCGTCGGCGGCGGAAGCCTGGGCTACGCCAGCACCCTCTACGTGCCACCCAGGCCGTTCTTCGAGGATCGCCAGTGGGCGGACATGGAGGATTGGGAGAGCACGCTCGCGCCACATTACGCCGAGGCCCAGAGGATGCTCGGAGTGGTCGAAAACCCGCACGAGGATCCGGCCGGCCAGCTCCTGCGCGAGCTCGGCGAAGAGCTCGGCGTCGGCGACACCTACAAACGCACGCCCGTCGGGATCTACTTCGGCGAGTCGGGCAAGACGGTGAGCGACCCCTTCTTCGGCGGCGAAGGACCCGACCGGACCGGCTGCCACCTGTGTGGGCGCTGCATGGTCGGCTGCCAGCACGGCGCCAAGAACACGCTCGTCAAGAACTACCTGTACTTCGCCGAGAAGCGCGGCGCGAAGGTGATGCCCGAACGGACCGTGATCGACATCCGCCCGATCGGCGCGGCCGACGGCAGCGACGGCTACGAGGTCGAAAGCGTGCGCTCAGGCGCATGGCTGCGCAAGGAACGACGCGTGCAGCGCGCCCGCGGCGTGGTCGTCTCGGCGGGTCCGCTCGGCACCAACAAGCTGCTGCAGCGCTGCCGCCTGGAGGGCTCGCTCCCCCGCATCTCCGCGCGGCTGGGCGAGCTCGTGCGCACCAACTCGGAGTCGATCCTCACGGTGACGGTGCCCGAGGACTACCCCGAGGACCTGATCAAGCGCGTCGCGATCACCTCCTCGATCTACCCCGACCCGAACACTCACGTCGAGACCGTCACCTACGGCGACGACGGCGACTCGATGCGGATGCTGTACACGCTGCTGGTCGGCGACGGCACGCGCGTGACGCGGCCGCTCAAGCTGCTCGGACAGGTCCTGATGCACCCGAAGCGCCTCGCCAAGATCCTGTTCCCCAAGCACTGGTCTCGGCGGACGATCATCATCCTCGTGATGCAGACGCTCGACAACGCGATCGCACTGCGACCACGCAAAGGACCCTTCGGATCATTCTGGCTGCAGACCGAACAGGACCCCGAGCGTCCCAACCCCACGTTCATCCCCGTCGCCAACCAGGCCGCCGAATGGTTCGCCAAGCGCACGGGTGGCATCGCCCAGAGCGCGCTCACAGAGGCCCTGTTCAACATCCCCTCGACCGCGCACATCCTGGGCGGCGCCGTGATCGCGCCCGACCCGAGCCAGGGCGTCGTAGACGGCGAGCAGCGCGTGTTCGGATACGAGAACCTGCTCGTCTGCGACGGCTCGGCGATCCCGGCCAACGTCGGCGTCAATCCTTCGCTGACGATCACGGCCCTGGCCGAGCACGCGATGAGCCAGCTGCCCGCGGCAGGAGCGGTCGCGGGCCAGTCCTCGGCCTCCACACAGCAGAGCCCAGCGACCGTCTAGGGAGCCATCGCGGCCGGGCGGACCGCGCGGCGTTGGCTGCCACGCGTGCCCTGCGCAGCTCACCCGCTACCGCGGGCCCGGCAGCCTCTTAGCGCCCGCCGGCCATGGCCGGCAGGATGACCAGCGTGTCGCTCTCGCCGACCGCGGTGTCGAGGCCGTCGAGGACACGGACGTCCTCGTCGTTGAGGTAGACGTTGACGTAGCGGTTCAGCTCGCCGTCGGCCGAGAAGAGCTGGCTGGCCGTCGCCGGATGAGTCGAAACGAGGTCGCGCAGCACGTCGCCCACGTTCTCGCCGTTGCCGTCGACCTGCTTCTCGCCGCCGACCGACGCGCGCAGTACCGGAGGAATCTTGATCGTCGCCATATCGGTCGTGAGCCTACCCTGCGGCGGCGCAGAACGCCTCGTAATCGGGGAACACGCCGAGCTCCTCGTCACGGATGTCCTGCGGGTCGCGCGAGCAGATCGGGCACTCCGGGTCGCGGTGGACCTTGACCTCCGTCAGCGTCGCTCCGAGCGCGTCGTAGAGCAGCAGCCTTCCGATCGCCGGCTCGCCGATGTCGAGGATCAGCTTGATGACCTCGGTCGCCTGGAGCAGACCCATCGTGCCCGGGAGCACGCCCAGGACGCCGTTGGCCCCACACGACGGCGCCAGCTCGGCCGGCGGCGGCTCGCGGAAGAGGCAGCGGTAGCACGGTCCCTCGTAGGGCTTGAAGACCGAGAGCTGGCCGTCGAATCCGAGGATCGAAGCCGACACGACCGGGATCTTGAGACGAACGGTCGCATCGTTGAGCAGGTACCGAGTGGGGAAGTTGTCGACCCCGTCGACGATCACGTCGTACCCCTCGATGATCTCCATGATGTTCGAGGCATCGATCCGCGTCTCGTACTTGACGACATCGACGTCCGGATTGAGAGCGTGGATGGCCTCCTCGGCCGACTCGACCTTCGGGATGCCGATGCGCGCCGTGTTGTGGATGACCTGGCGCTGCAGGTTCGACAGGTCGACGACATCGTCGTCGACGATGCCGAGTGTGCCGACGCCGGCCGCCGCGAGGTAGAGCGCCGTCGGCGAGCCGAGCCCGCCGGCTCCGAGGAGCAGGACCTTGGCGTCGAGCAGCTTCTGCTGGCCGTCGGTGCCGATCTCGGGGATCAGCAGGTGGCGCGAGTAGCGCTCGCGCTGTTCGGCACTCAGCGCGCGCGGAACCTCGACCTTGTAGCCCCGGTCCTTCCACAGCGTGATGCCACCGGTCATCGAGCGCACATGCTCGTAGCCGAGATCCTCGGTCAGGGTGCGGGCCGCGTAGGCCGAGCGGTTGCCCGACTGGCAATAGAGGATCACCTGTGTCGAGCGGTCGGGCACGATCCCCTCGATGCGTGTCTCCAGGTAGCTGCGGGAGACGTGCTTGGCTCCCGGCAGGTGGCCGGCCGCGAACTCGTCGGTCTCGCGCACGTCCACGACCGCGACGCCCTCGTCGATCAGCTCGTTGACCTCTGACGGGTCGATCTCCTGGATCTGACTCTTGACTTGGCGGAGAAGCTCCGCGCCGGACGGACTCATGTGCAAACTCCTAAACCACGGTCGGGATTCATGGGCTTCAAAAAGTATAGCGAGAGTGCGAGCGTGCCTGAAGCCTGTCCTGGACCGCCCCGGGAGACGCCCCGCAACCTCACGGGGAGCGGCCGAGGCTCAGGATACGAGCAGGTAGGTGAAGCCGGCGGCGCTGGGGCTCGACGTGCGCGAGCCGCCGTATTCGACCTTGGCCCGCCAGCGTCCGACGGCGGGCGGCGTGAATGGCACGACCGCCGTGCCGCCGAGTAACTACGGGATGGACAGGTCGCTTCCTGCCTACCCGAACACGTCCGCTGGGCGGGAGTCGCGGCGTGGGCGAGCGGCTCGTGCCGATGCTTCTCCCCTACGCTGGCCGGATGCGTCGAGGCCCGGGCACGATCGTGGCGCTCCTCACCGCCGGCGTGCTGGCCGCTGTGATCCTCGCGCTGGCGCTGGGCGGCTCCGGCGGGCGGCGGGCGGCGGTGGCCTCGAGCCCCAGCCTCGGCGCGGGCTTCGCGGGCGCCGCGCTTCCCCCGGGGCAGACGGTTCACGACTTCACGCTCGCCGACCAGCGTGGGCGACAGGTGAGCCTGGCCTCGCTGCGCGGGAGGGTCGTGGTGCTGACATTCCTGTACTCGAGTTGCGGCGCGGCGTGCGTCGTGATCGCACAGCAGATCCGCGGCGCACTGGACGACCTCGCGCGGCCGGTGCCGGTGCTGATCGTGAGCGCCGACCCCGCCGGCGACACGCGGGAGCGGATCGCGCGCTTCCTGCGTGAGGTGTCGCTGAGCGGGCGGGTCTCCTACCTCAGCGGCCCTCTGCCCCGCCTGCGCTCGCTGTGGAGCGCCTATCGCGTGACGCCCGCGAGCGCGGGGCGCGGGGCGTTTGACCTGCACGCGTCGGTTCTCCTCCTCGACCGCACGGGCGCCGAGCGCGTGATCTTCCAGCAGGAACAGCTGACGCCCGAATCGCTGGCCCATGACATCGGAAGGCTCGAAGGCGGCTGATACCCTAGCTCGCAGGTAGGAAATCTTGCGATGATGTTCTCAACCAAGGCCGAGTACGGCGTACGCGTGATGGTCGAGCTTGCTCGGCGCGCCGGCGACGATCCAATTCCGCTCGCGGAGATCGCGGCCCACGACGGCCTTCCGCTGGCCTACCTGGAGCACCTCGTGGCCCGTCTGCGCAAGGCGGGGCTGGTCGACTCCAGGCGCGGATCTCGGGGCGGCTACATGCTCGCCCGCCCCGCAGGCGAGATCACGATGGCCGAGGTGGTCGAGGCGCTAGAGGGGTCGATCGCCCCGATCGAGTGCATCTCCGAGGCCGCCGACGGCTCGATCGTGTGCTCGCGTGAGTCGAGTCCGGACCACGTCTGCCCCACGAAGCTGCTGTGGACGCGCGTGCGCATGTCGATCGTCGGCACCCTGCGCGAGACGACGCTCGCCGAACTCGTGCTCACGCCGACGATGGCCGCCGCGGCGAGCATGCCTCCCCTGCAAATCGAATCCCTCACGACCGGAGCCTGATAACCGAACATGGCCGACCTAGAGATCAAAGACCTTCACGTCCGCACCGAGGAGCGCGAGATCCTCCGCGGCGTCGACCTCGACATCAACCGCGGCGAGATCCACGCCCTGATGGGCCCCAACGGATCGGGCAAGTCGACGCTCGCGAATACCCTGCTCGGCCACCCCTCCTACGAGGTCACCTCAGGAACGATCACATTCAAGGGCGAGGACATCACAGAGGCCGCGCCACACGACCGCGCCAAGGCGGGCCTGTTCCTGGCCTTCCAGTACCCCGTCTCGATCCCCGGAGTGTCGGTCGCGAACTTCCTGCGCATGGCGATCAACGCAAAGCGCGATGAGCCGATCCAGGTCAAGGAGTTCCGCAACCAGCTCCAGCACGCAATCGAGCTGCTCGACGTCGACCGCGCCTTCACCTCGCGCCACCTCAACGACGGCTTCTCCGGCGGCGAGAAGAAGCGAGCCGAGATCCTGCAGATGGCGATGCTCGCACCAGACATCGCGATCCTCGACGAGACCGACTCGGGCCTCGACATCGACGCTCTGCGCACGGTCGCCGAGGGTGTCCAGCGCCTGCACGACGAGCAGGGCCTGGGCGCGCTGATCATCACCCACTACCAGCGCATCCTCCACTACGTCAAGCCGGAGTTCGTCCACATCCTGATGGACGGGCGCATCGTGCTCGAGGGCGGCGTCGAGCTCGTCGAGCGCCTCGAGCGCGAGGGCTATGACCAGATTCGCCAGGAGGTCGGCGCGGGCGCCGCGGTGGCCGCCGGTGACGACGGTGTCTGAGGCGGGAAGCACCACGGGCAACGGCGCGGGCGCGGCAGAGACGGTCACGGTAAAGCCAGGCCGTCATCGCGAGGCGAGCCTCTACCACGCGCTTGCGGGTGCGGGGGCCGGCGACGGTCGCTCGCTGACCGAGCTGCGCGAGGTCGCGCGAACCTACTTCGACGCGGCCGAGCTGCCCGTGTGGCGGCGCTCGGGGTTCTGGACCACGAGTCTGCAGGGTCTCGACCTCGACGCCCTCTCCTCCGATGGCTCCGCGCCCTCCGAGGAGGTGCCAGACGTCGTCACGCGCACCCTCCCCGACCGGCCGCGCGCCGGGCGCATCGTCCAGAGCGCCGACCGCACGGTGGCACTCGAGCTCGACCCGGGCCTCGCCGAGCGCGGCGTGGTTCTGTGCTCGCTCGAGGATGCCTTCCGAGACCACAACGAGCTCGTGAGCGAGTGGTACTCCAAGCGTCTGACGATCGACCGCAACAAGCTCGAGGCGGCCAACGCGGCATTCTGGAGCGCGGGCGTCTTCGTGCACGTCCCGGCCGGCCTCGTTGTCGAGGATCCATTCGAGATCGTCTACGCGATCGACCGGCCCGGGGTGGCCCAGTACGGGCGGACCCTGGTCCTCGGCGCGCCGACGAGCGACTTTCGCGTCCACGAGTACGACCTGGCCGAGGACTTCGACGGACAGGCACTGCACGCGGGCGCATTCGAGCTCTACCTCCAGGACGGGGCGCGCTGCCGGCTGGCCCAGTTCCAGGATTGGGGCAGCGGCGAGGTGTACGACGTCTCGACCCGCTTCGTGGGACTCGGCCGCGACGCCTACTGCCACTGGCTGCCTGCTCTGCTCGGCGGCCATCTCGTCCGCCATCACCTCGAGCTGGCCGTCTCGGAGAAAGGCGGCGACATGGCCTTCCGCGGACTGTTCTTCACCGAGGAGAAGGAGCACCTCGACGTGTTCGCGGTCGACCTGCACGAGACCGGGCCCTCGGGCGGCGACGTCCACTGGCGCGGCACTGCGACCGGCGAGAGCCGAGCGAGCTTCGAGGGTCTGATCCAGATCGACCCCGGTGCCCAGCAGACCCACACCTACCTCCAGTTCCACTCGATGATGCTCTCGCCAAAAGCGCGCATCGACGCGATCCCCTCGGTGCTCGTGTCGGCCGACGACGTGTCCGCCTCCCACGGCGGCACGGTCGGCGAGTTGGACGAGACGGCGATCTACTACATGCAGACCCGCGGCCTGGATCGCCCGGCCGCGGTCCGCGTGATCGTCGAGGGCTTCTTCGAGCCGCTCGTGACCGAGCTCCAGGACGAGCCGCTCGAAGGCCTCGTCAGGACGAGCGTCGCGCGCAAGCTGGCGGCGGCCCGCGAGGACATCGAGGCGTATGCCGCGAGTCGCTGAGCGCGTGCTGGACGTCAGGGCGGATTTCCCGATCCTCGCCCGCCGCGACGGCGGGCGTCCGCTCGCATATCTCGACTCGGGCGCAACCGCACAGAAGCCCCAGTCGGTCATCGACGCCGTCTCCGAGCACCTGAGCGAGCACAACGCGAACGTCCACCGCGGCGTGTATCCCCTGGCCCAGGAGGCGGACGCGGCCTTCGAGGGCGCGCGTGCCCGTATCGCGAGCTTCACCGGCGCGACCCCCCAGACGACGATCTTCACCAAGAACGCGACCGAGGCGATCAACCTCGTCGCATACGCCTGGGGGCGGGCCAACATCAGCGAGGGCGACGCGGTCCTCATCACCCAGATGGAGCACCACGCCAACATCGTGCCGTGGCAGGTGCTCTGCCGCGAGCGCGGCGCCGAGCTGCGCTACCTCGACGTCGACGATCAGGGCCAGCTCTCCGCGGCGGAGCTCGACGCCGAGCTCGCCCGCGGCGACGTCAAGCTCGTGGCCTTTGCTCACGTCTCGAACGTGCTCGGGACGATCAACCCGGTCGCCGACATGGCCGCCCGCGTGCGCGCGGCCGGGGCCGTGTCGCTGATCGACGGCGCCCAGGCGGTGCCACAGTTGCCGGTCGACGTGGGCCTGATCGATGCCGACTTCTACGCGTGGACCGGCCACAAGGCCCTCGGCCCGACCGGCATCGGCGTCCTGCACGGGCGCCGCGAGCTGCTCGAGGCGATGGAGCCGTTCCTGACGGGCGGCGACATGATCGCGTCGGTCGACTTCCAGAGCTCGACCTGGAACGAGCTGCCCTGGAAGTTCGAAGCCGGCACGCCGATGGTCGCGGAGGCCGTCGGCCTGGCGACCGCGGTCGACTACCTGGCCGACCTCGGGATGGACCGGGTGCGCGAGCACGAGCTCACCCTCGGCGCCTACCTGCTCGAGGGGCTCTCCGGCGTGCCGGGCCTGCGGATCGTGGGACCGCCCAGAGCCGAGGACCGGGGGGCGCTCGCGTCGTTCACGATCGAGGGCCTTCACCCGCACGACATCGCCGAGCTCGTCGGCCGCGAGGGCGTCTGCATCCGCGCCGGGCACCATTGCGCACAGCCGCTCATGCGCTGCCTGGGCGTGGGCGCGACCGCGAGGGCGAGCCTCGGCGTCTACAACGACCGCTCCGACGTCGATGCACTCATCGGGGCGCTGCTCGGCGCACGCGAGATCTTCGCCCTCGACGCCGCCTAGGAGAGCACCGATGGACGACCTCTACCGCGACTACATCCTCGATCACTACAAGCAGCCGAGGAACTTCGGCGAGCTCGATCCCCACGATCTCGAGGCGCTCGAGCACAACCCGCTCTGCGGCGACGAGCTCGGCGTGCACATCCGCATCAACGACGGGCGAGTCGAGGACCTGCGCTTCCACGGGCACGGCTGCGCAATCTCACAGGCCGCTGCGTCGATCGCCTCGGAGGAGCTCAAGGGCATGACCCTCGACGAGATCGGCGCCCTCGACGCCGACTGGATGATCAACCTGCTCGGCATCCCCGTCTCGGCGACCCGACGCAAGTGCGCCCTGCTCAACCTCAAGGTCGTCCGCGGCGCGGTCACGGGCGACAACGCCTGGCCCTCCTAGCGCAACATCGGCTCGGTCGATGTCCTGTTCGTCAACTTCCCGATGGTCCCCTACGACCACGCGAGCCCGGACAAGTACAGGCTGCCCCTCGACACCTTCGAGCTGCGTGTCGAGGCGACCCGCCATTGGACCGGCTCATAGGCCCGGTCTCCCCCGGCCTCGAGTCATGAGTGCCCGGACACTCGACGGAGCCGGCGGGCAGCCGCGATACAATTCCTACTTCGCAGGACAGGATTCCCAAGCGACCGGTAGCGAGGAGCCTCATGGCCACGATTGACCGCACGAAAATCGCCAAACCAAGCCCGATCGTCGAGGACGAGCAGGGACAGCTCCTCGCCCGCCAGGGCATCTCGCGCGAGGTGGTCAGCGAGCTCTCGAAGATCAAGGGCGAGCCCGCCTGGATGGCCGAGAAACGAATCAAGTCGCTGGAAATCTTCGAACGCAAGCCGATCCCGACGTGGGGTCCGGACCTCGGCGGCCTGAACCTCGACGACCTCGTCCTGTACTCGCCCCCCACGGCCGGGCGCTTCAACAACTGGGACGAAGTGCCCCAGGAGATGAAGCAGACCTACGAGGATC
>DAIRTT010000015.1:21900-25397 GCA_036803745.1 Solirubrobacteraceae bacterium | reverse complement strand
CTTTTCCGGCGCGACATGGATGTGGCTGGTCGCGGCGACTGCGCTGGGCACGAGTGCCAGCGAGGCGGCGGCGACGGCGATCAGGCTCTTCATTCAGGCTCCATCCCGTGTCATGGTCAGTCTGTCCGCGTGCGATTCTACGCCCTCGGATGGCAGTCGCGCTCCGCTGCGGTCCGGTGCGCAGGCGATGATCTGCGCATGTCCCGCATCTGCACCGAGACCGCCTGATGACCTGCCTGCTGCTGGTGCGCTTCTTCCGGCGCAAGGGCTGGATGTGAGCTAGGAGCCGCCCGCGGTCGGGCCACCGGGCGGGTTCGCGGCGGCGGTGCCCGTCTGCGTCTCGCTCGCCGGCGGCACAGCCGGGTCCGGCGTTGCGCCGGCGTCGTTGCCCTCGAGGCCCTCCACGAGGCCGACCGCCTTCTCACCGGCCTTCTGGATCTGCTCGTGGTAGCGCCCGCCGGTCCGCTGATCTGCAACCTCGCCGGCCTTGTTGACGGCCTGGTTGATCTGGTCTTTGCGTTCTACGACGGCCTCCTCGGCCTTGCTGCGCAGATCCTTGAGCTTGTCTGACAGTGCCATGGGCGCCTCTCGGTCGGTCTCGGTGGTCTCGCCCTCCATGCTAGGCGCCTCCCGCTCCCCTCCAGCCGTCGGGTCTGGTGAGCGGCTCCCAGCGGCCCCCGCTGTATGGTGGACTGATGGACGACGACCGCGCAAGGGAGCTCCTGGCCGCCGAGCGAGCCAGGCTGGAGCAGACGATCGCCCGCCTGCACGAGGACGATCGCGCGGCCGCCGGCGACGAGGACGAACCCGGCGAACTCGGTTCCGAGGAGCTGCTGCGCAAGGAGCTCGACGCGGGCCTCGGCGAGGATCTGGCCGAGCAGCTGGCGGCCGTCGAGCGAGCCGAGAAGCGCCTCTCCGAGGGCACCTATGGCCTGTCGGTAGACAGTGGCGAGCCGATTCCCGATGCTCGCCTGGAGGCCAAGCCGGCCGCCGAGCGCACCGTCGCCGAGCAGGAGGCCGTCGAGCGCGGATAGCCCCGTGGGCGCAGTTCGCGCCCACGGGTGTCAGCTATCCGGAGGTGGTCTCAGCGCGTCGCCGCGAGCGGGCGGGAAGCGCGGGCTGCCGGTGCACGGCGAGGATGCGCGACGGGCTCGGCGCGGGCCGCGCGAGTCGGCGGCGCATCGGCGGCTGAGACGTGCGGCGTCAGGGCGCGTGCGCGGGACATGACGTAGGCCAGACCGGCGATCAGGGCGAGGTCTGCGATGAGGATGAGGGCGATTGCAAGTGAGGCGGTCATTGTCTGCTCCTGTGGTCGTTTCTCGATTCCTCACGAGTCTCGCTCGGGCGCCTTGGGCGAACGTGAGACGAACCTGGGAGCCGGCTGAGAGCGTTCGGGCGGGGTTGTGGGATGATCGACACATGTCCCCCGCCGAGCAGTCGCGATCGCGACTAGTCGCCGTTGATCAGCTCGGCACCTCGCAGGTCGCCGTCGTCGAGGACACGCCCCATGGAACGCTGGCCGTCGGCATCAGCGATGGGCGGCCGTTCGCCGTCTCCAACCGCTGCCGGCACCTGTTCGCGTCGCTCGGCACCGGCAAGGTCGCCGCCGACGGCTGCCTGGAATGCCCGTGGCACGCCGCCCTCTACAACGTCTCGAACGGCAAGATGGTCCGCGGGCCTCAGGGTGCCTTCAAGCCCCTCGCCGGCGCCGTCAAGGCGACGGCCGGCGCGCGCGCGCTCAAGACCCATGCGGTCGAGATCCGCGACGGAGCCATCTGGCTGAAGGACTGACGGCCGGCGCAGCGTGCCGGCCAGGCGTCAGTCGCCGCGCTTGAGCGCGGCCCTGGCGGCACTGCCGCGAGGACCGTACAACACCCGTCTGGGCATGGGTACCGGGCTCAGACGCCTGACGGCCGTGCCTAAGAACAGCCGCGGCTCCAGACGCGCGAGGAGATACAACAGCTCCCGCCGCTCGGCCGGCGTCAGCGAGCTCGGCCGCCCCCGCGAGCGCACCAGGAGCGCCAGCAACCGGCGGCGCTGGACGGCGTCGAGCCGTCCGAGGTGCCGCCGTGCGACGATCGCCACCTCGCCGATCAGAAGCAGTCGGGCGACCGGCACGCCGTGGCTGACCCGTTTGACCCACCGCGATCTCGCCAGCGATCCGAGCACACGGCCATCCTAGGACGCCGACGGGCGCCTGCCGTCGAACAGGCCCGTCAGTCGGCGACCGAGAAGCGCAGCCGCGCGTGCTCGAAGCGCTCGACACAGCCGGTGCCGAGCGCCGCCGCGGGGGTCAGGCAACCGGCCGTCGTGGGCGTGCGCCCCTCCTCGGAGAGAAGGATCCCGGCCTCGCCGAGAAGCCTTGCCGTCGCCAGGTATCCGGGGTGCCCGTCGGCCGACAGGTTGACCTCCACGAGCTTGCCGCCGACGGTCCGCGCGTGAGCGCTCATGCTCCAGCGCCATCCCTCGAGACGATCGGCGGCCGGGCCGAACCCGGAGCCCGGACCAAGGCGCCCCATGGCGCGCGCCAGCGGGCGACGTATGCCCGGGCGTGCCCGGGCGAGCCCGGGCAGTCCGGCCTGGGTCGAGGAGAGGGCGCCGGCCACGAGCCACCGCGCCGGGAGTGTCGCCGCCGATCCGCCCAGCGCCATTCCCTCGCGATAGGCGAACGGCTCTGCCGCGCGCCCCTCGGCCGCGGCGCTCAGCGCAGCCGTCCGCTGGATCACCGCGGGATTGATGAAGGCTGCGGGCGTCATCGGCGCGATCACCGCCCCGTCGCGCCCGCGGCGCGGCGCCAGGGTGATCAGGCTCACGCGCCGAACCGCCGCCGCGACGGCCGGGTCGGTGATCAGCAGGGCAGGGTCGGTGATCGAGGCCGCGTCCTCGCTGCCCGCCACGACCGAGAGACTCTGGAAGGTCCCACCCGACACGCCGTCTGACGGGCGCGGCAGCCCCGGCGGAGGAACGAACGTCACATCGACGTCGACCGACGCGAGACCCTCACCTCCCCAGCGCTCGCGTGCCCGCTCGGCCGCCAGCGCGACCATCAGGTCGGGTGGCAGTGCCTCGAACCCGCAGACCTGCACGATCTTCACGCCGGCCTCGACCGCCGGACCGTGGAACTCGTCGATGATCGAGCGCACGAACGGCATCTCGCCAGTCAGGTCTGCATAGTGCGCACCGCCCGCCACACACGCCTCGATGACCGGACGCCCGTAGAGCGTGTAGGGACCGACCAGATCGAGCACCACGGTGGTGCGGCTCGCCATCGCGGCGAGCGACTTCGGATCGACCACGTCGGCGACGATCGTCTCAGGCGCACTCACGCCTAAGTCTCCAAGCAGACGGGTCGCCTTGGCGGCGTCCCGTCCCGCCGCCGCCCAGCGCAGACCCGTCTCGCCCGAGCGCTCGGCCAGGTATGCCGCCACCCGCCGGCCGGTCACCCCCGTCGCGCCGAACACGACGACGTCCAGATCGCGATCGCTCACCGCCCGGAC
>DAIRTT010000015.1:0-21800 GCA_036803745.1 Solirubrobacteraceae bacterium | reverse complement strand
CTCGAAGATCGCGCTCATGCCCTGCCCCCCGCCGATGCACATCGTCTCGAGGCCGTAGCGAGCGCTCCGGCGATCGAGCTCGCGCAGGAGCGTCGTCAGGATGCGCCCACCGGTCGCGCCCACCGGGTGCCCGAGCGAGATCCCCGAGCCGTGCACGTTGACGCGGTCCAGGCCGTCGGGCAACTGCCACTCGCTCAGCACCGCCAGCGCCTGCGCGGCGAAGGCCTCGTTGAGCTCGATCAGGTCAATGTCGGCGAGGGTCAGACCGGCATGCTGCAGGGCACGCGCGGTCGATGGGACCGGGCCGATGCCCATCGTCTCCGGTGCCACGCCGGCCACCGCCCAGGAGACCAGGCGCGCGAGCGGGCGCAGACCGAGCTCGGCGGCCTTCTCGGGGTGGGTCACGATGCAGATCGCGGCTCCGTCGTTCTGCCCACTCGCGTTGCCCGCGGTCACGGTCGCCTGAGGGTCGCTCGAGAGCATCAGCGGTTTCAGGCCGGCGAGGCGCTCGAGCGTCGTGTCGGGCCGCGGATGCTCGTCGCGCTCGATGACCGTCTCGCCCCGACGGCCGGGCACCGTCACGGGCACGATCTCCTCGGCGAACGTCCCGTCCTCCTGCGCCGCCACAGCGAGGCGATGGGAGCGCAGCGCGAGCTCGTCCTGGTCGGCGCGTGAGATCCCATAACTGCGTCTGACGTTCTCGGCCGTCTCGATCATGCCGCCCGGCACGGGGTGGTTGATGCCCCCGGCTGTCACCCTTGGGCGGAGGAGTCGATCCTCGAGCACGACCGGCCCGCTCTTGACCCCCCAGCGCATCCCGAGCGCATAGAACTCCGTCTGGCTCATGCTCTCCACGCCTCCGGCCAGGACGAGCTCGCTGGCGCCGGTCTGGACGCCCATGCAGCCCATCAGGATCGCCTGCAGACCTGAGCCGCAACGGCGGTCGACCTGTGCACCGGGAACCTCGATCCCGAGGCCCGCGTCGAGGGCCGCGACCCTCCCGATCGCGGGCGCCTCGCCGCTCGGCGAGCACTGGCCGAGGATCACGTCCTCGATCTCGCCCGAGGGCAGCCCGGTGCGGCGGACGACCTCGCTGATGACGGTGCTCGCGAGAACCTTGGCGGGGACGTCGCGAAAGACGCCGCCGAAGCCTCCGACGGGGGTCCGCAGTGGTTCACAGATGACGGCGTCGCGCATCACGGGCCCTAGCCGGCGACCAGCACGTGGTTGAGGTTGACGCGACCCTCGACGCGATAGCCGAGCGGTTGGAGGTGCTCGGCTATCCAGGAGGCCTGCGGGAGCGTCTCGACCACGATCAGCGGCCGCGAGCGGGCGATAGTCGCGAGCGCGCCTGTCAACGCGTCCTGCTCATGACCCTCGACGTCGAGGTGGATGACGGCCACGCGCCGCTCCTCGCCCACCGTCGCATCGACCGACACGAGCTCGATCTCTTCGTTGCTGAACCAGCGAGCCTTCGCCGCGTCTTTGATCACACGGCTCGCGCCGCCAAGCGGTACGCCCGAGCGGTCGGCCGTCGCGAGGTGAGCCACGCCGCCGCCCGAGCCGAGGCCCGCCCGCGCCAGGCGCACGTTCTCCAGCCCGTTCAGCTCGATCGTCCGCGTCGCGTATGCGTGGTTCTCGACGCTCGGCTCGAAGGCCCACACGACCGCGCCGCCCGTGCGCGAGTGCGCGAGCGCGGGCAGGAAGTCCCCGAAGTAGGTCCCGGCGTGCACGATGTCGCCGTCGCTGTCGGTGCCGCGAAGGAGGTCGAGCGTCTCGGCCTCCCACACCTTCGATTCGAGGATCGCCTGCGAGACGGGCCGGTGGCTCGAGGCGCTCGGCACGCAGTAGCGGCCGTGCTCGTTCGACGCGCTCAGGTGCTCCTTCGCGGCCGGCACGCCCGGCGACGCAGCCGAACCCGCCCCTCGGGTCCCGCTCCCTCGCCCTCGGCGCGACTTCAGCCACCGTCGCGACGAGTAGGCCCACCCGGCCAATACCTTCAGAGCTCGCTTGACCGATGGTGGAAGCGCCTTGCGCAGCGCCGCCGCCGTCATGCCGATCAGCCTACCAGCGGGAGAGCAAGATCGCCCCTGCCGACGATCACCGCCGAGCCGCCCACAGCCACCCTCTCGATGCTCCCGGCGGTGCCCTCCGCGAAGGCATAGAGCAGCGAGGGCCGGCCGATCTCGGCTCCCTGGCGGATCTCGACCTCAGCGCCGAAGGCGATCCTGCCGTGGCGACTCAGATGCACCGCGAGAGGGCCTGCCGCCGATCCCGTCGCCGGATCCTCCGCGACCCCGAGCCCCGGCGCGAACATCCGCGTCGTCCAGTGACGGCCCGAGCCCGCGAAACAGCTCACGCAGAAGGGGCCGAGCTCACCGAGCGCGTGGAGGTCGGGCCGCAGCGCGGCGACCGCCGCCGCCTCCTCGAGCTCGACGCAGACGTGGTGGGGGCCGTTGTCGTAGACCTCCACCGGCAGGCCTGAGCGCTCGACGCCGAGCGCCCGCAGCAGCCGCGACTCCTCCTGGAACGGCTGCCAGGTGGGCACCGGCTGATCCATCCAGCCCGAGACCGCCACCCCGTCCTCGCTGCGGACGCGAACATCAACCGGCCCCGAGAGGGTCTCGACGGTGACGCTCTCGAGACCCAGGGCGCCGCCGAGGAGGATCGCCGTGCCCAGCACCGGGTGTCCGGCGAACGGCAGCTCGACAGCGGGCGTGAAGATCCGGATCGCCACGTCCCCGCGCTCGCGCGCCGGCAACACGAACACCGTCTCCGAAAGCTTCAGCTCGCGGGCGAGCGGCTGCATCCAATCGGGCTCGATCGCCCGGGCATCCATGAACACCGCGAGCTGGTTGCCCGCGAGCGCGACGTCCGTGAAGACGTCGAGCAGCGCATAGCGGGCGGTTGCCGGGGCGTCTGTAGCGACCGGGGGCTCCCGCCGCCCAGCCAGCGGGTCGTGCGCGGCGAGGACATCAAGCGGCTCGGCCATCGAGTCAGCGCTTCTCCGCGCGGAACTCGGCCGGGCGAGCCCGATCGGCCTGCGCCGGCGCGGCCCTCACCCGGTGTGCGTCGCCGTCGGTCCCGTATACGGGCGTCTCGGGTCCGCGCGAGTTGGCGACCGACATGTCGTGCCCGAGCCCGCTCAGGCGCCTGGTCGGGGCCCCGCCGATGTTGCCTGCGCCGATGATGCCGGTCTTCATGTCCGCTCCTTGCGTCGTTGGTGCGCCTTTGCTGTCAAGCAGACCTACCCCGATAGGCTCGCAGGCAACGGCAGGAGACGACAGCGAGGGGACGGGAACATGAGTGAAGTGGTGCAGAAACGTGTCGAGCGCGGCGTCGCGGTGCTGACGCTGAACCGGCCCGATCGGCTGAACGCGTGGACCGCCGAGATGGAGCACGAATACTTCGCCCTGCTCGACGAGTGCGCGGCCTCGCCCGACGTACGCGTCATCCTCCTCACCGGCGAGGGCCGCGGCTTCTGCGCGGGCGCCGACATGCACGAGCTCCAGGCCCTGGGCGACGACGGCGGCGAGGATGCGGCCACCCACGCGCGTGACCGGCGCCCGCAGAGCCACCCCCTGTCGATTCCCAAGCCGATCATCGCGGCCATCAACGGAGCCTGCGCGGGGATCGGGCTCGTCCAGGCGCTCATGTGCGACATCCGCTTCGCCGCCGCCGGCGCCAAGCTGACGACGGCGTTCGCGCGCCGCGGCCTCGTCGCCGAGCACGGCATCTCGTGGATGCTGCCGCGGCTCATCGGCCCGGCCCGCGCGCTCGACCTGCTCCTGTCCGGCCGAGTCGTGCTCTCCCAGGAGGCACTTGCGCTCGGACTCGTCAACCGGGTCTGCGAGCCCGACCGGCTGATCGAGCAGGCACTCGACTACGCGCACGAGCTCGCCGGGAACTGCTCGCCCGCGAGCATGGCGAGCATGAAGCGTCAGGTCTACGGTGCCCTCGAGCTCGGCCTCGCCGAGGCGACCACCGAGGCCGACCGGCTGATGCTCGAGTCCTTCGCTGCCCCCGACTTCGTCGAGGGCGTCACCAGCTTCCTCGAGCGACGCGACCCGCGCTTCGCCGCTCTGAGCTCCTAGGCGCTCGGCGAGCCGGGGGCCCGCCGCACGTGCACGCCGGCCAGCTCGATCTCGCCCGCCCCGCCCGGCAGCTCTCCGGGGATCTCCACGTCGATCTCCACGAGACCTTCGGCGCGCGGGTCAGATACCGGCTCGAAGCGAACCTCGCCGCCGTCGAGGCGCAGCACCGGCGCCTGGCCGGCATCCGCAACGACCTCCACACCGAGTACCGCCGCCCAACGAGCGGCGGTACTCGCCGGGTCCGCGACGGCAATCGAGACGCCCGCGAGATGCCCCTCGGCGGGCTCGGCGACCAGGCCGGTCCACTCCGGGCCGCCCCAGCGCCAACTGCCGTATGGCCTGGAGCGGTCGAGCGAGACGATCGTGCCGCGCATGTCCGCCGGATGCAGGTGGGTGCCCGAGATGTCCGGAAGGTCGACCTGCCAGACCACGCGCACGCCGAGCCCGGCGGCGCGCTCGCGCGACTCCTCCAGCTGCTCGATGTCGAAGATCACCATGTAGCCGCCGTCGCCACCGTGGCGCTCGAGATAGCGGCCGGCTGCGGTCCCCGGGCCGGTCGGTGAGATGACCTCCAGGAAGCAGTCGCCGAGCGCGTAGACCGTGTTGACGAGACCGAACTCGCCCACCCCCGGGTCGCGGAACGGCTCGCCAAGGCCGAGCGCCTCCCGCAGTGCGCTCGCGGCCGGCTCGAGCTCGGCCGCCACGATCACCGCCTGTCTGAGCCTCACCCGCCCCGTCGTGCCCGCCATCGCGCAAGGCTAGCGCCCGGCGACGCGTGCGGCGCGGGCTCCTAGGGTAGGCTCACTTGATGCAATCGATCGCCGGCGGCGTCCGGACCCAGATGTCAGGACGCACGCCGCGGGCGCTCACCGTTCTCACCGGCGCGCTCGTCGCGACCGTGCTGCTGGCCTCGGTCCACGGTGCGCGCGCCGCCTCGCCGCCCGCTCCGGCGGCAGCGACGGGGAGCGCAACGAGCATCACGTACTCGGCGGCCGTCCTGCACGGATCGGTCAATCCCCGCGGGCAGACGACCAACTACTTCTTCCAATACGGCCGAACCCGCAAGTACGGGGCCCAGACGCCCCTGGCACCTGCCGGAAGCGGCACGAGCGGCACGAGCGTGAGCCAGTCGATCACCGGCCTGGAGGCGCTCAGCACCTACCACTACCGGATCGTCGCGATCGGTCCCGTGGGCACCACGCTCGGCGCCGACAGGAGCTTTGTGACGCCGAAGATCCCATTGTCGGTCGCGATCGTCGGGGCCCCCAACCCGGTCGTCTTCGGAAACCCCTTCGTTATCGAGGGCACGCTCTCGGGCACCGGCTCGGCCAACCACCTGATCACCCTCCAGGCGAATCCCTTTCCCTATCTCGGCGGCTTTCAGCCGGTCGGCAACCCGCAGCTGACAAGCGCGAGCGGAGGCTTCTCGTTCCCGTTCGTGGGCCTCCCGCAGAACACCCAGCTCCGGGTCGTCACGCTCGGCAAACCGGCCGTCTCGAGCCCCGTCATCGTCGAGGGCGTCGCCGTGCGCATCTCGCTGCACGCCCACGCCACACGCCGCCACGGCTTCGCACGCCTGTACGGCACGGTCGCACCCGCTGAGGTCGGCGCCCTGGTGGGCTTCCAGCTGCTCAAGCCCGGACACCGCTCGAGCAACGTCGGCGGCACGACCGTCAAAGCCGGCACCGCCACGGTCTCGCGCTTCTCGCGCACGATCCGCGTGCACCGCGGCCTCTACCAGGTGCTCGTCAAGGTATCCGACGGTGCCCACGTGTCGGGCTACAGCGCTCCCGTGCTCATTCGCTGAGCCTCGCCGTGCGCCGCGGCCTCCTCCGCGGGCGATAATCCAGCGATCCCGCGCCCGGACATCACCGCCTCAGAGCCCAAGGAGCCGACCGACGCGGCCGGCGCCATGCGCCGGCGCCTCGCCCTTGCTGTCGACTGGGTCGTGCCGGTCGAGAACCCGTCGGGTGTCGTCTATGGCGTGATCGTGATCGGGGCCCTCCTGGCGGCCGAGAGCGGCCGCCACGAGAGCTATCTCGATACGTTCGCCTCGGCTCTGATCGCCGCCGGGCTGTACTGGCTCGCACACGCCTACTCCTCTGTCCTCGGCCGCAGGCTGGCCCACGAGGAACGGCTCAGCGGCCCGGCGCTCGTGCGCGCGCTCGGACACGACTGGGCCCTGATCCGGGGGGCGGCGATCCCGCTCCTGGGGCTGGCGGCTGCCGGCGCGCTGGGCGCGGCTCAGGAAACGGCCGTCTCAGTCGGCCTGTGGAGCGCCGTCATCAGCCTGATCGTCTTCGAGCTCCTCGCCGGCATCCGCTCGCGCGCGACCGCGGCAGAGCTGGTGCTCGAGCTGGCAGTCGGCGCGACGATGGGCCTGGCGATCCTCGCTCTCAAGATCGTCCTGCACTAGCGGACCGGCGCCCTCGCGGCGCGCTCTTCGCCGGTTCCGCCACAGCGAGCAAGTCCAGATAGTGGACGTTTGCCTGTAGACAAAACACCTCTGACATGGGATGATGCTTCCTGTCGGAGGGCATGACAGCGATCCTCTGGCTCGAAAGACGATTCGGGGAGGTCGAATGGAAGCGGGACGAGGCGGGTCCCTGACGCCGCGCGGCGGGCGGACTGGAAAAGGCGTCAAAGCGGCTAAGGGCGGCGCTCGCGCGCAGGACGTCTCGCCGATCTACAAGCGCCTCCCCCACGGCCCCCACCAGTTGGGCCGCAGCGAGGTCATCCTCCACCAGCGGCGGCGCATCCACGGGGCGATGATCGAGGCCGTCGCCCAGAGCAGCTACGAGCGGACGAGCGTAAAGCAGGTGATCGGGTTGGCCGGCGTCTCGCGACGCTCCTTCTACTAGCTGTTCGCCAACAAGGAGGAGTGCTTCCTTGCGACCTTCGACCTGATCGCCCAGCGTGAGATCCAGCGCGTGACGCGCGCGTACCTCGTCGCCGACGGCGGGATCGAGCAGCGTCTGGGCGCCGCCTTCGCCAAGCTGATTGAGCGCTCGATGGAGGCGCGCAAGGCGACGCTGCTCGTCTTCGTCGAGGCTCAGACGGCGGGAGCCGGTGGAACGCTGCACCTGCGACGAGCGACGTCGATGTGTGAGCAACTGCTGGCCAAGAGCTTCGCCGACGCGCCCGACGCGAGCGCGCTGCCCGCGCCGATCGTTCGCGGCATCACCGGCGGCCTGCAGGGCGTGATCGCGGCCCGGCTCGGGCCGACCCCCTCGGTGCGCGACGAGGGTCTCGCCGATGCCCTGCTCGGGTGGACGCTGCTGTTCCAGACGCCGGCGGCCGAGGGGCTCGCCGAGCGGATGACCGGCCGTCTCACGAGGCGGATGCGGGAGATCTCACTAGCCAGCGCACATCACCGAGCGCCCGCCGCGACCCAAACCGGGGGCGACGAGCGCGCGCGCCTGCTCGACAACGCGCTGCGCCTGGCGGCACTGCACGACTACCGCGAGCTCACGGCTCCGCAAATCGCCGACGAGGCGCGCGTGCCGATCGATTCCTTCCTGGAACTGTTCGCGGACAAGGACAACTGCTTCCTCGCCGGGCTCGACATGATCGGTGAGGAGATGGCGGCGATCGCAGGCGGGCACCGGACCGCCGGCGAGGACTGGCCGAGCACAGTCCGGGCATCGGTGTGTGACCTGATGAGCTACCTGGCCGAGCGGCCGCTCTATGCCCGCACGATCGCCCAGGAGGCGTTCTTCGCGGGCACCGATGCGATCGATCGCAACCTCGAGATCTCGCGCAGGGTCGCCGAGCTGCTCAGCGCCGGTGCGCCCGCGCCGGCCGCGAGCGAGGTGGCTCTCGAGGCGATCGCCGGGGCGTTCCTGCACGTCGTGCGCTGCCAGGTCGCGGCCGGGCGCGTCCAACTGCTGGGGGCGCTGTCGGACTACTTCTCCTACATCGTGCTCGCGCCTTTCATCGGCGCGGACGCAGCCGTCGCGGCGCTGAGCTAGCTGCGCTTGCGCGAGGCGAGGCGGTCGACGAAGTACGTCAGCACGATGCCGACGAGCAACGAGACGACGATCACGATGATCAGCGGCGCCTTGCCCGAGCCGAAGATCCAGTTGACCTCGACCTTTTCGAGGTTGAGGACGGCGAACAGCGTGACCAGGACGGCCAGCCCGACGAGCAGCGCGGTGCGCGCGATTTCGCGTGTGTCGCGTTTGGCGCCCTTGGTCTCAGGACCACGGGCGCGTGTCTGCTGGGGCGGGGTCGACATGCCCCACCGATACTACCCCGCGGCGTCCTCGATGAGCTCGGCCTGGACCCAATCGCAGCCGATCGACAGGTCCTCGACACCCAGTGCGGCGGCCACGTTGAGTGCCATGCCGTGGCGAAAGAAGTCGTCGATGTCCGCCTGCTCGGCGCCCGACAGGGAACCGGCCAGCTCGACGAGCTGTGCGTAGCGGTGGCGCACACGTGCCCGCACCACATCGTCGTCGCACGCCGCATAGGACTGGTGCTGGAGCATCAGATAGTCACGGTCGTCGATCAACAGCTGTGCGTAGGCTCGGCCCATCGCCTCGAGCGTGTCCTCGCATTCGGCGGGTCCCCGTCCGGCCGCGAACTCGCTCGCCGCGCGCTCAAACGTCTCGGCGACGCGCTCGAAGCTGCGCTCCAGGGCCGCGAGGAACAGCTCACGCTTACTCGAGAAGAGACTGAACACGTACGGCTGGGCGACGCCCACCCGGCGAGCGATGCGCTCGACGGCCGTTCCATGCAGCCCGCCGTGGGCGAACTCGTGGACGGCCGCCGAGATCAGCTCCTCGCGCCGCTCCGCCGCCGGCACCCGCCTATGAGCCGGAGCCGGGGTCGGCATCAGGCGGCGCCTCCGACGAGCGCCCGCTCCCGGGACCCCGGCCGCGAGTCCCCGTCGAGGCGGGCGGCGAGATCGTCGCCCGCGGCGGGTGCGCGGGTGCTGAAGGGGAACGCGAGCACGACCAGCGCGCCCAAGGCCAGCACCGAGACGCCGACCCACAGCGCGGGGAGTAGGCCGTCGACGAACTGCTGTGACGAGCCGTAGCCCCCCGCGCCGGAGAACACCGACGCGAGGACGGCCACGCCGAGGACGCCGCCGATCTCGCGGATGGCGTTGTTGGCGCCCGAGGCCTGACCGGCCTGCTGCGCCGAGACCGAGGAGAGGACCGCGTTCGCCGACGGGGCAAAGATGAGCGCCATTCCGGCGCCGGCCATGATGAAGGGAACGATCATCTGGGAGTAGTGCGTGTGGGTCGAGACCATGCTCGCCAGCCATGCCAGCCCGCCCGCCTGCAGAGACAGGCCGGCAACCATGAACGGGCGACTGCCGAGCCGCTCTGAGAATACGCCCGCCAGAGGCGCCACGATCATCGAGGCGCCCGTCCACACGAGCAGCTTCAGGCCCGCCTGCAGCGGCGTGTTGTGCAGCACGTTCTGCATGTACTGCGAGAGGAAGAAGATCGAGCCGAACATCCCGAAGTACATGCTCAGCGACGCGACGTTCGTGACGGCGAACGAGCGTCGAGCGAAGAAGCCCATCGGCAGCATCGGCTCGGCTGCGCGCAGCTCCCATGCGACGAATGCGCCGAGCATCACGGCCCCGCCGATCAGGCTCGCGAGCACCCCCGCGCTGGTCCAGCCGAGAGACTGGGCACGGACAAGCCCGAAGACGACGCCGAAGGCGCCGGCGCATCCGAGCAGCAGCCCTGGGATGTCAAGTGTGCCGTAGGGCCCGCGGCTCTCTGCGAGCTGACGGGCAGCCAGCGGAAGCATCACGAGTCCGATCGGCACGTTGATCCAGAAGATCCAGTGCCACGAGATGCCCTGCACGACCGCGCCACCCACGAGCGGTCCGAGCGCCACGGCGATGCCGCTGATGCCCGACCACACGCCGATCGCCATTCCCCTGCGCTCCGACGGGAAGGCCTCGGCCAGCAGCGTCAACGTCAGCGGGGTCACGACCGCCGCCCCCGCGCCCTGGACGGCCCGCGCCGCGATCAGCAGGTCGGTGCTCGGTGCGAGCGCCGCGGCCGCCGAGGCGCCCGTGAAGACGGCCATCCCGAACAGGAACATCCGCTTTCGGCCGAACCGGTCGCCGAGCGCAGCGCCCGTCAGCAGCAGGACGGCATATGAGAGTACGTAGGCGTTGACCGTCCACTCGAGCGCCTGGATCGAGGCGCCCAGGTCGCGGTGGATCGTCGGCAGCGCGACGCTCACGACGAGGTTGTCGAGCACGACCATGAAGAGGGCCACCGACACGATTCCCAGGGTCCAGCCGTTTCCGTTGCTGCGCGAGCCGTTCATCCGAACTCCTTACTTAGCGGCCACTAATAACTGCTTGTCCGGCGGTAGCTTAGCAGTGACTAATAATTAGTCAAGGGCGCTGTCGAGAGGGCCTTTTCGCACGGCCCCGTGCGACCCAAGGAGGGGCCGGCCGCGCCGCGAATACCATGGGTGAGATGCACGCCCGCCTCCGCACCCCCCTCATGGTCTTGGCCGTGGCGCTCGCCGGCGCCGGCGCCCTGTCCGGATGCGGCTCGCAGACCAAGACGGTCTCGGCGGCGAGCGCCCCCGCCGAACAGACGACCGCCACGAGCACGCCGACAGGCACGACCAAGACGGCCACCACCGGAAGCACGACTACGCCCGCGCCCGCGGGCACCCCCGGCGGCACCACCGCGCCGAGCACCACCCGGACCGCGCCCGAGCCGGCCTTCACACAGCAGGAAGCGCGCGCCGAAGGCGTGGGCGGCGCGGCGGCCATCGTACGCGCCCACGGCTACACGCCCAACGACACCTCCGAATACCACGCCCAGCAGACCCTGAGGGTGCTCGTCGGGACGCGTACCGGCTCCGGTGACGGCTACGGCCAGCTCGCGTTCTTCTTCGTCGGAAATCGCTTCATCGGTACCGACGCCAAGGAACCGAGTGCCACGCTCCGCGTCCTCTCCCAGGCCGACACCGAAGCCACGCTCGCCTACCCCCTCTATCGCAAGAGCGACCCACTCAGCACGCCGTCGGGAGGCCAGGCGAGCGTCCGCTTCGAGCTCAACAACGGCAGGCTCACACCTGTCGGGCACATCCCGCCGGCCAACTCGAGCAACGGCCTCAGCCGCCTCTAGGGCGGGGCTGGGACCCCTCGGCTGCGCCCCGCGCCGGGGGCGGCAATCGCGTCGTCCTATGTTGGTGGGACACCGACAGCGACCGGAAGGACGACCATGAGCGTCAAGATCGAGGGCCGGGCAGAGGAACTGCTGAAGGCCAAGAACTTCTGTCACGTCTCCACCCTGCGCTCCGACGGCTCGGTGCAGACAGCGCCCGTGTGGGTCGACGTGCAGGACGGCGTGCCCGTCCTCAACTCGGTCGAGGGCCGCGCTTGGCCACGCAATCTCGAACGCGATCCCCGCGTGACGCTGACGGTCCAGAACCTGGAGAACCCCTACGAGTACGTGGAGATCCGCGGGCGCGTCGCCGAGCGGACCCACGAGGGCGCCAGCGAGCACATCGACTGGCTGGCCAAGAAGTACCTCGACGCGGACACCTACCCGTTGCGCAAGCCGGGCGAACAGCGGGTTCTCATTCGCGTCGAGCCCGAGCACGCCCGCGTGATGGGCGGCTGACCGACGTCGCTCAGGCGCGGCCCGTCAGGCGCCGCCACAACGACGCTCGACGCGGCTGCCGCGCGAGCCAGTCCTCGCGCAGCGGCAGCTCGCCACGTGTCCGGGCAGCCATAACGCAGGCGGTGTGGGCGTGGCGGCGGCGGCGAGCGTCGCCTTCGGGCGCGATCAGCATATGCTCGCTGAGAGCGGGCAGATGATGACCACAGATCGGACAGCGATACGTCGCAGGCTTGCGATTGGCCGCGCGACGCACCGTCCACCATGGAGCGCTCGCAAGACGGGGCATCGCTCCATTGTCGCTCCGGTGGCCGCCGGCGTCGCCGCCACGGTCGCCGTGAGCCTCGGCGTCGCGATCGCCCGGGTCGGGCGCGAGCGCCGCGGCATGCGCCGCCGCGAGCAAGAGCGCCGTCTGGGGCTTCACAGGAACGAGCGCCCGGCCGTCGGCGTGTGGAGGATGATCCTCGCTCAGCTCGACCTCGCGATCGGCGCCGTCGAAGCAGCGCGAGGCGGCGCACTCGACGCCCGAACGATCCACGAGACACGCAAGGCGCTCAAGCGCCTGCGCGCCCTGCTACGACTCGTGCGCGCCGAGATCGGCGAGCCGGCATACGTCCGCGAGGCGGCCGTCCTGCGCGACGCCGGCCGCACCCTTGCGGAGGCTCGCGACGCCGAGGTGATGCTTGCGACGCTCGACGGGGTGATCGCCCGCGGCAGGCGCAGGCTGGCCGGGCGGGGCGGCGTGAGAAGAGCCCGCGTGCGTCTGGCGGCCGATTGCGAGCGCGCCCGCGCCGGCGCCCTCGCGGAGCCGCACACACGGGCCGCGTTCCTCGGCTCGCTTCGCGCATGCCGCGCCCGAGTCGAAACCTGGAACCTCGCGAGCGCGGATGACTCAAGGACGCTCGAGCCGGGACTGCGTCGCGTCTACCGCCAGGGACGCGCCCGCCATCGCCGGGCGATCCGCCGCAGCGGCAAGGACGCACGCCGGATGCACGAATGGCGCAAACGCGTCAAGGACCTCCGCTACATGGCCGAAGCGATCGGTCCGCCCGGCTCACACAGCCGTCTTGCCCGGCGCGCAGACGCGCTGGGCGAAGTGCTGGGGGAGGACCACGACCTCGCGGTGCTCGACGACTGGATCCGCGCGCAGCGTGCCAAGGGCGGCAAGCGTGGCCGCCGCGCGACAGCGATCGGGCGGCGCAGCGCCAAGCACCTGCGGCGCGAGATCGCGCGACGGCGTCGCAAGCTCCGCAGGCGGGCGCTCCGCGACGGCGAGCGCCTGTACCGGGCGCGCCCGAAGAAGTTCGTCCGTCGCCTGCGGGCGACGTCCAAGCGGCGCTCTGCTAGCTGACGCTGACGACCGTCAGCGTGCGCTTGCCGCGCGGCAGCGAGACCGACGTCTCATCGCCGGGCGTGCGGCCCATCAGGGCGACGGCCACGGGAGATTCGGCCGACAGGCGCCCGTCCCCGGGTGCTGCATCGTGAGAGCTGACGATCCGCCACGTCCTCTCGACGCCGTCGGCGTCGCGAACGACGACCGTCGAGCCGAAGCCCACCACACCTGCGGCGGCGCTTTCCTCCTCGACGATCACAGCGTCGGCGATCTTCTCGCGCAGCCGCGCAATCTTGGTCTCGAGGTGCGCCTGCTCGTTCTTGGCGTCGTGGTACTCGCTGTTCTCCTTCAGGTCGCCCCATTCGCGCGCCGTCTTGATGCGCTCGGCGATCTCGCGGCGACCCTCCCCTTCGAGCGTCTCCAATTCCGCGTTGAGCGAGAGAAGCCCCTCGGCCGTGATCAGGTTCGTCGCCTCGTGCGTCACGCCAGCAGCGTACTCCTCACGGACCGTCCGGCGTCCGGAGCCTGCGGCTGGACCGGCCTCTAGAAGTAGGTGCTCGGCGGCGAGCAGAGCAGCGCGTAGACCTGGACTATCGCCGCCTGTACGAGGAGCTGCGCGGAGGCGGGCGAGCCGGCGACGAACTGGTTGTTGGCGAGGCGCAGATGCTGCCATGCGTAGTCGACGTAGGCCTGGGCGATCTTCGGCCCGGGCGGGTCGTGGGTCACCGAGTCGAGGTACATGAGGTTGCGGAAGTAGACCGACGGGAAGAACGGGTTCTCGGCCCCGAGGCGTTCAGGTGTGAAGTACGCGCGAGCCGCCTGAGCGGTCTGGCGGGCCTGGTAGAGGTAGCCGGAGTTGCCGGTGGCCTGGTAGAGCAGGGTTCCGGCGCCGATCATCGTGCCCTGGTTGTAGCTCCACAGCGTCGGTTCGACGACTCCGCTCCGGTTGACGTGGTCGGCGTAGAGCTGGCTCGGCTGCAGCAGGCAGGCGCGCACCCAGTTGTAGGCCATTTCGGCGAACTGGAGGTACTGGACGTTGGCGGTGATGCGGTACAGCTGGACGGCGAGCTCGGCCGCCGGTGCCGTCGTGACGGTGTTCCGGTCGGTGTTTTCGGCCGCGTTCGAGAACGGCAGCCCTCCGGGGCAGCCGAGTTCCGGGCTGCCCTGCCAGCCGTCCATCTCGAAGGCCATGATCGCCTCCGCGTTGCCAAGCGCCGACGGATCGTGGTTCACCTTGTACAGGCGTGCGAGCTCGATTCCGACCCAGTCGTTGTCGTCGTAGTACTTCGGACCCCCCGGCCCGGTCGGCGGTGCGACCGTGCCGTCGAAGGCCGCGAGCCTGCTCGTGTAGATGCCTTCGGGCGCACCCGAGTTGTCCGAGTCCAGGTAGGAGCGCAGACCGACCATCTGAGCCTGGAGTTCATGCGTGAACGAGACCCCCAGATGGGGGACGTTGGCCATGCTGACGGTCGCCGCGAGCGCCTGGGAGAAGGGCCAGAGGTAGGAGAAGGGTTCCCCGTCATACAGTCCCGATCCGGGGATGTAGTAGATCTTCTGCATCGCTTGAAAGGCGAGCAGCGCGCGCGCCGGGTTGCCGCGCAGCGCCGGCTTCTTTGAGCGCTTCCTTCGGGGCTTGGCCTTCGCGGCGGCCAGCGAGGCGCGCAGCTGTGTCGAGTCGAGCGTCCTGACCGGCCGGGTCGCACCCGCGGGATACCTCGACGCCGGGGCGTGGAGCTGCCGGGATGAGCCCGAGGCGGCCTTGGCCTGCGGCGAGGTGACAACGAGCGCACCGGCTGCGGCGCACGCGAGCAGCAGGCCGAGGAGGGCCCACCGGGCGCAAGGATGAGAGAAGCTGACGATCATGGACCTCATGCACGCACAACAATCGGCGACACCGATCGATGTGGTGGGCGCGACTCGCGGGCCCGCTCGACAGCCGCAGGACCGGCAGCAGGCGACGCCCGCCGAGATCGTCGCACACGACCACTCCACCGTGTGAAGGGCAGCTTGCACTACGACTACACGGCGGTCGGGCACGTGACGATCGACGTCTTGGAGGATGGCACCCGCCGGCCCGGCGGCACGGCGCTCTACAGCGCACTCCAGGCCGCCCGGCTGGGTCTGCGCGCGCTGATCCTCACTCAGGGTGCGCCGGCCGAGATCGAGGCCCTGCTGGCGCCCTTCGGCGCCGAGCTCGATCTCCGCGTGGTCGCGGCGCCCGAGACGACCACGCTGAGGAGCAGCGGCACCGGTGCCGAGCGTCGCCAGCGCCTGGAGGCATGGGCGGGCGCGATGCCCGACGGCCTGGAGCTGGACACGGCGATCCTGCACCTCGCCCCGATCGCCCGCGAGACCCCTCGGCGCTGGCTCGGCGAGCCGCGGCTCCTTGGCATGACGCCGCAGGGCCTCGCGCGCGCATGGGCGTCGCAGGGCGCGGCGGTCGAGCTCGGTCCGCCTGTCGGCGAGGCGGAGGAGCTGGCGCGCGCCTGCAACGCGCTGGTCCTCAGCGAGCACGAGCGCGCGAGCTGCGCGGTGATGATCGCGGCGACCCGGGCCGCAGGCGGAGTGGTCGCCGTGACCAACGGCCCGGCCCCGACGACGGTACTTCTCGGCGCCGGGAGGAGCATCAGCCTCGAGGTGCCGGCCGTGGTCGAGCCGCTCGACGACCTCGGGGCCGGCGACGTGTACGCCGCAGCCTTCTTCATCGCGCTCTCCGACGGCCGCCAGCCCGAGGACGCGGCGCGCTTCGCGATGGCGGCAGCCGCGGTTCGGATGCTCGGAGCGGGCCCGCAGGCGATCGGCGACCACACCGCGATCGCCGCACGACTCGCCGCGGTCGGGGCGCCCGCCGCCTGAGCTTCAGCGCGCCAGAGCCGACTCGATCAGCGGCCCGAGCTGCACGGCGTCGAGGGCCTCTGCACGACCGGCTACGCGCGCAGCCAGCAGCAGGCTGCCACCTACCGGCGCCATTGCGACCGGCTCAACTCGGGCCCCCGGTGCGTGCTCGTGGATCGCGCTTCTCAGCGGCTCGATGAAGATCGCTCCGGCCTTGAAGGCACTCCCGATCAGCCCGACCGGGAACTCGTTCGACGTCGGCTCGGCCAGGCCGGTGCGCGTGAGCACCGCGGCGATCTGCTCGCCGAGTACGCGTGCGCCGCGCTCGTACAGCTCCCGGGCGACGGCGTCGCCCTCGTCGGCCAGTCGGCCGGTCTCGACCGCGAACGCCGCAATCTGCCCCTTGGTGAGGGGCTTGGCGTACACGAGGTTCGCGACCGCCTCGACGCTGGGCATTGCAAAGAAGCGACACAGGGCGTCGCTGAGTGCCGTCGGGGGACCGGACGCCTCACGATCGCGGAGGGCGGCCCTGATCGACTCGGTGCCGAGCCAGTAACCCGACCCCTCGTCGCCCAGCAGATGGCCCCACCCACCCGCACGCCAGGGGCGGGCGCCCGGACCCACGCCGAAGACGTTCGAGCCCGTGCCGGAGATGACCGCCACGCCGGGCCCGGCGCCGGTGGCCGTGGCCCATGCGGCGACGACGTCGTTGACGACGAGCCACGCGTCGGTGCGGGCCGCGCGCACATGGCCGGCGATCGACTGCGTATCGGTGCCGGCAATCGCGAGGACCGCGGCGCCGAGCTCTCCGCGACCGATCCCCGCCCCGTCGATTGCCTCGTCGGCCGCGCCGAGCAGCGCCTGCACGGCAGCCTGCGCGCCGACGGCGTCCTCGTTGCTCGGCCCGCCGTGGCCGAGGTGCAGCGCGCCGGTCTCCAGGTCGAGAACGGCCGCGAGCGTCTTGGTCGCCCCCCCGTCGATCCCGAGCAGATAACGCGAGTCGCCGGCCGGCGCCGGCTCGGTCAGAGCGGCGGGCATCTCGACCAGGGGGCGGCGCTCCATCGCGTGATCCTCCCAGGATTCGCCGGGCGGGGTTAGGATCGCTCCATGGACGGCGCCGTCTTTCCGGGGGTCCGCGCGCGAGCGGGCATGTACGAGTCCTTCTACCTGCGGGCCGTCAGCCCACATGAGCCGATCGGAGTTTGGATCCGCCACACGGTCCACAAGCCCCCCGGCCACCCAGCGAGCGGGTCGGTGTGGTGCACCGTCTTCGACGCCCGGCGCGGGCGCCCGTTCATGCACAAGGTAAGCGGCCTGCCGCTGTCGGTCGATCCCGGAGGCTGGATCAACGTGGGTGAGTCAGCCACCATGGGCCCCGGGACCGCCGAGGGACGCTGCGGGCCGGCGAGCTGGTCCGTGCGCTTCTCCAGCGAGGAGGCGCCCCTACGGCACCTCTCGCCGGAGTGGCTCTACCGCACGCCGGTGCCGCGAACCAAGCTCACGAGCCCCGCACCGGCCGCGCGCTTCGACGGCTCGCTCGAGCTCGACGGGCGCGCCCCGATCGAGCTCGCGGGCTGGCGCGGGATGGTCGGGCACAACTGGGGTGCCGAGCACGCCGAGCGCTGGATCTGGCTGCACGGAATCGGCTTCGCCGAGGAGCCGGACGCGTGGCTCGATGTCGCGCTCGGTCGCCTGCGGATCGCGGGCCGGATGACTCCGTGGATCGCCAACGGAGCTCTCTCGCTCGACGGACGCCGCCGACGCATCGGGGGCATCGCGGCCCGCGGGACCAGCGTCGCCGAGGACGCCCGAGGCGCCACGATCAAGCTGGCCGGCGAGGACCGGCTGTCGCTGCGAGCACGCGTGTCCGTCCCCGGCGAGTCGGCAGCCGGCTGGCGCTACGCGGACCCCGACGGCGGCGAGCACGACGTCGTCAACTGCTCGATAGCGAGGCTCGAGCTGAGCATTCCAGACGGCGAAGACGGCGGCGCCCCGGCGCGAACTCTTACAAGCCCCCACGGCGGGGTCTACGAGCTTGGGATGCGCGAGCGCGACCACGGCGTGCCGCTGGCTCCTTTTGCCGACGGCTGAGCTCCGTCGCCTCCCTGCACTGCGCCCGTTCACGCGGCCGGGCAAGCAAAAGGGCGGGACCGGGTCCGCTCGAACCCGTGTCCCGCCCTCCGGACGGCAGTGCCGCCCTTCACATCACCTCGACGCTACGGCGTGAAGCCGACGTTGCCGCCGGGAACTTCCTCTTCAAGCGTGCCCGTGTAGGTGGCCGAGCGGCCTTCCTGGGTTTTGGCTTCTTCTTCAAAGCCGCCTTCGCCGGTGCACTGACCACTTTCGTAGTGGTATTTCATGCCCTTGAATTTGTTGGCGATGACGAGCTTGGTCTGGAAGCCGCTCGGGAACCGTTTGATGAGTTTTTCGGACACTGCAACTTCTTCGTTGGAGTATTCGGCAGCCGAGTATTCCCCGTTCGGTTTTGCGACCGCGCCGATCGGAACGGTCTGCGGCGGCAGGGCCACGGTGCAGATTTTGCCGGCGATTTTGAACGTCGTTTCCGCACCGCCGATTTCGACCGCTGCTTCGGTTTCCCCGCTGCCGAGTTCGGCGAACCCGTTGGTGTGGTAGACGAACTTGACGGGGTGCCCGCCGTTGAACGACGTAGTCAGTCCGCCCGTGAACGCGCCGAATTTGGCCTCGGTCAGGCAGTACATGAATTTGACCTCGGTCGAGAACGTCGAGGAGCTGCCCGACGTGAAGGCGCCTTCAGCAGGCGTCTTGGCGTAGGAGACAGCTTTCTTGCACTCGATCGTGAACGCGCCGATTACAAACTTCTGCGTGTATTCGGGGTGTTTTTCGTCGATTTCCCCGATGCCCTTGCCCTTCGTGCGGCAGGGTTCGGCTTCGCTGCAGTTATTCGGGAGTTTGCTCGCCGTGAATTCGGCGGCGAGCGCGGGCACCGCCATGACTGCGATTAGGCAGACCATGGCGACGAGCCCAAATGTCGCCTTGAAGTTTCTCATTCTCCTACGTCCTCCTAATTTGCGGTTGAGCGGGTCTGATGCCGACTCTTGTCTCGTGTGCTGCGGGTAGCGCCATCCGCCCCCCACCCATCCGGAGGGACGTAGCGGCAAATCGTAGCATGGATCGGGCCGCCGGGAAACGCCGGGGCGGCGCATTCCAGAGCGGAAACTACGCGCTTCCGACGCATCTCCCACGGGCTTCCTCGCCGGCCTCGCTCCACGACTCCGGGACAGGCGGGTTGACGACAGCTCCGCGGCTCTGCCTTGAGGCCGGATACATGGCGTTCCCGACTGCGCTTGCAGTCGCGGGGCGACCGGCGGCTTGAGCTTAATCTGCCTCTTAGGGCTGGGCGACAAGCTCTTGGGCAGGATGTCCGAGCGCACGGCCCTCAGGCCGCGGCTGGACGCCCGAGCGAGGAGATCGATGACGGGGAAGACGAGACAGAGGGTTTTGATCGGCGTGGCGATCGCCGCGGTGATCGCGGCCGTCACGATCGCGATCGTGGGTTCGGGCGGGCGCGGTGGCTCACCCGGCCGGGCAGCGGCCGGGCCCGCAGCTGCGACCGTCGCGCCGGGCGACCTGGCGGTCGCCGCCGACTACATCGGCCTGAGCCGACCCCAACTGCGCGCCGACCTGCGCAAGGGCAAGACGCTCGCGGCCATTGCCCAGGCGAGCAACGGCAAGTCCGTGGCCGGGCTGCTGGAAGCCCTGGTCGACGCCAAACGCAAGCGACTCGAAGCAGACGTCCGCGCCGGCAGACTGTCAAAGCAGCAGGAGCAGACGCGCTTGGCCGTCCTGCGCAGACGTGCAGAAGCGTCCGTGCGCCACGCCCACCGGGCCGGAGCCGGAAGCGTGCGCTACGCGATCGTGACCATGCAGTACCTCGGAATCTCCGCCCCGCAGCTGCGCGACGCCCGGCGCGGCGGAAAGTCGCTGGCCGAGATCGCCAACGCGACCCCCGGACGCTCCTCGACCGGGCTGATCGACGCGCTCGTCGCCGATCGAAAGCGAAACCTCGAACAGGGACTGGCCGCCGGGGAGGTCAGCCGCCGCGACGTGGCCCGTGTGATGAAGGGACTGCGGGCACGTGTCAGCAGGCAGGTCGAGCGCAAGCCCCTCCACCACGGCTGAGGGCTACCGGCGCGCGGTCGCGGGCACCCTGTAAGCTTCCGCCGCCCGGCTCGCCCGCGCTCCCAAACGGCACTTCCCAGGCGATCGCCGAGAGCCTCGAGACATTCCCCGACGCACACGAATGCGGGGTTCTACGGGCTTCCGGACCGAGCTGCCGGGTAGAGACCGTCAAATGCGATCACGCCTTCTCACCGCCCTCGTGTTCCTCCTGTTCCTCCTCGGAGCCCTGCTCCCCGCCGGGGGTCAGGCGACCCAGACGCCCGTCCTCAGCGCACGAGGCGAACGACTGCGGTGGACTGTCGCCGAAGAAAGCACGAGCTACCGGCTGCTCACCGAAACCGCCTCGGCTCGCCAGATCACGACCGTCGAAGCGCGGGCGACCACCCCGCCCCCCGCGCCCGGGGAATCTGTGACCTATCGAGTCAAAGCGGCCGTCAACGGCAGCCCGTGGTCCAATTCGGTCACGATCTCCTACCCCCAGGCGGGCGAAGCCCCCGAAGAAACCCCGCCTGCCTCCGAAGCGATGACCGTCGGACTGAACGCAGGGGGCTGGGGCCCGTCGGCGTACGCCGACGTTGCCGGTGCCGCCAAATATGTGCGCCTGGAATCCCGCTTCGCGACCGACTCCGAAGTCGGAGCGGCCGCCGCCGCCGGCGTCAGCGTGGCCTCCTGGCTCGTCGGCACGGGTGGGACGATCGGCGCGATCGACCCGGTCAGGTACGCCGCCGAAGTCGTCGCTCTGTTCAAGCGCTACGGCAAGGGCGGAACCTTCTGGGTCGGACGCAAGGACCTCGGCAGCCAGGCCGTCGAGGTGCTCAACGAGCCGGACGGCAGCTGGTTCTGGAGCGATCCCAACAACTACGTCGCCTACACCCGCCTGCTCAAGGCCGTCCACCAGGCGCTGGCGAGCGAATTCCCGGCCGCGATCCGCCCGCGTGTCCTCGCTTTCTGGGGCAGTCGCTTCGGCCCCGGCTGGAAGGCGCTCGGCGGCCTGGCCTACTGCGACGGCGTGACCGTTCATCCCTACGGCGGCGCCTCGGGAGCGACCGGAGGCGCGCTGGGCAACAGGGCGTCGGTCGAAGAAGCGCACGAACTGTCGGGCAAGCCCGTATATGTGACCGAGGTGGGCTGGCCGACGGCGGTCGGCAAACCGGCCACGGGCGACTCGCAGCAGTGGAGCGAGGCCCAGCAGGCGGCCAACGTGAGCAGCTTCGTGCGCTGGGCACGGGCAACCGGCTTTGTCGCGGCGGTCGACGTGTTCGGCTACGTCGACTACGCCACCAACAACTGGTACGGCGTCGAGCGGCGCGACCGCAGCCACAAGCCCTCCTTCGCCGCGCTCGCCGGGGCCTAGGCCCCGGCCTATCTGGTGACGCCGAGGTTGCCCGCGGGCGTCGTTTTGAGCGTGGCGATGACCGACTGCCCGAGCGCTTCGAACGCCGGCATGTTCATCCAGGACTCGCCGCACACGTTCGAGAACCAGCAGGCCGAGTTCGCGCTCGCGATGGCCCACGCCGCCGACCCGATCGTCCTGCTCGACGCCGGGGGGGCAGACCGACGCGCTGGCGGAGATATGCCGTGCACACAACGCCGAGCGGCACATCCTCAGGCCGCGGCCGGTGAGGCACACATACGTGCCGATGGCCACGGACCTCGCAGTCATCGCCGCCCACGCGCCTGGGTGACGTCGCCGCGGAAGTCTGCGGCATAAGGCTCTGCGAGCGCGCCCGACAGGATTCGAACCTGTGACCTTCGGTTCCGTAG
>DAIRTT010000014.1:12390-25801 GCA_036803745.1 Solirubrobacteraceae bacterium | reverse complement strand
CTGCAGGGCGTCGGCGTGCTGATGTCGATCGCCGACGGCGAGCTGTGCTCGACCGAAGAGCGCGGGACGGTCGTGCGGCTGCCCGGGCGCCGCCAGGCCGGAGCGGAGCAGTCCGGCTGATGGGCGCGCTCGAGCTCCGCGGGGTCGTCAAGCACTACACCAGCGGCGTCGAGACCGTCAGGGCGGTCGACGGCGTGTCGTTGACCGTGCGCGGCGGCGAGTTCGTAGCCCTCTACGGCCCGAGCGGCTCCGGCAAGACCACCCTCCTGCTGCTCGCCGCCGCCCTCACCAACCCCGACAGGGGGCAGATCTACTTCGACGGTCAGGATCTCGGCGAGTTCTCAGAGCGCGACGGCGCGCGCTACCGCCGCAGCGACGTCGGCTTCGTCTTCCAGGCGTTCCACCTGATGCCCCACACCTCGGCGCTCGACAACGCGACTATCAAGCTGACGGGCGGCGGCTACACGCTGCGCGAGGCCCGCCGCCAGGCGCTGCCGTGGCTCGAGCGGGTCGGGCTGGCCGAGCGGGTCGAACAGACGCCGGAAACCCTGTCGATGGGCGAGCGCCAGCGGGTGGCGATCGCCCGCGCGCTCGTCAACGAGCCGCGCCTGCTGCTGGCCGACGAGCCCACCGGCAACCTCGACTCCAAGCGCAGCCGCGAGATCCTGGCGCTCATGCGCGACATCTGCCACGAGCGCTGCATCCCCGGCCTGCTCGTCACGCACGACGCCGAGGCGACGAAGTTCGTCGACCGGGTCCACACCCTGCGGGACGGCCTCCTGGCCGACGGCATCGACCCGGAGCTCGCGGCGAGCGACTCGTGAGGAGCATCCTCAACCCGCGCATCGCGGGTGTCAGGCTGAGCATGCTGTTCCACCTCTACCGGGTGCGCCTGCGCGCCCATGCGGTCCAGGAGCTGCTCGCCGGAAGCGGGATCGCCGTCGGCGTCGCCCTCGTGCTCGGCGTGCTCGTCGCCAACACCAGCCTCACCAGCTCGGCGGGCGAGGTGGTCCACCAGGTCGTCGGCTCCTCCCGCCTCCAGATAGCCGCGAGATCAGCGGACGGCTTCGATCAGAGCGTCGCCGTGCACACTTCCCACCTGCCCGGCGTGCGCGTGGCGGCGGCCGTGCTGCGGGCCAATGCGGCGATCGTCGGCCCACGGGGCCGCCAGTCGCTGCAGCTGCTCGGCGTCACCCCGTCGGTCGCGCGCCTCGGCGGCCTCGGCGCGCGCAACTTCGGACCGGAAGGGTTCACGTTCGCGGGCGGGCTGATCCTGCCGCAGGAAGTCGCCACGGCGATCGGCGCCGAACCGGGCGAGTCGGTCACGATCCTCACTCGCGGCCGTGCCCATCCGATCAAGGTCGGCGCGATCGTCGGGGCGGCCACCTTCGGCGCACTGGCGAACAGCCCCGTGGCGGTGACGGTGCTGCCGATCGCCCAGCGGCTGACCGGCCTGACCCGTCGGGTCACCCAGGTGCTCGTGCAGCCGCTGCCGGGCGCCGACGCACATGTCGCGCGGGAGCTCGGCGTGCTCACCGCCGGGCGCCTCGACGTCGAGCCCGCCACCAACGAGCTGCGGCTGCTCGCGCAGGCCGCCAAGCCGAACGATCAGTCGACGTCGCTGTTCGCCTCGATCAGCGTCATGGTCGGCTTTCTGCTCGCGCTCAACGCGATGCTGCTGACGGTGCCCGAGCGCCGCCGCTTCGTTGCCGACCTGCGCATGCAGGGATATGACTGGCGCCAGATCCTCGTGCTGCTGGGCTTCCAGGCCGTGGTCCTGGGCGCGCTCGCCTCGATCGCGGGCGTGCTGCTCGGCGAGCTGCTCTCCCACGCATTCTTCCACCGCATCCCCGCCTACCTGACGACGGCCTTCCCGATCGGCACCCAGGAGGTGCTCCATCTCGGCACGGTCGCGCTCGCTCTCGGGTGCGGAATCCTCGCCTCGGTTCTCGCCTCGCTCTCGCCCGTCGCCGACCTGCGACCGCACCGGGCGACCGATGCGGTGTTCCGTGACCGAGCCGGGGGGGCCGAGATCCTCGCGCGGCGAACCGTGATCGTGCTGTCAGCCATCGCCGTCGTGCTGAGCGCCGGGATCACCGTCCTCGTTCTCACCAAGCCCTCGTTCACGATCGTCGGCGGCGTCGCGCTCGGTCTGGCGACGCTGTGCGCGATCCCGGGAGTCTTCGCCGGTGTCGGCCTCGCGCTCCGCTGGACGGGCGAACGGGTGCGCAGCAGCGCGCTGATCGTCGTCGTCTCCGAGCTCAGAGCCGTCACCACCCGCTCGGTGGCGCTCGCGGGCGTGGCCGCCCTGGCCGTCTACGGGAGCGTCGCGATCGGCGGCGCGCGCGTCGACCTGCTCCGCGGCCTGGACGCCAACTTCAATGAATATCTCGGCACAGCCTCGATCTGGGTTACCACTGGCGGCAACGACCTGACGACCAACTCCTTCGCGCCCGACGGAGCGATCGCAGCGATCGCCCATCGGCCGGACGTCGCCTCGGTGCGCAGCTATCAGGGCGGCTTCCTCGACATCGGCCCGCGCCGGATGTGGATCATCGCCCGCCCGCCCGGCGACGAGACGCCGATCCCGGCCAGCCAGCTCATCCACGGCGAGCAGGCGCGCGCGAGCGCTCTGCTGCGCACCGGCGGCTGGAGTGCCGTCTCCGGCGAGTTCGCCCTCGAACACCATCTCCACGTCGGCGACACCTACACGCTGCCGACGCCCAGCGGCTCGGCGACGATGCGCGTGGCGGCCGTCACGAGCAACCTCGGCTGGGCGCCCGGCGCGATCATCCTTGGCGTCGGCGACTATGCCCGCCTTTGGCACACCACCGACCCCTCGGCGCTCGAGGTCGACCTGCGGCCCGGCGTCGGTCCGCTCGCGGGCCGGCGTGAAGTCGAGGCGGCGCTGGGCGGACGCCCAGGCCTGAGCGTGCAGACATACCGCGAACGCCAGGCGCAGTATGCCGCCGACTCGCGCCAGGGCCTGCACGCGCTCAGCGAGATCGCGACGCTTCTGCTGATCGCCGCCGCGCTGGCGGTCGCGTCGGCGTTGAGTGCGGCCATCTGGCAGCGGCGCGCACGTCTGGCCTCGCTCAAGATCCAGGGCTATGCCACCGGGCAGCTGTGGCGCGCGGTCCTGCTCGAGAGCGCGATCGTCCTCGGCGTGGGGTGCGCGATGGGAGCGGCGGCCGGCGTCTACGGGCACGCCCTGGCGAGTCGCTGGCTGCGGCTGACGACGGGATTTCCCGCCCCGTTCTCGCTCGGGCCCGGAGAGGTGTTTCTCACTCTCGCGCTGCTCGCGGTCATCGCTTTGGCCGTGCTTTCCCTGCCGGGGCTCGCGGCGGCCCGCGCCCCGGCACGAACAAGCTTTCAGGAGTGACTAGGTGCGGCGGCTCCATCCAGCGAAACTGTTCGCGTGGTTGCTCTCAGCCGACGTCGCCTCGCGTTGGCCAATGCATTCGCGGCAGCCGCCGGCAGATACTGGCTAGGGGTCTTTCCGCAGGTCGGCCGTGAGCTGCGCCACTGGCGCGACCTGGCCCAGCAGATCCCGGACCCCGTCCTGCGCCATCTCGCACTGATCACCCAGGACAGCGAGCGCGGCAATCTCGAAGGAGCAGCCGCATTTGCCGTCCTCGCACCCCGCGGGGTGCGCGCGAACGTGGTCCGCGCGGCAGTCGCCTTCCAGGCGACCTACGACTACATCGACACCCTCGCCGAGCAGCCATGCGTGGACCCGGTCGCCAACGGACACCGTCTACACCTCGCCCTCCTGCGCGCGCTCGAACCGGGTGGCGAGCACCCCGACTACTACGAGCACAACCCGGGCCACAGCGACAACGGCTACATGACAAAGCTGATCGACGCCTGCCGGCGCTCGCTTGTGGCGCTGCCCTCCTACGGGTCGGTGGCCGAGACCGCGCTGCGTGCGACGCGCCGGATGATCGCCTACCAGAGCCTCAACCATGGCGCCGAGGGCGACACCCATGAGGCACTCGCGCGCTGGGCCTCCTCCGAGACGCCGCCCGGGACCGAGCTGCGCTGGTGGGAGACTGCCGCGGGCACCGCCTCCTCGCTGACCGTCTTCGCGTTGATCGCGGCTGCCGGACGGCCCCTGATGAGCGCGACCGACGCAGTCACGATGGAACGCGCGTACTTTCCGTGGATCGGAGCCCTGCACGTGCTGCTCGACAGCCTGATCGACCGTGACGCCGACGCCGAGACGGGCCATCACAGCCTCGTCGACCACTACGAGTCCGCCGAGGAAGCCGCCTCTCGCCTGAGCACGATCGCGGCCCGCGCCCTGCAGGCGACCGAGCTGGTTCCCGAGAGCATCCAGCACGCCATGATCCTCGCCGCGATGACGAGCTTCTACCTCTCGGCGCCGTGCGCGCGCAGCCCCGCCGCGGCGCTCGCGACCGAGCGCGTGCTCGACACGATGGGCACCCTGGCGACGCCGACGATGGTGGTCCTGCGGGCCCGGCGCGCCGCGGGCCGGCTGATCGGCGGCGAGGACGAGGAGCGCGAGGGGGATGCCCGCTGAGGTGCCTCACCGAGATGTACTCGAAACTCAAGTATTGGACTTTCCACTTGTTGGAAGAGTGCCGTCGCGGCATGATTCGTAGGCGTGGGCGCTGGATCAGAGCAGCAGGTCATCTCGGCTTGCTTTCCAGACTCCCGCTTTCGTCTCGCCAGTGAGCGGGTCGGATGCCAAGCACGTCCGACCCGCGATTTGAGCCCGACCGGATCCTGATGGCAGACACCGGAATAGCAATTGAGCTGACCAGCTCTCAGATCGATCGGATCGTGCGTCGCGCCTCGGACTCCAACGGCGTCGCCACGCTGCTCCACGGCCTCGCGGGCCGCGCTGCGATGACCCCGGACTTCCGCGAGCTCGCCGAGAGCCCGCGCCTCTCGCGCTCGCTGCTGCTCGGTCTGCTCGTGCTGGCCTCGTTCCCGACCGACGGGGGCGCCCTGGCCGTGACCGACGTCGCCGCGCGCCTGGAGATGAGCCCCAGCACCACGCACCGCTACCTCTCGACGCTGCTCGCCGTCGGGCTGCTCGAGCAGGACCCGCGTACGCGCCGTTACCACGTGCCGACGAGCGCCTAGCGCTCCGGGCTCGCTCAGCGGGACCCCTCGACACGCGCGGGCACCACGACGGCGCCCCCGGGCATCCGAGGAACGTCGCGACGGTCCTCGGCCACGACGAAGCCGGGGAGCTCGAGCTCGATGCGCGCACCGCCCTCAGGCGATTCGAACGCGCCGACCGTGCCACCGTGGGCGTCGGCGATCGCCCGCACGATCGCCAGGCCGAGACCCGTCCCACCCGAGGCGCGGTCGCGCGCCGCGTCGGTGCGGTGAAAGCGGTGAAAGACGCGCTCGCGCTGGTCGAGCGGGATCCCGGGTCCGTCGTCCTCGACCACGAAGCGGATGCGATCCCCTGCCAGCGCCTGGACGCTCATGCGCACCAGGCCGCGGTCTGAGGATGTGTGCGCGACTGCGTTGGCGACAAGGTTGCGCAGCGCCTGGGCGAGCCGATCGGGGTCGGCTCGCAGGGTCCCCACCGGCACCTCGCCCAGCTCGAAGCGACGGGCGGCGAGCAGGCTCATGCCCGACCACAGCTCGCCCACGAACGCCGCCACGTCGATCCACTCGATGCGCAGGAACTCGGTCTGCTCGGTCTTGGCGAGGAGCAGCAGGTCATCGACCAGGCGGGTGATGCGCGCGATCTCGGCCTGGACGAGCCGCTCGACGCGCTGGACCTCCTCGGCGGGCGGCTCGGACTGGGCGGCGAGCACTTCAAGCTGGCCGCGGATGACGGTCAGCGGCGTGCGCAGCTCGTGGGAGGCATCGGCCACGAACGCGCGCTGCCCTGCGAAGGCGTCGGTGAGCCGGTCAAGCATGTGGTTGAAGGCGTCGGCGAGGACCTTTACCTCATCGCCCTGTCCGCCGGCGTGGTGGATGCGCGGGTGCAGGTCGCCGGCGTCGACCCGGGCGGCGACGGCGGCCATCCGTCGCAGCGGCCGCGACAGGCGGGCGCCGATCAGGAAGGAGGCGAGCAAAGCTCCCGCGAGCGCGAGCAGGCCGGCGAGGATGAAGGCGCGAGCAACGCTTCGCTGGGCATGGGAGACGGCCGCGAGCGGCTCGCCGACGCCGACCGTCACAGTGACGCCCGCCGTGCGCACCTGGCGCGTGAGCAGGCGCAGGTTGCCGACGTCGGGGAGCATGACCGTCGAGTAGCCGGTGGGGGCGGCCAGCAGGTTGCTCGACAGCCGGTTCTCCTGTGCCTGCTCGCTCGGAGTCTCGCCGTTGTCTGCCGACAGCGGCGCAAAGACCTCAGGACGGTTGGTGCGCGTACCGACGCCCGGGACGACCGCGAACAGGAGCGTCGAGCTGGCGCTGAACGGCTGGGCGCGAACGTAGCGCGTCGCCGCCGCCGCGAGCTCGTGGGCGTTGTGCGCCCTGGCGAGGATGAGGTTGTGGGCGAGCTCACCCGCGTCGCCGGCCGTCTCCTGATCGATCTGATGGCGAAGCTGGGTGCCCGTCCCGCGGTAGACGGCGAGGAACACGATCGCCGTGCACGCAATCGTCACGAGCGCCATCCAGGCAGCGAGGCGCCACCGCAGCCCTGAGGGAAGGAGGCGCCGAAGCCTCGTCATCGCCGCCCTCAGCTCGCGCTGCCGAGGCGGTAGCCGACGGCCCGCACGGTGAAGATCGGGGCCGGCCCCTCCGCACCGGCGAGCTTGCGGCGCAGGTAGCCGACGTAGACATCGACGACGTTGGTCGCCGGGTCGTGTTCATATCCCCACACCGAGCTCAGGATCTGCTCGCGGGTGACGACCTGACGGTGATGGCGCAGCAGGTAGACGAGCAGCTCGAACTCGGTCGTCGAGAGCGAGACGGTCTGTCCGGCCCGGCGCACCCTGCGGCTCAGCAGGTCGACCTCGATGCCCTCGGCCGACAGCGTGCTCGCCGAGGCCTGGGCGACGATCCGCAGCTGGGCCCGCACGCGGGCCAGGAGCTCGGCCATCGAGAAGGGCTTGACGAGATAGTCGACGGCTCCCGCATCAAGGCCCTCGACCCGGTCCTCGATCTCGCCGCGGGCGGTGAGGATGATGACGGGCAGACCGGGCATCGCGGTTCGCACCGAGGCGAGGATCTCCAGGCCGCTGCGCCCCGGGAGCATCAGGTCGAGAATGATCGCGTCGAACCCGCCCTTGAGCGCCATGCGCTCCCCCTCGAGACCGTCGAGCGCCGTCTGCACCTCAAATCCGTCCGCCTCCAGGCCACGCCGGACGAAGTCGACGATCCCGGGCTCATCCTCGACCACAAGGATGGTCGCGGGCGCGGACCCGTTGGCGTCGACCCCCGCGACACCAATTTCGGCTGTTCCCGCTTGATCGAGTGGGGAATCCGGCGAATCTGGCATGTCTTACAGGATAAGGCTCGACGAACGGGGGGCTTCTCCTGCCACGCAACTCAATGAGGTTTCTCATGCTGCGGTTACCCGATCCTTAGTCAATATGGACACACTGACTTCATGGCTGTGGACCGTCACATATCGCCTCGGCGCGCCCCGCTCTACACCTCGGCGAGCACCCGCGGACGGCTGACGGGCGGCGGGACGACGGGCAACGAGCGCCTGACGGCGGTCACCGGCGCGGTCCTGATCGGGCTGCTCGCGGTGCTCGGGGTGACGATCCTGAGGATACGCCCGCTGCTGTCGGTTCACCTTTTCGTCGGCATGCTGCTGATCCCCCCGGTGCTACTCAAGCTCACCAGCACCGGTTATCGCTTCATCCGCTACTACACGTCGAACCCGGCCTACCGGCGCAAGGGGGCTCCGCCGGCCTTCCTGCGGATGCTCGCGCCGCTCGTCGTCCTGAGCACGACGGTGGTCCTCGCCAGCGGCGTCGCGCTGCTGTTCGTCGGTCCCTCCTCGCGTGACACGCTGCTGCCGATACACAAGGTCAGCTTCTTCATCTGGCTGGCGCTCACCGCTCTGCACGTCGTCGGTCACCTGCCCGGCCTGCCGGACACGCTGCGAGCCGACTTCACCCGCTCGACGGCCCTCGGTGGCCATCGGCCCGCCGCGGGACGCGACGGGCGCATGCTGGCCCTCGCCGGAGCAATCGTCGCCGGCGTGGTGCTCGCGATCCTCGTGATCCCCGAATTCAACGCGTGGGTTCACTTCTACAGTCAGCTCCACGGGCACGGCTAGAGCCATGATCCGTCACAGACACCACACCACCCACACTCGCGATGCGGCGCTGCGCCAGCTCCATCGCGTCAACCGCTGGATGATCGCCGGCAGCGTCGTGTTGACGGGCGTGCTGGCCGATGTCGCCGCCAACGCCTTCCCCGGCAAGACCATCAAGAAGACGTCCAGCGCGAGATCGCACTCCAAACACACCTCGACCTCCTCCTCGCACACCACGACCGGCGTGCTCAAGCCTCCATCCGAAGCGCCCAAGGCCAGCGAATCGGAAGCCAGCCGCTCGCCGGAAGCGCCGCCGGCCGAAGAAGCCTCGCCGCAGGGATCGGCGCCCGCGCAGGAATCCGCACCCGCTCGGGAATCGGCGCCCGCTCAGGAATCAGCGCCGGCGCCGGAAACCACTCCCCCACCCGAACCGGAATCCTCAGGCCCAGTCGTCTCGGGTGGGTCCTGAGATGAGCGTCGGCGCACCGCCGCGAGAGCTCTCGGGCGCGAGCTGGGAGGCGATCGGGACACGGGTCGTTCTCCGCGTGCTCGACGAGAGCGCCATGGCGGAGTCGCGGACGGCTGTCGAGGCCGAGCTCGACTCGATCGACCGCGCGTGCAGCCGCTTCCGGGACGACTCGGAGCTGACGAGGCTGAACGCCCGTGCGGGGCGTTGGACCGAGGTCGGCCCGGTTCTGTTCGAAGCGCTCGAGCAGGCGCTGCGAGCTGCGGCGCTGACGGGCGGCGACGTCGACCCGACCGTCGGTCGCGCGCTCGAGCTGGCCGGATACGACCGCGACTGGACCCTGCTCGACCCGGCGCCGCCGAGCAGAGGGGATGCACCACAGGCGTCACCTCGGATCACCGCCCGGCTACGCAGTGGCTGGCGGACGGTCAGGCTCGACCCCTCAAGGCGCGCAGCACATGTGCCCGCCGGCATCACACTCGACCTCGGCGCGACCGCCAAAGCGTGGGCGGCCGACAGAGCGGCCGCGGCCGCGGCCGCGGCTACGGGTACGTCGCTGCTGCTCGGCATCGGCGGCGACATCGCGACCGCGGGCGGCGCGGCACCCGACGGCGGTTGGCAGGTGCACGTGACCGACGACCACCGCAGCGACTCCTCGGCCGACGGTCAGACAATCTCGATCGGCTCCGGCGGGCTGGCCACCTCGAGCACCGCGGTGCGGCGATGGAGCCACGACGGCCAGGTCATGCATCACATCATCGATCCCGCGACGGGTGCGCCCGTCCGGGACACCTGGCGCACGGTCAGCGTTGCTGCAGCGACGTGCACCGACGCCAACGTCGCCTCCACGGGCGCTCTCGTACGGGCCGCGGCCGCCCCGGCGTGGCTGGCCGACCTGGGTCTCCCCGCTCGTCTGGTGGCACGCAGCGGGGCCACGACATGCATCGGCGGCTGGCCGGCCGATGACGATTCTCTCCATGCGAGCGCGATCGAGGACCAGACATGAGCAGCGTCCTGGCAGCCTCCGGGCCGAGCCTCTACTGGTATCTCACCCGTTCGACCGGAGCGGTCGCGTTGCTTCTGCTCACCATCTCGATCGTCCTCGGCGTGCTCGACGTGCAGCGCCTGAGCACGCCGCGCTGGCCGCGCTTCGTGATCGACTCGCTGCACCGCAACGTGTCGCTGCTGGCATTCGTCTTTCTGATCCTCCACATCATCACCTCGGTGCTCGACAGCTTCGCCCCGATTGGGCTGATCGAGGCGTTCATCCCGTTCATCGGCTCCTACCGCCCGTTCTGGCTCGGCCTCGGCGCGGTCTCCTTCGACCTGATCCTGGCCGTCATCATCACGAGCCTGATGCGCCAGCGCATGGGCTTCTCGACCTGGCGCACGATCCACTGGCTGACCTACGCGAGCTGGCCGATCGCCCTGCTGCACGGGCTCGGCACGGGCAGCGACGTCAAAAGCACGTGGATGATGGTGCTGAGCGTCGGCTGCGCCGCCGCCGTGATCGCAGCGATCACCGCCCGGGTACTGCGCGGCTGGCCCGCCAACCTGGGCACCCGCAGCGCCGCGCTCGGCGGGACCGGCGTCTTCTCACTGTTCTTGCTGCTGTGGCTGCCCCACGGGCCGCTGGGCTCTGAATGGGCTCGGCGCTCGGGTACCCCGGCCTCGCTGCTTCCTCACCACGCGAGCTCGAAAGCGAGCCACTGATGAACCCGCCGAGCACGACCATGTCCGAGGCACCGACGACGATCACGACCCCCGCGGCGAGGACCCCAGGGCCGTTGCTGCCGCGGCTGCTGGCGGGCATCCACGCCCACGGGCCGATGTCCCTCCCGGAACACCTGGAGCTCCACGGTGCCCTGCCCGCGGGGGCGCGCGGCCGGCGCCGCCACGCGCGCGAGCACGGGGCGATGCTGCTCGATGAGATCGAGCGCTCAGGCCTGCTGGGACGCGGCGGCGCGGCCTTCCCCACGGCCACCAAGATGCGCGCCGTGGCCGCCTCGCGCGGCCGCGCGATCGTCGTAGCCAACGGCGCCGAGGGCGAGCCGGCGAGCCTCAAGGACCGGACGCTGATGGAGATGCTCCCGCACATGATCATCGACGGCGGCCTGATGGCCGCTGAGGCGGTCGGGGCGGACGAGCTGATCGTGTGCGTCTGCGAGTCCGCCGGAGCGGGCGTCGAGAGCATGGAGAGTGCCGTCGCCGAACGCACCCACGGGGGCGGCCCCGCCGTCAAGCTTCACCTCGCGACCGTGCCCGGGCACTATGTGGCGGGGCAGGAGTCGGCGCTCGTCAACTATCTAGGCGGCGGCCCGTCCAAGCCGACGTTCACACCGCCGCTGCCCTTCGAGCAGGGTCTGCGACGCCGCCCGACGCTCATCGACAACGTCGAGACGCTGGCCCATCTTGCGCTGATCGCCCGCCACGGAGCGCCTTGGTTCCGCGAGCTGGGCACCCCCGCCCAGCCGGGCTCAGCGCTCGTCACGCTCTCCGGACCGGTCGCCCACCCGGGCGTCTATGAGATCGAGCACGGCGCGTCGCTGAGCTCGCTGATCGACGCGGGCGGCGGCACCACGGCGCGCGTGCGCGCGGCGCTGGTCGGGGGCTACGCGGGCTCGTGGATCGGCGCCGAGCACCTCAAAGGTGTGGCGCTCTCCAAAGAACACCTCGCGCCCCACGGCGCCTCGCTGGGGGCCGGTGTCGTGCTCCTGCTCTCCGAGCACGCCTGCCCGGTCGCCGAAACGGCGCGGGTCGCGCGGTGGATGTCCGACCAGAGCGCCGGCCAGTGCGGCCCGTGTGTCCACGGGCTGGACGCGCTCGCCACGACTGTCGCCGAGGTCGCCGGGGGCGCGCCCGGGGCGCGCGCGTCGGAGCGGATCGAGCGCCTCGCCTCGCTGACGAGCAGGCGCGGGGCATGCGGGCACCCCGACGGGGCCGTCAACCTGATCCTGAGCTCGCTCGAGACGTTCGCGGGAGAGTTCGCCGACCACGCCCGCCATGGACCCTGCGACGCATGCTCCCGCGCGCCCGAGCTGCCCCTGCCGGATCGGCTCCTCGACGACGACGCACGAGGCGGCGCCCGATGAGCCACCGTGTGCGCGTGAACCCGATCACCTGCGAGGCGCACGGCATGTGCGCGGAGCTCCTGCCCGAGCGCATCACGCTCGACGAGTGGGGATATCCGCTGCTCGACGACACTCCGCTGCACGGCTCCGAGGTCGAGCACGCGATGCGCGCCGCGCGGGCCTGCCCGACATTCGCGCTGCTGGTCGAACGCGAACGCGCCCCCCGCGGCGCCGGACGCACCAAGCGCCCGGTCCGCTCGGCCTGACCGTTGCGGCGGGGCCTCGCGCCCGACTCACACCGCCATCGCGTGGGCGACGGCCACGCCGGCCCAGTCGCCGTAGGGCGCGAACAGCTCGCGCACCTCCCCCACCTCGGCGCGCGCATGGGGATCGCCGCCGCTCAACAGGCGCCCGGCGAACTTGAGCAGGCCCACGTCCGCGGCCGGCACCTGGTCGGAGCGGCCCTGGCCGTAGAGGCCGAGCATCTCGATCGTCCATGGGCCGATCCCGGGAATCGTGAGCAGACGCCGCCAGCCGCTCTCCTGGTGCCCGCCGTGCAGCTCGACGCGCCCGGCGGCGACCTCGCGGGCCGCGCGGACGAGCGCGAGCGAACGCGAGGCGGCGAGGTCGAAGGACTCCAGGAGCGCCGGAGCGGTAGCCGCGAGGACGCTCGCGTCGGGCACGTCGCGCAGCGCTCGCCGGGCGTCGCCGCGCTCGTGCCAGCGCCGGCCGAGAGCGGCGACGACCCTGCGCTCGATGGCGGCCGCGCGCTCGTATTCGATCAGCTGCTCGCAGATCGCCCACGCGAGCGCCTCGAAGGGCTCGGGCCGGCGCGCGGGGCGCAGCCATGGCCGCCGGCGCAGGGAGGCGCCGAGCAGTGGATCGCGGGCGAAGGCCTTCAGGAAGGGGCGCAGGTCATCGTCGACGCCGAGCGCGAAGCGCATCCGCTCGATGCCGTGCGCCGCCGCCTCGCGCGTGGCGGCGCAAGCCCCGAACAGGACCCGGTCCTCGGCCGTCTGGGCGACGCGCACCACGACGGGTGTCTCGCCGTGGTGCAGGAGCCGTTCGAGCACGCCACCGCGATGGCGCAGCGTCCCGTCCATGGCGCTGCGGAGGGGCAGGCGAAACGAGCTCGCCGGCCGGACCTCCCGGCGCAACTCGACCGCGGGGCTCAGCGATCTGCGCCGCTGCCGCCGAGCAGGTGCACGTCGACGAGAAACGAGCGACTGCCGAGAACCTGTGCCAGCTCCACTCCGCGGCCGCCGCGCGCCGCGCCTCGCCCGACGCCGCGCTTGCCGCGCCGGCCCTTGACGAGCTGTGAGCGGCGATTGTGGCGGTGGACGAGGCCGACGACAGCCGCGCCCGCCACGAAGCCGCCGGCGGCCACCGCGGCGGCCTGCACGGCCGGGAGCACGGCCGCGCGGCGCTCGGGTGCGAGCCCGGCGTGATCTTGCGCGCCGAGGACCCTCGGACCCGAGATGACGGGGACCGCGTCGAGGATCTCGCCCTCGGCCTCGACCGTCTCGGCGTCCTCGATCTCCGAGGAGTGCTCGGACTGCGCTGCTTGGCTCACCGGGGAGAGTCTAGAGGGCGTCCCAGACCGCTTCTAGAGCAGACGCTCATAGACGCGGTAGCGCTTGACCACGCGTCCGCCCATCGCTTCCATCCCCC
>DAIRTT010000014.1:0-12380 GCA_036803745.1 Solirubrobacteraceae bacterium | reverse complement strand
TGGCGGTGTTGGTCTCGAGTATCCAGCCCATCTCGCCGCCCGACTGGGGGCGTGCTGCGGCGGCGTTGAAATGTTCGACGTAGAGCTTGGCCGCGACCCCCGTGTGCTGGTACTCGGGCTTGACGCCCAGGAAGCCCACGCGGACCCGGTCGATCCGCCGGCCCTTGGTCAGGAAGCGCCACCAGCCGAGCGGGAGCAATTTGCCGTTCATCTGCGCGAGGACCTGGTTGACGTCGGGGACGGTGATCGCCATGCCGACGACCTCGCCGGTGTCTTCGCGCTCGGCGATCATGAACCAGTGCTTGTCGAAGACGAGGTGCAGCTCTTGGGCATAGGCGTCGAGATCCTTCTTGGAGAACGGAACGAAGTCCCAGTTCTTCGACCACGCCGAGTTGTAGACCTCGGCGAAGGCGTCCATGTCTTTGCGCAACTGCCAGCGGCGCATGGGCCGCACACGGATTCCGTGCTCGCTCTTGACCTTCTCGGCTAGCTCGAAGATCACCGGGAGCACCTTGTCGCGGTCTGAGACCTCCAGGTTCCACATCAGCAGGTCCATCGCCTTGGACATTCCCGCCTGCTCCATGCGCTCCTGGTAGTAGGGAGGGTTCCACGGCTGGACGATCATCGGGCGCAGGTCGAAACCCTCGATCAGGATGCCGCTCTCGTCGTTCATCGCAAAGCACGCCGGCCCGACCATGCGCTCCTTGCCGCGCTCGCGCAGCCAGGCCGCGGCGGCATCGAGCAGCGCCTCGAGAACCTCCCCGTCGTCCTCGAACTCGAGGAAGCCGAACCAGCCCCAGTTCTTCTTCTGGTAGTCGTTGAAGGCGTGGTTGACCTGGGCGGTGATGCGCCCGAGCACCCGGCCGCCGCGTCGCGCGAGAAAGTACTCGGCCTCACCGTGGCTAAAGAAGGCGTTCATGCGCCTGCTTAGGAACAGCCGCCGCTCGAGCTTCAGCGGGGGCACCCACAACGGGTGGTTAGCATGCAGGCGGAAGGGCAGGTCGATGAATGACTTGAGGTCTCCCCTGCCCGAGACCGCTCCGATTTCGACTGCCACCGGGGAAGCACACTACATGCACACTTCCATCGATGTCTTCGCCAAGGTTCGCGATCACGGCCGCTCGGCCGTCCTGGCGGCGGCGCGCGAGGCCGACGTGCTCCCGTATTTCCACGTCCTCAGCTCCCCCGCGATGCCGGTCGTCGAGATGGAGGGCGCCGAACGGATCATGCTCGGCTCGAACAACTACCTCGGGCTGACGGGTGATGAGCGCGTGATGCGCGGCGCCGAGGACGCCCTGCACCGCTACGGCACGGGGCTGACCGGCTCGCGCCTGCTCAACGGCACGATCCCTCTCCACCTGGAACTCGAGCGTGAGATCGCCGAGTGGATGGACACCGAGGACGCGCTCGTGTTCAGCACCGGCCACCAGGCCAACCTCGGCGCCCTCGGCACGCTCCTCGGCCCGGCCGACACGGTGATCGTCGACGCGGGCGATCATGCCTCGATTCTCGACGGCTGTCTGCTCTCGCGCGCCAAGCTCCGCCCGTTCGGCCACAACCGCCTCGACAAGCTCGAGAAGATGCTCGATCGCGCGCAGGGCGACGGCGGCGGAGTTCTGGTCGTCGTCGACGGCGTCTTCTCGATGGAGGGCGATATCGCGCCGCTGGTGGAGATCTGCGATCTGTGCGAGCGCTTCGGTGCGCGCCTGATGGTCGACGAGGCCCATGGCGCGGGGGTGCTCGGCTCCCACGGCGCTGGAACCGCCGAACTGCTCGGAGTCGGCGAGCGCGTGGATCTGCGGATCGGGACGTTCTCCAAGTCGCTGGCCTCGTGCGGCGGCTTCCTGGCGGGCAGCGCCGAGGTGATCGACTACCTGCGCATCTCCTCCCGGGCCTTCCTGTTCACGGCCTCGGCCGTTCCGGCCGCCGTGGGCGCGGCGCTCGCCGCACTGCGCGTGCTGCGCTCCGAGGACGGGCCGCCGCTGCTCAGCGCGGTGCTCGAGAACGCGCGGCTGCTGCGCGACGGCCTCCACGAGCGCGGTTTCGCGGTCGTCTCGGCCCAGACGCTCGCGGCCGGTCCCCACCTGCAGAGCGACGCGCCGGGCCTCCTGGGCGAGCCGGGCGCAGAGCAGAGCATCGTGACACCGATCGTGCCGATCCTCGTCGGCGACGACTGGAAGGCGGCGCTGCTGTGGCGCGCCCTGTACGACGCCGGCGTGTTCGTCAACACCGCCCTGCACCCCGCCGTTCCTCCGGGCGGCGCGCTTCTGCGCACGAGCGTGATGGCGACCCACGACGTCGCGACGCTCGAGCGCGCCCTCGAGATCTTCAGCCGCGTCAAGGGCGAGTTCGAGGCCGAGCACGGTCCGCTGCCGGGCCCCGAGCAGGGTTGACAGCCGAGGAGCGACGGATGGGGGCCTGACGCCGCGGTGTCACACCGGGCCGGCGGACTTGTCCAGTTCTTCACAAGTCCCGGCGCGAACAAAAAAGGTCGCTTCTAGCGAACGAACGCCCATCTCGCGGTTGACCCGTGGGGCCGGACTCGCATAGCTTCCTTGAGCGCTCTGCATGACCGTTGGGGTACGCGCCCCGTACGTCCGCATACGGGTTGGTGCATCCGAGAGGGGCCGCTGGCTCGTCCGGATCGGCTCCACACGGCCATTTCCAGTGCGCGCAATGTCAAACATACGAGCAAGCATGTTGCCCGCCGCGAGAGCCCCGCGGCGGCAGCGGGGAGATACGCACAAAATGAACGCCACTGCGACGATTGCCCCTGTCGGTCCTCAGCACATGCGCGCCCTGGAGCGCGCCAACAAGGTTCGCCTCGCCCGCGCCGAGCTAAAGCGAGCAGTCGCGACCGGACGGACGGCTGTGGCAGAGGTCATCATGGAATGCCCGTGGGAGGCACAGAGCATGGCCGTGGCCGATCTGCTGATGAGCCAGCGGCGCTGGGGTCAGACGCGCTGCCGCAAGTTCCTCGCCCAGATCCCGATGTCGGAGAAGAAGACGGTCGGCTCGATGACCGAACGTCAGCGCCGCACGCTGGCGGCGATGCTCAGCTGCTCGGAAGGGGATCGCGCGTGGAGCGCGACCCCTTGGGTAACGGACAGCCTGACGAGAGCTTGAGCTGCCACCAGCCGGCGAGCATGCCGATCAGGCCGAGGCGTGGCCGCACCTCCCAGACACCGCAGCCTCCCTGGCCGAGGTCCTGGACGGGCAGCCGGACAAACCGGTAGCGGCCCGGTTCGAGCTTCATCCGCTCGAGCTTCTCGCGGGCGCGGCGCTCGTGCTCGGCGCGGGCGAGTGCCATGCCCTCGAGCTCCTGAACGCGCCCCGCGAGGCGGTCGCGGGTGCGCTCGAGCTCGGCGAGGTCGAGCAGGCTGCCTCCGGGCCCCGAAGGTGGCGCGAGCTCACTCGCGGGAACGGGGATGAAGGGAAAGCGCTCGGCAACGATCGCCGAGAGCTCGTGCTCGAGTCGCGCGATCTGGCGCCGCAGCGCATCGCGCGCGGCAAGCTCGGCGGTGCGCTGCGATTCGTGTGCTGCGCGATCACGGCCCGGCGCCCGGACGGCGATCGCCTCGCCCGCTGCGCCTGCTAGCTGGTGCTCGTACTGCGGCACAACCCGCCTCCTCCCGGCAGATCGGAATGACCGAGTCTAACATCGCGGCCGGGCGCCGGGCGCCGGCCCGCGCGGCGCCTCAGGGCGCCTCGAGCGCGTTGCGCGCCGACCACAGCGACTCTTCGGCATAGAGCGTCGGCACCCCCGCGACCTGGACGGCGAACAGGGTCAGGTGCCGGGTCCCCGCCGACGGGGCGAGCGACGGGGCGAGCTCGCCGAACAGGATCGCGACGGCGGCTGAGGAGTCCGCCACGACGAGTCGCCGGGCCGGCAGGACCGGCGCGCCCGCGCCGCGGCCGAGGGGCTCGCCCTCGCGGCTGGGCCTGATGCCGAGCGGCCCGTCGAGGAGGTCGCGGTCGAGGCCCCAGACGGGCACGCCGGTGTCGGTCAGCGCGATCAGCAGGACGTCGTCGAGCAGACCGCCGGTGAGGAAGCCGCCGCGCAGCATCCGCTCGAGCACCGCCGCCTCGATCGGTGTGCGCACGATGTCGGGGTCGAGGCCGATCTGGCGGAAGAACACCCGATAGGCGGCCGGCACCGGCTCGCGCCGGATCGCCACCGCGCGGGCGCCGCGGAAGCGGTTGGAGAGCTCTCGCATTCGTGCCTCGATGTCGGGCGGCGAGGGACCGGTGAGGGGCTGGGCCCGGGCGACGTTGACATCGCCGATGAGCAGGCGTAGCGAGGGCAGCTCCTCTTCGACCTCGCGCGCCCGCCAACCGGCCTGCGGCTCGGGCACGGTGCTCATCCGCCCGTCCGGGTCGCCGGGGCGGCTTCCGTCGCGCTCGCGTGGGCGCGCGAATCGGCCACGAGCCTCCTGACCCGCCGACGGAGCTCAGGCAGCGAGACCCTGCGCAGGAGCGCCCCGCTCTCGATGATGCCGCCGGGGTAGATGAAGCTGAGCTGCGGACAGCTGGCCGTTTTGTAGAGCACCGCCAGCGCACCGTCGGAGTCGATGCCGATGGGAATGCTCAGCCCGCGCGAGCGCATCAGTGTGCGCAGGCCACCGCGGTCGCCCTTGATGGCGACGCCGGCGAAGCGCACCGCGGGGAACTCTCGCGAGAGCGTCTGCAGGTCGCTCAACACGCCCGGGCAGGAGCCGGCGTCGACGAACAGGGCGAGCACGACCGGGTTGTGTTCGTAGAGCTGGCAGATGTTGAGGATGTCGGCGCGGCGCAGCTTGCAGGCCGGCACGCGACCGGCGGCGCCCTCGTCGGGGCGCGTGGCGACGTCTGCGGCGCCGTTGAGCGTGCTCTGCACGAGCGGGACCGCGAAGGGCGCGGCCGCCTGGCCCGGCGGGATGCCGGTGGCGCCGTTTGGCTTGGTCACGATCGTGTTGATCGTTATGAAGACGAGGATCGCGATGCCGAGAGCCCCGACGTAGCGTCCGTAATGCGGCTCGCCGGCGTCGCGACCGGGGCCCGGCGGCGGTTCAGGCCGGCTCATGGCTACGGCGCGGCCGGGCGCGCACACTGGCCGAGCGCGCGGCGCCGAGGGTGGCGCGCATCCTGCGCAGGAGACCGGCGGGCTCGTCCCGGCCGCCGCCTTCGGCCGCAACGTCGGCTATCACGATCGCGGCGGGCAGGGCGAGAAGGACGCCGAGGAGCGAAACGGTCAAGTCGATGAGTGTGACGAGCCCGAAGTCGCGCAGCATGCGGATGTCCGACAGCGCGAGCACGCCGAAGCCGGCGATAGCCGTGGTCCCCGACGCGGCGATCGCGGCGCCGGTGCGGGAGTAGCTGCGACGCAGCGCCTCAATTGTGTCGTGGCCCGCGAGCCGCTCCTGGCGCTGGCGCTCGGAGAGCAGCACGCTGAACTCACTCGAGAGCGCGATCACGAGCGCGCCGAGCATGACCGACATCGGGTTCAGCGGGACGCGGACGGCGAACAGGACGAGCGCCGACCAGCCGGTCGCGAGCGCGATCGGCACCATCGGCACAAGCGCCCGGCGCCGGTCGCCGCGGAACGCCAGCAGCAGCACGAGGCCGACCGCGATCAGGCCGGCGATGAGCGTCTCCAGGCGCCGCAGCGGGTCGGCCACCTGGGCTCCCGAGCGCGCCGCAAGGACCGGGAGGCCGACCAACCGGGCGCTCACACCGGCCGGCGGGTGCAGGCCCGAGCTCATTCTTTCGATCAGCCGCTGCTGGTCGGCCAGGCCCATGACCCGGATCCCGAACGCAAGCGTGGCGTGGCGCCTGTCGGGAGTGATCACGCCCTGGGAGAAGTAGGCGGGGATGACGCCCAACAGGCCTTCGACCTGGGCGGCCGTCAGCTTGGCCCGGGTCGAGGAGCCGGCCTGCCCGGCGAACAGATCCGGCAGCGAGAAGGCCGGGCACAGTGGGGCCCTGCCGCAGCCGCGGGCGGCGCTGTAGCCGAAGCGGCGCAGCACCCCGGCCTGGTAGGAGCTCATCCATTCGATCGTCGCCGGGCTGGCGACGTCGCGACCGGAGACCATCAGGTCGATTTCGCCGCCGACCCCGGTAGTGCGCTCGAGCGTGTTGAGCGCCTGGAGCGAGCCGAGGCTCTGCGGCACGAGCTTCGTGATGTCGGTCTCGACCCTGGTCTGGGTGTCAAGACCCCAGCCGGCTGCGGCGAGCACGAGGCCGATGCACAGGACGCGACCGGGCCTGCGCACGGCGGCGCCGAGCGCCACGCCGCTGAGCATCCGGGTCAACGGGTTGTCGGCCAGGAGCTCGCGCGCACCGCGCCAGGCCGCCGCCAGTGCGTGCGCCCGTCCGGTCGGCTGATGTCCCTGCGAGCGGGAGCGGAGGGCAAGCGCCGCCGCCCCGGCTGTGAACGCGCAGGCGAGCGCCACCGCGACCCCGATGACCAGCAGGACGCCGAAGCCGCGCACCATCGGCACCGGGGAGAGTGCGAGCACGAGCATCGCCGATGCGCTCGCCGCGGCGGCCGTCACGATCGTCGGCCCTCCCGACGCGGCCACCCGCGCGATGCTCGGCGCGGCGTCCGCATCGCCCTCCCCCTCGAGGCCCTCGCCCACGCGCGACTGGAACTGAATCGAGTAGTCGACCGCGAAGCCGACGAGCACTGGCAGGACGGCTGCCGAGGCGACCGTCAGCGACGCGCCCGCCAGCGACAGCCCGCCGAACGTGAGCGAGGCAGCGAGCAGCGCGAGGGCGAGCGGCAGCAGGCGGGGACGGCCGAGGAAGATCAGGCCGAGGGTCGCGGCCATCACGAGCAGGACGGCTACCAGCAGCAGCTCGATCGAGTGGGTTATCGAGCTGGTCAGTTCCGCCACGATCACGGGCTCACCGGTGAGCAGGTAGCTGCCGCCGTGCTGGAGACGCCATTGGGGCATCGCCAGCGCACTGCGGATCAGGCCGATCGTGCGGGTCCGCTGCGCTTCGGAGAGCCCCGCCTTCATACGCACGGCCACGAGCGCCGCTTCGCGACTCGGGAACAGGTAGGAGAAGCGCTGCTTGGGAGTCCCGGCCGGCTTGGTCGAGTCGAACACGAGCGCCGAGACGAATTTGGGGTCGTTGATTTCGGGCCGCGCGGTGATGCCGTACTGGAGCGCCAGCTTCACGAGGCCCTCCTGGAAACGGGCGATCGTGATCTTGCTCGCCTGCCTGCCGAGCGCTATGGCTTCGGCGCTCGAGAGCCCGCGTGCCCGCGCCGCGCGCGTGACGACCGCTTCGGCCTGCTTGGCCTGGGCCTGGGCCTGGGCGGTCTGAGAGCTCAGCTGTTCGTCGATCCGCGTGGCTGCCTCGTTGATGAACGTGCCCGGACCGAACACGACCTTGACGGTCCGCGCCCGAGCCAGCTTGCCGCAGGGTCCGCCGACACCCCCCTCGACCGCCAGCGAGCTGGTGGGGACGTTGCCCGACAGGCAGCCCTCGAGCCCGACCAGCCGGTCGATGTCGTGACTCAGCACGAGCTGCTGGAGACTCCCCTCGACGAGGACTGCAATCGGCTCTTCGCCGAAGCTCCGATAGAACCCCTGGGTGTCGCGGTACTCCGAGCTCGAGCTCGAGACGAACGTGCTCGTCGCCGCCGTCGGGTGCAGCCGCAGCGCCAGCGCCGCACCGCCCAGCCCGAGCACGACGGCCACGGCCACGACCGCCCACGGCCGCCGGGCCGCACCGCCCGCCAGGGCAGCCAGAATCCGCGAAGTCCTCACAGCTGAAGGCTAACCGGGGCCCGCCCGCCCCGGCGCAGGAACGGCCGCAGCCGGGTCAAGTGCGCTCACCTGGCGGTCGGATCGTCGTTCCTGGCAAGGACGCGGGAGCAACTCAGCCGGGTCAAAGTGCGCTCACCTGCGCGGCGGATCGTCGTTCCTGGCAAGGACGCAGGGAGCGTGGTGTGCGAGAGCACACGAGCGACCGAGGACGCCGCCAGGGGCGACGAGGCGCCGCGCAGGTTTACTCCATGCCGAGGGGGCCGGCCGACTCCCCCGAGAGGAACTGCCGCACGAACGGGTTTTCCGACGCGAACAGGTCGGCGGCGGGGCCCGATTCGACGATCCGGCCCTTCCAGAGGACCGATATGTGCTCGGCGACACGCCGGGCGCTCATGATGTCGTGGGTGATGACCACGTAGCAACCGCCGTTCTCCGCGTGGACCTCCTTGATGAGCTCGCACAGCAGCGCGGTTCGGACGGGATCGAGGCCCGAGTCGGGCTCGTCGAAGAGCACGATGTCGGGTTCCAGGACGAGGGCGCGTGCGAAGCCGGCGCGCTTGCGCATGCCCCCCGAGAGCTCGTTGGGCATCTTCTCGTTGGCCTGTCCGAGGCCGACCTCGGCGAGACGCCCGTTGACGATCTCGGCGATCTCCTCCTCGCCCTTCTCGGTGTGTTGGCGGAGCGGGAAGGCGACGTTGTCGTAGAGGTTCATCGAACCGAACAGGGCGCCGTCCTGGAACAGCACGCCGAACTTCTTGCGCATCTCGAACAGCTCGGCGTCGGGCAGGCTCGGCACCGAGCGGCCGTGGACGATGACATCGCCCTCGTCGGGGTAGAGCAGGCCGACGATGTGCTTGATGCAGACCGACTTGCCGGTGCCGGACGGGCCGAGGATCATCGAGATCTGGTCCTCGGGCAGGGACATGTTGAGGCCGCGCAGCACGTGGTTGCGACCGAAGGACTTGTGCACGTCGACGAACTCGATCGCGTCGGGCGCGTTGGACGGGCGGACGGTGCCGGTGTGGAACTGGAACTCGTCTTCCTCGGACTGCTGTTTGCGCTCGGAGGCCGCGCGCTCGCGTGCGGCGGTACGAGGATCGGCAGCGGCGAACTCGCTCTCGCCCTCGGGCGGCTCGGGCCCGTCACCCGATTCTGGGCGCACGTCTCCCATGATCTCAGCCGCCGATCGGAGCTCGTGGGTTGGCGCCCCAGAAGATCTGGGTGCCGAGCATGCCGATGACGTGGACGAGCACGAGGTTGAGAACCATCGACTTGGCGGTCGCCGTGCCCACGCCCACGGGTCCGCCGCTCGCGTTGTAGCCGTAGTAACAGCCCACGAGCACGATCGCGGTGGCCATGAACATGGCCTTGATCACGCTGTATAAGAAGTCGGGCGGGTTCTGGAACTGCCAGAAGATCAGGAAGTAGCCGCCCGATGACACCGCGCCGACCTGCTGGACGACCGCGATGTAGGAGGCCAGGAACCCGGCGCCGATGGCCGCGAGGTACATGAAGGGCAGCACGAGCCAGGCGGCCAGGAGGCGCGTCGCGCAGAGGAACGTGACCGAGTTGATCCCCATGACCTCGAGCGCGTCAATCTCGTCCGAGATCCGCATCGCGCCGAGCTCGGCCACGATTCCGGTTCCGACCTTCGCCGCCATCATGTAGCCGAAGGCGTAGGGCACGAGCTCGCGCAGATCGCACCACGCCGTGAAGACGCCCGCGTAGGCGGGCGCCCCCTGCGCCTCGGTGAAGTACGCGCCCTCGATCCCGCACTCCAGGCCGATGATGAAGACGAGCGCCCAGATTATGAGCGTCGAGGAGAGGATCAGGATGCCCGACTGGCGCAGGGCCTCGCCGAAGAAGCGGAAGACCCGCAGGCCCCAGACGTCGCGCACGATGTTGCCGGTGAAGCGACCGATCTCACCGGTCGCGGCGAGCCATTCGCGCGGCAGCGCGAGCATCTCGTTCATTACTTGATCACCAGGATCTGGGGATGCGTGGCGAGCAGCGTCTGCGTGAAGACGTAGTCGAAGGAGAAGATCGCCAGGAAGGCGATCACGACCGCCTGGTTGACCGCCCGCCCCACGCCCTCGGCGCCGCCCGAGGCGGTCATGCCCTTGTAGCAGCAGACGATCGCGATGATCGCCCCGAAGATCGTCGTCTTCAACACCGATCCCCACAGGTCGGTGGTCGAGGCGTTGGCGAACAGCGTCGCCCAGAACGGACCGAGCGGCTGGCCGTTGACGAGCTCGGCGATGATCCCGCCGAAGATCCCGAACAGCAGCGCGTAGATGTCGAACAGGCCCGTCACGACCATCAGCGCCAGGAACCGGGGCACGACGAGGTTCTTGACCGGGTCGACGCCGAGGACCTGCAGGGCGTCGAGCTCCTCGCGGATCTTGCGGGCGCCGAGGTCGGCTGTGATCGCCGTACCGGCGACCCCGGCGAGCACGATGGCCGTCACGTTGGGGCCGATCTCGCGGACCGACGCGAGCACGAAGAAGCCGCCAAGCCGGTCGAGCGCGCCGAAGATGGTCAGGAAGTTGGCGGCCTGCAGGCCTGGCGCTCCGTAACAGATGGCCACCGTCGAGACGAGCAGCGGGAACCAGCAGAGGCGCAGGGCGAAGAGGAACTGCGAGACGAACTCGCCACCGTATGGATAGGGCGGGCGCAGGGCCGAGGAGATGGTCCTCCCCGTGAGGATCATCATGTCCCCGATTTCCTCGAGCAGATTCCTCGTCGGGAAATACGCCCTCTCGGCGACGCTGCGAACCATCTCTACCAACCCCTCCTCGGGTAACGGTCGACCTCGCTGAACTGTACGACATGGACCCACGGGCCGCCACCGCCACCGCCAGCGTCGCGGCGGCCTGCGGGGACCGCGCGCCCGCACCGCTGGTAATGTGGCGCGATCGTGAGGGGAGGGCGGAGAGTGCTCAGTCCGGGTCCGCGCAGCGCCCGCGGCATCCTGTCCATGCTCGCGCGAGCGGCGGCACTCGGCACGACCGCGCTCGCGCTGGCGATCGTGGCCTCCGGATGCGGCGGCGGTAGCCGCCAGGACTCCGCCGAAGCCTCAGGCACGTTTCAGATGAAGCTCGTGCGCGCGAGCTTCCCGTCCAAGCAGGCCGTCGCCCGCCCGACCCGGCTCGTGGTGCTGGTCGAAAACACCGGCTCGCACACCGTGCCGAGCGTCGCCGTGTCGGTCGACTCCTTCAACTACACCGCGACGACCCCCGAACTCGCCGCCAACAAGCGGCCGATCTGGGGCATAGAACGCGGCCCCGGCGCGATCGCCGCGGCGCCCGTCGAGACGCAGGAAGTGAGCCAGCCGGGGGGCGGGCAGACCGCCTACCTCAACACGTGGGCGCTCGGCCCACTGGCCGCCGGCGCGCGCCAGACCTTCGTCTGGACCGTCACGCCGCTGAAGCCCGGGCGCCACACCGTCCACCTAACCGTCGCGGCCGGTCTCGCCGGCAAGGCCAAGGCTGCGCTCGCATCGGGTGGCGCGGTCGCGCAGTCGCTGACCGTCGAGGTCGCGGGTGCGCCACCCGTGACCCATGTCGACCCGGCGACCGGCAGGATCACGCCGGGCGCCTATACGGCGACGCCCTAGACCGGCTGCGCCCATGGGCGCAACGTTCGTAGGAGCACCGTCGCGGCGGCGCCGACATGAGGTTTGGCCACTTGTCCAACCGGACTTCCGTCGATTTCTCCATCCGGTGATCCGCAGGGGTCTGGTTGGCATTACGATTGCCTTCGGCCTGCCCTCGTCGGAGCCCGCGCAACCGCGGGCGTCCAACTCTTCCAGGAGGAATCGACACAGCCCATGCCCAGGACTCGTCAGCAGAACGTCACCGCCGCGCAATGGACCGTCAATGGGGCCGCGCTCGGCTCGCCCGACCTGACACTCGCGAGCAACCAGGTCTTCGGGGCCAACGTCTTCTCGCCCTCCGTCCAGCGCCACCGCCTGCCCAAGCACGTGTACAAGGCGCTTCAGCGCACGCTCGCGCGGGGCGAGGCGCTCGACACCTCGCTGGCCGACCAGGTCGCGCAGGCGATGAAGGAGTGGGCGATGGAGAAGGGCGCCACCCACTACACGCACTGGTTCCAGCCGTTGACCGGCTCCACGGCCGAGAAGCACGACTCCTTCTACGGCCCCGCCGGCGACGGCACTGCGATCGCCGAGTTCTCGGGCAAGGAGCTGATCCAGGGCGAGCCCGACGCGTCCTCGTTCCCGACCGGCGGCATCCGTGCGACCTTCGAGGCGCGGGGCTACACCGCGTGGGACCCGACCAGCCCGGCGTTCATCCTCGAGAACCCCAACGGTGCGCTCCTGTGCATCCCGACCGCATTCACCTCGTGGACGGGTGAGGCGCTCGACCACAAGATCCCGCTCCTGCGTTCGATGGACGCGCTCTCGGGCGCGGCGGTCAAGGCGCTTGAGATCCTCGGCGTCGAGGACGCCGAGCGCGTCTTCACGACGACCGGCTGCGAGCAGGAGTACTTCCTCATCGACGAGCAGTACTTCTTCGAACGGCCGGACCTCCTGACGACCGGTCGCACGCTGTTCGGCGCCAAACCGCCGAAGGGCCACGAGCTCGACGACCACTACTTCGGCTC
>DAIRTT010000013.1:0-26018 GCA_036803745.1 Solirubrobacteraceae bacterium | reverse complement strand
CGGTCTCCTCGCTGAGTCGCGAGCCGAAGCCGCCGGCGAGGATCACGGCCTTCACAGCAGCGCAGGGTAGTGGACGGCCGGGCGGCGGCCAGCCTCGCGGCCGCTCACCGGTCGGCAGACCTCAGCGCTCGCGCACGCTGAGGACCCGGGAGGAGCCCGCCGCGAACGGGTAGTCGGACTCGGGTTCAGAGCGCACGCGGAACTCGTATCTCGCGGGCCCGGGGAACTTGAAGCGATAGGCGGCTCGGTAGCGCCCCCGTGAGTCGGTGCGGACGACCTCAAACTCGATCCACGATGCGCCCGGCGAGCGCGCCTCGAGGACAAGCTGCTTCCCGTCACGCGGCACCGGACGGCCGAGCAGCCGCCCGCCGAAGAAGATCGTCCGCCCCACGCTCGCCGTCCGTGGCGAGATCGTCAGGGCGAGCGCCGCGTGGACGTTCAATCGCAGGGTCCGGGACGCGCTCGCAAGGTGGTCGCCGAGATGCGCTCGATAGGTGATGAGCACCGCACACGAAGGCAGAACGGCCGGGAGCCGGAGCGAGAAGCTGCCGTCGGCCGCGGTCCTCGCCTGCGGCAGGAGCACCGGCCTCGCTCCCGGGTATGCGGGCAGCGCCCTCGCCTCGACCTGCGCGGCCGAGATCGGCGCCCCGCCGGGGGCGCTCAGACGGCCGACGATGCTCTGCGCGCGGCCGTATCGAGTGGTCAGTCCGACCCGCCCGGAATGGCGCCAGCTCACCGTCAGCTTCGCTGCAGTCGAGGCGTTCGACCCGTTCACCGGGCCCGGTGTCCCGGGTGCGGGCGCGTTGGCGACCACGACCTGGCGGTCGAGCACCGGCGCCGCGTTGCCCGCCGCGTCGAGCACCTGCACGAGCAGGTGGTGGGGACCGTTGGCGACGTTCGTCGTGTCGAATCCCACATCGGCGCTCACAGAGCTCAGGCAAGGCTGGAGGTAGAGGAACGCGGCCGTCCCGTCGGTCGTCTGACCCACATCCCGACAGCGGCCGCCGTTTTCGTCGATCACAGTCCGCTGGACGACCTGGCCGTCAACGCTGAACACGGCCTCGTACACGCCCGCGCCCGGATCGGCTGCACCGAAGGCGACGTCGCTCGTCCCGCCCACGGCCGGTGCGCTCGCCAGTTCGCCGCTGACTCCCGACGCCGTCGGACCCGCGCTCTGTTCAATCGTCAGGTCGGCTGCGTAGAGATAGACGACTGCGGCGTAGCCGTTGGGGTCTTCGGTCGTTTCTTTGCATCGATATTCCGTGACCCCTCCGCAGGATGCATCGATGTAGAGCTTTCCGCCGAGGTTGGCCGGCGGCACCGCAACGCGGTTCTGAGAGCCGAGTGGGTCCGTCGTGCTGCCTGCGCCGGCGCAGGCGCGGTTCGACGAGCACGAGTCGAACACCTGATTGGAATTTGGGCCCGAGAGGGAGAACTGAAACCACGCGTTGAGTTCGGCACCGCCCGCGGTGTCCCCCGCACGCCAGAGCGTCGCTCCCGCGAGCGTCTCGGGGGACGGCGGGGAAACCGTCCACGTTGCAGAATCGGTGTTTGCCGTCCGGCCCAGCTCATTGCGCAGCCCTGCCACCAGCGCCCCACCGGGAGCGCTGCATCTGTTTTCAGCCGTGCTGTAGGTCCCCGCCTTGGACCCGCTCCACCCATCCACCGGAGCGCTCCCTCCCGACGGCGTGCGACACGAGTAGACGTGGAAGCTGCCGGCTCGGGCTGCCGGGACCAACACGATGAACGCGGCAGCAGCCGCGGCGGCCAGAGCCGCGAGCTTGGGTCCCTTCGATATCCGTTCGAAAGCTGGCGCCATGACCGTATGTCGCTCCCAGATCCATGTTGACCCCCCTCCCAGATTGTTCCATATCGCGGCCGCATTGCATAGGGCCGAATCGACCCGGGGAGCGCGGAGGACGATGCGCTAGGTGCGCAGGACGAGGCGCAGCGGCAGCTCACTCAGGCCATAGACGCCCGAGACGCCTTCGAAGACGGGCTCGCCCGCGAGCTCGATCCGCTCGACGGCGCCCGCCAGGAATGCCAGCCCCTCCTGCAACTCGGCCCGGGCGAGGTTGGCTCCCAGGCAGTAGTGGATCCCGGCTCCGAACGTCAGCGGTCTCGCCCGGCCGCGGTCGGCGGTGATGTCGAAGGAGTCGGCCCCGTGCTCCCCGCCGGCCGTCTCGTCGAGGTCGCGGTTGCCGGTGAACGCGCAGACCATCACGACCGTCCCCTCGGGGAAGCTGACATCGCGGTAGAGCACGTCCTCGGTCAGGATGCGGGCCGTGAACGGGGTGATCGGCTCGTAGCGCAGCGACTCCTCGACCGCCTGCCCGGCGAGCGACGGGTCGGCGACGAGCATGTCCCACTGGTCGGGGTGTTCTGCCAGCAGCCGGACCGCGTGGGCGAGCTGGCTCTGGCTCGTGTCGACGCCACCGACGAGGACGTTGAAGACGAGGTTGATGCACTCGACGTCCGACAGGCGCTCGCCCTCCTCTTCGGCCGCGATCAACGTCGAGATCAGATCGTCGGCCGGGCTCTCGCGGCGGGTGCGGACGAGCGCCTCGGCGTACTCGTAGAACTCCTCGACCGCCGTGTCGATCCCCTCGCGCTCGCTGGCCATGCTGATCGCGTCGAACTGCTTCTGGATCCAGTTGGACCAGTGGTGCAGGCGCGGCGCGTCCTGCAGGGGCGCACCCATCACCTCGGCGATCACCTGCGACGGGTACGGCTTGGCGAAGGCATCGACGAACTCGCACCCGACCACGCCCCGCTCGCCGTCGTCGGATGCGCGCACCACATCGGCCAGCAACTCGCCGAGGAAGCTCCGCATCGCCGGCCGGAACCGCTCGACCGCCCGCGGCGAGAGGGCCGGATTGACGAGGCCGCGCAACCGCGAGTGGTCAGCGCCGTTGACCTGCAGGATGTTGCGCCGCATCTGCTCGTACAGCGGACCGTCGGTCACGCCGAAGATCTCGGCGATCTTCATGCCCGGGAAGATCGCCGAGCGGGTGCGCAGGAAGAACTCGCCCGCCTCGCGGTCGAGCGTCATGTAGCCGTAGGGCGCCTGCGCCAGCCACCCTGCGCGGCGCGCCTCGGCCATCGCGAGATGGAAGCGTTCCCCGCGCATCGACTGATCCGTGTAGTCGAAGGCGGGGAGCTCCAGCTCGGTCACGAGCGTCATCGCGACCCCTACTTCTTCTTGGGGCTCACGGCCTGCTTGAGGGTGGCGCCCGCCGAGAACTTGGGAGCCTTCGACGCTTTGATCTTGACGCGCTCGCCGGTGCGCGGGTTGACACCCTGGCGCGCCGCCCGTTTGACGACCGAGAACTTGCCGAAGCCCGTGATGCTCACCTCGTCACCCTTCTTGAGCGTCTTGGTGACCGTGCCGAGGAGCGACTCGATCGCGCGCGAGGAGTCCGCCTTTGACAGGCCGCTGTCGGCTGCGACCGCCTCGATCAGCTGAGACTTGTTCATGTTCAGTGCTTCCTTTCGGGTAGATGTCAACGGCGTGCGGCAGGGTACCGTGCCAGCTTCTTGCCCGGGTTGAGCAGGCCCTTGGGGTCGAACGCCCGCTTGATCTGCTCATGCGCGTCAAGCGCCCGCTCATCCCATTGAGAGGCGAGTCGCCCGCGCTTGAGCCAGCCGACCCCGTGCTCGCCGGCGATCGACCCGCCGAGCTCGACCACCAGCGCGAACAGCTCCTCGGCGACCGCGTCCGCCGCGTCGAGCTCGTCCTCGCTCGCGGGGTCGACGAGCACCGTCGCGTGGACGTTGCCCTCGCCGCCATGCCCCCATGCGCACGAGCGCAGGCCGTGTGCGGTCGCGATGCGCTCGAACCCGGCCAGGCCGTCCGCCAGACGCTCGACCGGAAAGACGATGTCCTGGCTGACCTTCGCGCCGCGCACGCCCGTCACCACGCCGTTGATGGCGTCGCGCCAGCGCCACAGGGCGGCCGCCTCGGTCGGTTCCTCCACCGCCAGCGCCCCCTCGCCGAGCGTCTCGATCACCGCTGCCCTCTGCTCAGCCGCCTCGGCCGCCGAGCCGTCCACCTCGACGATCAGCGCGAAGCCCGCGCCCGTGCGCGCGTCATCGGAGCCGGTCAGACGGCGGGTGCTCGGATATCCGGCGAGGATCATCGCCAGCGTCTCGCCGTCGATGAAGTCGAGCACCGACGGCCTGATGCCCGCCGCGAGCACCGCTTCGATCGCCGCACAGCCGGCCTCCCTGCTCTCGAGCAGAAACACCACGGCGAGCGCCGCCTCGGGCGCCGGTAGCAGGCGCAGCCTCACCGCCGTGATGATCCCCAGCGTCCCCTCCGATCCGATCAGAAGGCTCTTGAGGTCATATCCGGCCACGTCCTTGCCGGCCCAGCCACCGATCTGGACGACCTCGCCGGGTGCGAGCACGACCTCGAGGCCGGCCACCCACGCACCGGTCACCCCGTACTTCAGCGCGTGCGGGCCGCCGGCGTTCGTGGCCACGTTGCCGCCGATCTGCGACTGCTCGGAGGCGCCCGGGTCGGGGGCGAACATCAGCCCGTTCTCACGCGCCAGGCGCTGGACGTGGCGGGTCGCCACCCCAGCCTCGGGGAGCATCCGCCAGAGCGCGGGCTCGAGCTCGCGAACGCGGGCCAGGCGCTCGAGCGAGACCACCACTCCGCCCTGCGTGGCCACCGCCCCGCCCATCATCCCGGTGCCGCCGCCGCGCGGCACGATCGCCACGTCGTGGGCGTAGCACCAGCCGAGGAGCTCTGCCACCTCCTCTGCGCTGCCCGGCAGGACGACCGCGTCCGCGCGGCCCTCGACGCCGCGGCGCCGTGAGGCGTCGCTGTCATACGGCGAGGCGGCCGCTCCCTCGAGCACGTGCTCCGCACCGACGATCCGGCTGAGCTCACTGCGCATCACTGAGGGCGAGGCTAGCGCGACGGGTAGGATTGATGGCCGTAATGGCAGTCAGCGCCAAGCCTGCCGCGCAGGCGAGCGATTCAAGCTTCCGCACGCTCTCGGGCGAGCCGGTCCGGGAGCTGTACAGCCCTGCCGATCTCCCCGACGGCATCGGCGGCCCGCAGGATCCGATCGGAGCGCCCGGCGAGTACCCGTTCACGCGCGGCATCCACTCCTCGATGTATCGCGGACGGCAGTGGACGATGCGCCAGTTCGCCGGCTTCGGCACCAGCGAGGAGACCAACGAGCGCTTCCACTACCTGCTCGACCACGGGCAGACCGGCCTCTCGACCGCCTTCGACATGCCGTCGCTCATGGGCCACGACTCCGACCACGCCCGCTCGCTCGGCGAGGTCGGCCGCGAGGGCGTGGCCGTGGACACGCTCGATGACATGCAGACCCTCTTCTCGGGCATCGATCTCGGCGAGGTGTCGGTGTCGATGACGATCAACGCGCCCGCCGCGATCATGCTCGCCTTCTATGTCGCCGCCGCCGAGTCCGGCACCGGCGGCTCCGGACCGGTCTCGCCCGAGCGCCTGTCGGGGACGATCCAGGCCGACATCCTCAAGGAGTACATCGCGCAGAAGGAGTGGTGCTTCCCGATCGATCCCGCGATGCGCCTGTGCGGCGACATGATCGAGTGGTGCACCCTGCGGATGCCCCGCTGGCATCCGATATCGATCTCCGGCTACCACATCCGCGAGGCCGGCTCGACCGCCCAGCAGGAGCTCGCGTTCACGCTCAAGGACGGTCTCACCTATGTCGAGCAGGCCGTCGAGCGCGGGCTCGACGTCGACGACTTCGCGCCCCGCCTGTCCTTCTTCTTCAACGCCCAGATCGACTTCTTCGAGGAGATCGCCAAGTACCGCGCCGCGCGGAGGATCTGGGCCCGGGAGATGCGCGAGACGTTCGGCGCGAAGAGCCCGCGGTCGTGGCAGATGCGATTCCACACGCAGACCGCAGGCGTCAGCCTGACCGCCCAGCAGCCGCTCAACAACATCGTCCGCACCGCCATCGAGGCGCTCGCCGGCGTCCTCGGCGGCACCCAGTCACTGCACACCAACTCCTACGACGAGGCTCTCGCCCTGCCCACCGAGGACGCCGTCACCATCGCCCTGCGCACCCAGCAGGTGATCGCCCACGAGACCGGCGTCACCAACACGGTCGACCCACTCGGCGGCTCGTACTTCGTCGAGGCCCTGACCGACGAGATGGAGCGGGCAGCCTACGACTATTTTAATAAGATCGACGAGTTGGGCGGGATGGTCGCCGCGACGAAGCTCAACTATCCCCAGCGCGAGATCGCCGATGCGGCCTTCGCGCTCCAGCAGGAGATAGACGAGGGCAGCCGCGTCGTAGTCGGCGTCAATCGCTACGCCGCCTCCGATGAACAGGCCATCCCCACGCTGCGCGTCGACCCGGCACTCGAGAGCAAGCAGATCGGCCGGCTGCAGGCGGCCCGCGCGGGACGCGACGGCGCCGCCGTCGAGCAGGCCCTCGCAGCGCTGCGCGAGGACGCCGCGAGCCCCGAGCGCAACCTGATGGAGCCACTGCTCGTCTGCGCCCGGGCCCATGCCAGCGAGGGTGAGATCATCGAGTCCCTCCAACAGGTCTTCGGCGACTACACCGAGACCCCCGTCTTCTAGGCTCAAAACTCGCAACTTCGAGGGTCGCTGTCGTGTCGACTGCTTAGGATTGCTGGCCGCCGCCCGCGAACGCCGCACCCACGAAGAGGACATCGATGACTCCCCGCCTGCGCTCCGTCGCCCTGATCCCGTTCGTCCTCGCGCTCGTGCTGTGTCCCGGCGCGGGCGCCGGGAGTGTCACCGTCTCGCCGCTCCCCGGCACGCCCACCGCTATGCCCCAGACCCAGATCAGCTTTCTCGGAGCCGCGGCCTCCTCGCTGAAGTCCGTCACCGTCGTCGGGTCGCTCAGCGGCACGCACACCGGACGCCTGCGGTCATATACCTCCGCGCTCGGTGCCTCCTTCCAGCCCAGCCGGCCATTCACCCCCGGAGAGCACGTCACCGTCCGCGCCACGCTCCGCGCGGCGAGCGGGGCCTCCTCGACGCTACGTAGCACCTTCACCGTCGCACATCCGGTGGCTGTGCCGATGACCGAGTTCCCCGTCACCCAGGGCACCCCCGCCGACGTTCAGGGCTTTCACTCCTCGAGCCTGCACCCGCCCGCCGTCATCGTCCACCAGCCCGCCGGTGCCGCCAGCGCCCCCGGATACGTCTTCGCCGCGCCCTTCCTCGGGCCGGGGCAGTACGGCCCGATGATCTTCGACAGCGCCGGCAACCTCGTCTGGTTCCACCCCCTCAAACCAGAACAGGACGCCACCGACTTCCGCACCCAGGTATTCCGGGGCAAGAACGCCCTCACCTGGTGGCAGGGACGCACGATCCAGCTCGGCTACGGCCTCGGCGAGGACGTCATCGCCAACGCCAACTACAAGGTCGTCTCGGTCGTCCGCGCCGGCAACGGGCTGCAGGCCGACGAGCACGAGTTCACGCTCACGCCGCAGGGCTCGGCCTACGTGCTCGCCTACAGCCCCGTCCAGGCGGACCTCTCCTCGGCCGGCGGCACGAGCAGCGGCGTCGCCGTCGAGGGCGTCATCCAGGAGATCGACATCCACACCGGCCTGGTCATGTGGGAGTGGCACAGCCTCAGCCACGTCGGCGTCGCCGAGTCCTACTCCAAGCTCCCGGGCGTCGCGACCGCGCCCTACGACTACTTCCACATCAACTCGCTGTTCACCGACAGCCACGGCGACCTCCTGATCTCGGCCCGCAACACCTGGGCGCTCTACTCGATCAACCCGCACTCCGGTGGCGTGCGGTGGCGACTCGGCGGCAAGCGCAGCACGTTCAAGCTCGGCAGCGGCGTGCAGTTCGCCTTCCAGCACGACGCCGAAATCCTTCCCAACGGCGACATCAGCCTGTTCGACGACGAGGGCGCCCCGCCCGTCAATCCGCCGTCGCGCGGCGAGATCGTCCGCCTCGACCAGAAGGCCAAGACCGCGACGCTCGTCTCCCAGCTGATCCGCACGATCGGCCCCGTCGCGACCGGCAGCCAGGGCAACGTCCAGGCGCTGCAGGGCGGCGGGCACATGGTCGGCTGGGGCGGCCTGCCCAACTTCACCGAATTCGATCCCCAGGGCCAGATCGTCTATGACGCCCAGCTCCCGCGAGCAGAGAACAGCTACCGGGTCTACCGCGAGCCGTGGAACGGCCAGCCGGGGCACCCGCCCGCGATCGCCGCCGTCACCGCCGGTCCGACGACGAGCGTCTACGCGAGCTGGAACGGGGCCACGACGGTCGTCTCCTGGCAACTGCTCACCGGCTCGAGCGCCGCCCACATGACGGCCGTCTCGACGACGCCGCGGACAGGCTTTGAGACGACGATCCCCGCGGCGGCGGCCGCCTTCTTCCAGGTCCGCGCGCTCAGCGCCTCGGGCCGGGTCCTCGGAGCCTCAAAGACGGTGGCTCCCACCGGCGCATGAGCGGCCCGACCCGACGAAGCCGCGTGCGCCTGCGGCGAGCTGTGGCCCTCACGTGCACGCTCGCGCTCGCCGCGAGCCTCGCCGGGCTCGCTGTGGCCTCCCGCCGGATCATCGAGCCCGTCGCCTTCCGCGCGGCCGCCGGCGGCGTGTGCGTCCCGCGGACGCTCAACCGCTCGGCCGTCCTGCCGGGCACCAGCCTCGCCGTCTCGCCGCTGCCCGACTCCTACGACGCGGGCCCCCACACCCAGATCAGCCTGCTCGGGGCGCCGCCCGGCGCACTCTCCGCGATCACCGTGAGCGGCTCGGCCACCGGCGCCCACGTCGGAGCGCTCGTCGGCTACTCCCAGGGCGACGGCGCGAGCTTCCTCCCCACCGCGCCCTTCCGGGCCGGCGAGACGGTCACCGTCCGCGGCCGCCTCACCCTCGCCGCCGGGGCGCATGCGTTCGCCTATCGCTTCACCGTGTCGCGCCCCGACACGACGCTGTTCACCGCCGGAGCGCTCGGGGAACGCGACCCCAACGAGAAGCAGCACTTCCACTCCGCTCCAACCCTGCTCGCCCCGCTCATCGCCGTCACCGCAAGCTCACCGCAGACCTCGCCCGGCGACATCTTCACCGCGCCCTACGCCGGACCCGGTCCGAGCGGGCCGATGATCTTCGACAGCACGGGCAGCCTCATATGGTTCGATCCGCTGCCGCGCGGCACCGAAGCAACCAACCTCCAGGTCCAGCAGAGCGGGGGCGCACCCGTGCTCACGTGGTGGCAGGGCCGGATCACCCTCCAGGGCTTCGGCCAGGGCGAAGAGATGATCGCCGACAGCTCCTACCGCCAGATCGGGCGCGTACACGCCGGCAACGGCTTCAACGCCGACCTCCACGACTTCCACCTGATGGGAAACGGCACCGCCCTGCTGACCGTCTTCGACCCGATCGAGTGCAGCCTGTCCTCGACCGGCGGACCGCCGGCGGGCGCCGTCAGCGACAGCATCATGGAGGAACTCGACATCAGCACCGGCCTCGTGCGGCGCGAGTGGCACAGCCTCGACCACGTCTCGCTCGGGGACTCCTACAGCTCGGCCCGCAGCGCCAGCAACCATTGGCCGTTCGACTACTTCCACCTCAACTCGATCGACCAGCTGCCCGACGGTCACACGCTGATCTCGGCCCGCAACACCTCGGCCCTGTATGAGCTCGACACCATGACCGGCCGGGTGCTGACGCGCATCGGCGGGAGGCATTCCGACGTGCGACTCGGCCACGGCGCCGCCACCGCCTACCAGCACGATGCCGAGGTTCTCGCCGACGGCACGATCAGCATCTTCGACAACGGCGCGTTGCCCAAGGTCCACCCCCAGACCCGGGGGCTGATCGTCTCGATCGACCCGCACAAGCGGACCGACTCGGTGCTCCGCCAGCTCGTCCATCCGAACACGCCGCTCAGCTCGGGCAGTCAGGGAAATCTCCAGAGCCTCCCGGGCGGAGACCTCTTCATGGGCTGGGGCTCCGAGCCCTACTTCTCGGAGTTCAACGCCGCCGGCACGCTGCTCTTCGACGCGCACATGCGCGGCTCCTACCAGTCCTACCGCTCCTACCGCTTCGCCTGGACCGGCGCCCCCGCCCAGCCGCCCTCTGTGGCCGTCGCCGCAGCCACCAAGACCGCTCCCACGACCGTGTACGCGAGCTGGAACGGCGATACCAGGACGGCGTTCTGGCGCGTGCTCGCCGGCCCCTCGGCGCAGGCCCTGAGCGCGGTCGCCGGCGCGCCCAGATCAGGCTTCGAGACGGCCATCGGACTGCCCGCCCGCCAGCCGTTCGTGGCCGTCCAGGCGCTCGACGGCACGGGCAACGTGCTCGCCACATCGACCCCCGTCGCGGGCTGAGGACCGACCCAAGCCGTAGGTTGACTGTGCACACAGTTTGATATTCTCGATTTTACTCGGTGTCAACTGGGAGGTTTGACAGAAGTGGGGGACAACAGCGATTCCACCCACCCGCAGCCACCCTCCGAGTCCTCGGCCCCGGAGGAGGGGCACGACTCCGACGAGGAACGCTACCGGCCGCTGCCGACCGGCACGCACGGCCTCGATCCCGACCTCGTCAAGGAGGATCAGCGCCGTCGCCTGAGGCGCGCGATGGTCGACCTGATCGTCGAGAAGGGCTACCCGTCGGTTCGCATCGTCGACCTAGCCAAGCTCGCGCACGTTTCCCAGCCGACGTTCTACAACCTCTATCGCGACAAGGACCAGCTGTTCCTGAGGGCATATGAAGAGATCGCCCAGCGCACCGCCACGACGGTCGTCGGCGCGTACGAGGGCGACGGGCCCCAGGACGAGCGACTGGCTCACGCGATGCGGGCGTTCGCCGACCTCGCTGCCGAGGAACCGACAGGCATGTCGCTGCTGATGCTCGGCGCCTTCGGCGCCGGAGCGCGCGCGCTCGAGCGCCGCCGCGAATCGATCGAAGCGCTCGAGGCCAGCATCCAGGCCAGCCGCGACGGCCACAGCTCGGGCGGCGGCAGCGACCTGACGGTCAAGGCGATCCTCGGCGGAATCCGCGAGGTCACCGCCGCCCGCCTGCGTGACGGTCGCGAGCGCGAGCTGTCGGGCCTCGTCGAGGACCTCGTCGCCTGGGCGTCCTCATACCCGCGGGTGCTTCCGGACGGTCTCGCCGCCCCGACAGCCGAGGCCGCCGAGTCCGACACCGGCGCACCACTTGCATCGGAGCGAGCGCGCCGCGCGCAGGGACGCCTACCGAGCGGGCGCAGCGACCTGCCGCGCCAGGTCATCGTCAAGAGCCAGCGCGAGCGAATCGTCGACGCGACCGCCGCGATCGTCGCCGAGAAGGGCCTCGCGGGCCTGACGATCCCCGAGATAGCCCGGCGGGCCAACGTCTCCAACCAGACCTTCTACAGCATCTACGCGTCCAAGCACGAGGCGTACCTCGGCGCCCAGAAGGTCGGCCTGCATCAGGCGCTGGGCGTCACCGTCGAGGCCCACGACGCCCACGCCGGACACTGGCCGTGTGCCGTCGCCGCCGGCCTGCACGCCCTGATCGAATACCTGGCCTCCGAGCCCGCTCACGCGCACCTGATCCTCGTCGACACGTTCGCCGCCAGCCCCGAGGCGATCGAGATCCGCAACTCGGCCCTGCACGCGTTCGGCGCCTACCTGGCTCCCGGCTACGAGCTCGCCGCCGATCCGCCGGTGCCGGCGATCGCAGCCGAGGCCGTCGCCGGCGGGATCTGGCAGGTCCTCCACCACTACATCGACAACGACTGCATCGCCCAGCTCCCCGACGTGGCCCCCCAGCTCGTGTACTTCGCCCTCACGCCTTTCCTCGGGCCCGAGGCGGCCGCCGCCGAGGCGCGCATGCAGCCCGTCGCGCAGCCCGCGGGCACCGGCGCCTGATCGCCCACCGGCGAGCGCGTCCTCGAGCCTGCTCAGATGTGGCGCGCGGCGCGCGCCAGTGCGTAGGCCGCCTTGCCTTCGCGCCGCGCCCGCCCGACAGCACCCGCGCGCACAAGCCCGCCGAGGCTCTGGCGGATGCTCGAGCCGCTCATCGCCGTGACGACCGCCAGCTCGCCCGCCGTGTGCGAGCCGTGCTCGAGCGCCGCCAGGATCGCCTGCTGCGCCGCTCCGCGCGGAGCCCGGGAGCGTTTCGTGGCCCCCGCGCCCACCGCCCTCGCGGTCACTCCCGCGGCGGAGCCGCGACGCCGCCCGGCTCGCCCCTTTCCCGGAGCCTTCGTCCGCGTCCTCGGCGCCGGCGAGGACTCACCGGCCGCGGGTCCCGCGCTCTTGGCCTCGAGTGCCTCGGCAGCGCTCAGCAGACGTTCGTACTCGGCCAGCAATGGGCGCAGCTGCTCGAGGCGCTCATCGATCTCGGCGCTCACGCGCGCCAGCAGATCACCGGCCATCAGATGTGCCCGGCCTCGCTTGCTGCGCTCAACTGAGCGCAGCGCCGTGCAGTCCGCTCGTCGGGCGCTCGCGCGCCTGCCACCACTCGTTGACGATGTCCAGCGCGGCCCCCATCATGCCCTCCCGGAACGACTGCGTGTCGTTGAGGCGCGGCAGCGGGTCCGACGGGACGTCGACCTCGAGGAACTCGCACAGCGGCTCCCAACCTTCCTCCGGGTTCCACACGAGCAGCCGCTCGGCTGGAACGGTCGCCTTGACCTCGTCGTTCCAATGATCCATCGCTTTGATGAGACCGTCGATCGTCGAGGTGTCCCCCGGCATCGCCCCGGTCCCCTCATCCCAGTTCATCTTCGACATCAGGGCCATGTAGCGCCCCCACGGCGGATCCAGCACAGCGCGGGCGCGGCAGAGGTGGTGGATGACCGTCTCGCCGTGGAAGATGCCCCAGACCGTTTCGCGCATGCTCTCCGCCCATTCCTCGCCGCCGCGGACGCTCAGCAGCACCTTAGCCTCCGGGTAGTGCTCCATCAACGCCGGGTAGTAGCGCGCAGACGGCCAGTCGACCGTCGACTGCGCGTCGCCGAAGATCTGCGCCCAGTCGCCACGCCCGTCCGACGCGGCTTCCCACAGCGGCAGGCCCTTCTCGAGGTCGAGCAGGAAGTCGCGCATGTGGTAGCAGTGGCCGAATCCGAGCTGTTCCAGAGCGAACATCTGGGTCGTCGTGGCCGTCCGCGGCAGTCCCGCACCGATGACCTTCATGAGCGATTCCTCATATTGATCTGCGGGTTTTTATCAGTTCCGCCACTCGGACCGCGCCGTCTCCCGCGTGGCGCTCACGCCCGCTGCGCCGTCCGCAGGTAGGCGAGGACCGCGAGAACGCGCCTGTGGTCGTCCTCGCACGGCCCGAGGTCGAGCTTGGCGAAGATATTCGTGATGTGCTTCTCGACCGCCCCCGGCGTCACGACCAGGCTCTCCGCGATCGCAGCATTGGAGCGGCCCTCGGCCATTAGTGCGAGCACCTCGCGCTCGCGAGCCGTCAGGCCCGACAGCGGCTCGGCCGAGCCGTCACGGGCTGCCATCAGCTCTGCCACGACCTGGCGATCGAGGACCGTCCCGCCCGCGGCCACGCGTCTGAGGGCATCGAGGAAGGCGCGCACATCGCCGACACGCTCCTTCAGCAGATAGCCGATCCCGGCCGTGTCCTCGCCGATCAGCTCGCTCGCATAGGCCGTCTCGACGTACTGCGACAGCACGAGCACACCAAGCGCCGGCTGGCGTCTCCGGGCCTCGATCGCCGCGAGCAGCCCCTCGTCGCTGAACGTCGGCGGCAACCGCACGTCGACGATCGCCAGGTCGGGTTCGTGACCGGCGATCGCCCGAAGCAGGCCCGGGCCGTCGTCCACCTGGGCCACGACCTCCACATCGTTCTCCCGCAACAGCGCCACGAGCCCCTCGCGCAGCAGGGCCAGGTCCTCTGCGATCACTACCCGCACGGAAGCCTCGCTTCGACCAGCGTGCCCTCGCCGGCGGCGCTGCTCACGCTGAGGCTCCCGTCGAGCGCCTCGACCCGGGCGCGCAGCCCGGCGAGTCCCGTTCCCGCTGCGTCCGCATCGCCCGCGCCGTCATCGCCCACGATCACCGTCAGCGTCCTGTGCTCGTGGGCCAGGATCACCCAGCTGTGCCGTGCCCGGGCGTGCTTGGCCGTATTCGTCAGCGCCTCGGCCACCACGAAGTAGGCAGCGCTCTCGATTGCCGGCGCCAGCGCCCGGTGGGTGCGCGCCTCGATCGAGGTCCCGAGGCCGTAGCGGCCGGCCAGCGACTCGACGGCCGCCACCAGCCCGCGGTCGGCCAGCAGCGGGGGCACGATCCCGCGAGCGAGGTCGCGCAGCTCGCCGATCGCATGTCTCGCCTCTCGCTGGGCATCGCTGATCAGACGCCTAACCTCCGGCTGATCGTGGACGCGCATCTCTGCCCGACCGAGCTGGAGCGTCAGGGCGACCAGCCGCGCCTGCGCGCCGTCGTGGAGATCGCGCTCGATCCGCCGCAGCTCGGCGGCCTGCGCATCGACCGCCTGCCTGCGTGTCCGGGTCAGCATGTCGATCCGGGCTCGCAGCGCCCTCCTGCCCCGGGCCACCAGCACCCGGTCGTGAAGCGCGACCAGCGAATAGCCGCTTCCGGCCGTCGCCAGGCCGAGCAGCGCCCATGCGGGCCAGAACGTGTGAGCTCCGGCCAACAGCCATGTCAGCAGCCACGTGAACACCAGGATCACGGCGGCGACGCCGACCACCGCCCACACACATGCCACGCGTCTGACCGCGCCCGGCTCCTTGTGCCACGCCCACTCCGCCGTGGAGTCGAGCAGCACCAGATCACCGAGGCCCAGCCACGCCCACGCCGGCCAGAAGTAGCCCTGGCCGTCGAGCGCCCAGATCGCCAGCAGCAGGACGGCCGCCAGCAGGGCGAGGCGGCGGACGATCGAGCGGACGTACTCGCCGATCGACAGGCCCGCCGCGAGCGCCGGCATCCAGCGCCGAGACGGGCCGCCGCGGGGGGCGAGCACTTCGATCGGCAGCCTTGCGCGCTCCTGCATCGCGCCTATCCTCGCACGCACCGCCCGCGCCCGGGCCGGCCGCCTCACAGCGCCTTGGCGGCCCTCCGCTCGGGGGCGATCCGCTGCACGTCCCAGACTAGGCCGGCGCGCTCGAGCGCCGCGATCGTGATCCCCGACAGGTCGAGCTCCCGCCGGCTCATCCCGTGGAAGGCCGAGGTGGGAAAGGCGTGATGGTTGTTGTGCCAGGCCTCGCCGAAGGAGAGCGGCGCCAGCCAGCCCAGGTTGCGCGACTCGTCCCCCGTCGCAAATCGCCGGCGGCCGAAGAAGTGGCACAGCGAGTTGATGCTGTAGGTCACGTGGTGCAGGGCGAAGATGCGCACCGCACCGCCCCACAACAGGCCGTCGAGACCCGCGGCGACGGTCCCACCGATCAGCAGGCCCAGCCCGAAGGGGATCGCCAGGCCGAGCAGGCTCCACAGCAGGAACGTCGCGTCGACGAACGCGACCACCGGGTCGGCCAGCAGATCCGGCGCGAAGCGCTCGCGGGCGCCGCGCTGGGCGTGGTCGAACAGCCACCCGACGTGGGCGTGAGCCAGACCGCGCAGCGCCCCGCGCCAGCCTCCGCCATGGTCTACGTGCGGGCTGTGCGGATCGCCGAGGCGATCCGTGTAGGCGTGATGCTTGCGATGGTCGGCCACCCACGAGATCAACGGCCCCTCGATCGACATCGTCCCGAGGATCGCCAGCAGGCCCCGCAGCCAGCCGCTCGTCTTGAAGCTCCGGTGCGTGAGAAGGCGGTGAAAGCCGACCGTCACGCCGAGGCCCGTCGCGGCGTAGAGGACGAGGAAGATGAGGACGTCGCGAAGATGCAGCTCGCGGTTCCACAGCCGCCAGCCCGCCAGCGCGACGAGCAGCGGCGGAAGCGCCGTGATCAGAGCGGTGATCGCCCGGTCGAGACCGAGCATGACCGGGACCTGGATCTCCTCGGGCGTCGGGCCCTCGAAGGTCGGCGCCCTGGCATCGAGCGCTCCCGGCGTGGCCTCCTGCGGCCGGTCCGCTTCCACGGCGGGTCCTTCGGCGAGCTCGCTCGCGACGGTGGCCATGCCGCAATCCTGCTCCTCGCGCGGCGCGATGTCGATGCGGGCCGCCACCGGCGAGCAGCCTGCCGACCCCCGGACCGACCTTCGGGTTAACCCCCATCGACGGCTCGGCGCAGCCGTCGGGCGCTACTGTGACGAACAGCGATGAGCGGCGCAAAAGTGAGCCCGACAGATGAGCTCGAGCTTCGCGAGCTGACACTTCACGGGCATAGGCTCGCCTACCGGCAGGCCGGCAGCGGCCCGGTCCTCGTGCTCATCCACGGCATCACCTCGGACTCGGACACCTGGCGTCGGGTCATGCCCTACCTCGCCCGGCGCTTCACCGTCCTCGCGCCGGACCTGATCGGCCACGGCGGCTCGGCCAAGCCGCGCGGCGACTACTCGCTCGGCGCGCACGCAAGCGCCGTGCGCGATCTGCTGCTCGCCCTCGGCCACGACCGTGCGACGTTCGTCGGGCACTCGCTCGGCGGCGGCATCGCCATGCAGCTCTCCTACCAGTTCCCCGAGCGCTGCGAGCGCCTCGTCCTCGTCGACAGCGGCGGCCTCGGACGCGAGGTCAGCATGCTGCTGCGCGCCGCCACCCTGCCGGGCTCCGAGCTCGTCCTGCCGCTGCTCGCTGCCAGCCGCCTGCTCGATGCCGGGCGCCTCGCCGGCTCCGCGCTCAGGCGCCTCGGCCTGCGCGCGGGAACCGACATCGAGGAGATGGCCAAGGGCCACGCGACGCTCTCCGACCGTGAGGCGCGGGCCGCCTTCGTGCACACTCTGCGCGCGGTCGTCGAGCCCGGAGGCCAGCGCGTCGATGCGTCCAACCGCCTCTATCTCGCCGAGCGCCTGCCGCTGCTGCTGATCTGGGGTGAGCACGACTCGCTCATCCCGGTCTCCCACGGCCGCGCCGCGAATGAGCGGATCGCCGGTAGCCGTCTGGAGGTCTTCGCCGACTCAGGCCACTTCCCCCAGCTCGACGAGCCCGAGCGCTTCCTGCACGCGCTCAGCGACTTCGTCGACTCGACCGAGCCCGCCATCCACAACACCGAGGACTGGCGCGAGCTGCTGAAGACCGGCTAGGTGGCCGCGCGCTCAGGCGGGTCGGACGTCGAGCACGATCTTGCCCGTCGCCCGGCGCTCGTCGAGAGTCTTGAGCGCATCCGCCACGCGATCGAGTCCGAAACGCTCGCCGACGACCGGGCGGACGAAGCCCTCGTCGACCATGCGGTTGACCTCGGCACCGATCTTGCGGTTCAGGTCGGGCCTCGCCATCACGTAGGCGCCCCAGCCCGCCCCCACCACCTCGGTGTTGCCGAGCAGCAGGCGGTTGACCTTGACCTCCGGGATCGAGCCGCCGGTGAAGCCCACGACCACCAGGCGCCCGTTCTCGCGCAGCGAGCGCAGGCTGTCGGTGAAGCGGTCCCCGCCCACCGGATCGAGGACGACGTCGACGCCGCCCCCGGAGAGCTCCTTGACCTCGTCCTTCCAGGTGTCGCTCAGCATCACGACCCGACCGGCTCCGGCCTGCTCGGCCACGCGCGCCTTCTCCTTGCTCGAGACGAGCGCGATCGTGCTTGCGCCGACGGCCGCCGCGACCTGCAGGCTGGCGGTTCCCACGCCGCCGCCGGCGCCGTGCACGAGCACCGTCTCGCCCTCCTCCAGGCGCCCGCGCATGACCAGCGAGAAATACGCGGTGTGGTAGTTGAGGATCAGGCCGGCGCCCTGGGCGAAGTCCAGCTCGTCCGAGAGCGCGAAGGTGAAGAACTCGGGCGCCACGGCCGTCTCGGCGAAGCCGCCGAGCGCACAGAACGCCGCCACACGCTGGCCGGGCTTGACCGACGCGCCGTCGGGCGCGCTGCGCACGATGCCCGCGACCTCGCTCCCCGGCACGAACGGCAGCGGCGGTTTCATCTGGTACATGCCGCGCGTCTGCAGGAGCTCGGGGAAGGACACCCCAGCTGCGTGTACGTCTACGACCACGCCGCTCCCCGGGGTCAGCATGTGCGTCGCCTCGGGCTCGGGTAGATCGACCAGCGCGAGGCCCGTGTCGGGGCCCGACTCCTCGACTATCTGGACGGCTCTCATCCGGGCCATTATGTCCGAGGCGCCACGGCGAGGCGTGGCGGGCGCCGCGACGGCCTCAGGGCCGGCGCGCCACGCCGAGAATGTGTGCGGCCGGCGGGACGTAGCGCGCGAAGCTGTACGGGAACCGCTCGAGCGCCTCGAGCTCGAAGCCGGCCGCCGCGATCGCGGTGCTCGTGTCGCGGCCGAGGTGACAGCCCCCCGCCAGGCGCGGCCAGAATGTGGCATCGGCAAAATCCTGGAAGCGCGCCTCACCCCGATCGTGCGCGCGCACGTGCTCGTAGAAACGCAGCTCACCGCCCGGGCGGATCGCCCGGAACAGCTCCGCCAGGGCCGCCTCCTGATCTGGGACCGTGCACAGCACCAGCGAGGCCACCCCGACGTCGAATCCGGCGGTCTCGCACGGCAGGCTGCCGGCGTGGCCGTCGCTGACCGTGACCTTCACCCGCGCCGATGCTGCCGCGCGCGTCGCCTGCTCGCGCAGGTGGCGCTCGGGCTCGACCGCCAGGACCTCGGTGACCTCGCTCGGATAATGGGCGAAGTTGGCACCGCCGCCCGCTCCTATCTCGACCACCCGGCCCCGGCAGCCCTCCAGCATGCTGCTCCGGTGCGCAGCCCCGCCGCGCGCTTCGGAGAGCCTTGCCACGCGCGTGTAGACGCGGGCGAAGATCGGGTGGTGCACCCGCTCGCTCACCGCGCCACCGCCCGACGCTGCGTCATGCGACGCACAGGACCGCCTTGCCCGCGATCCGGCGGTCCATCAGCGCCTCGATCGCCCCCGCGGCCTCCCGCCAGGAGCCCTCGTGATCGACCGAGCAGTCCAGGCGCCCGTCGGCCACCAGCCCCGCGAGGCGCGACAGCCCCGCGGCACCCGAGCGAGAGCGCTCCAGCAAGCCGAACAGGAAGAAGGCGTGCAGGGTCGCTCCCGGCGCGCGGCCGAAGAAGGCGCGGCTCGGGAACTCGACCGGTGCCGGGTCGCTGGAGGCGAAGGACGCGATCGCCCCGAAGGGGGCCACACGCTGCATCGCCGCCCCGAGCGTCGCACCGCCGACGCCCTCGACGATCCCGTCGAACTCATCGCCCTCCGGTGTGAGCTCGTCGATCACCTCGTCGGCGCCGAGCTCGAGGAGCCCTCGCGCGCGCTCGGCGCTCGCCGACACCGCCGTCACGTGCGCGCCCGAGAGCTTGGCCAGCTGCACGGCGAAGCGCCCCACGCCGCCACTTGCACCCGTCACGAGCACCCGGCGCCCGAGCACCGGCCCGATCGTCTCGAGCGCCATCAGCGCGGTCAGCCCGGCCACCGGAAGAGTCGCCGCCTGCACGTCGGTGATGCCATCGGGCAGCGGCGCGAGCACGTCGGTCTCGACGACCGCCAGCTCCGCCCAGGCGCCCCGCCAGGTCAGCCCCACGACGCGAGCGCCCGCGGGCGGGCCGCTGCCGTCCTCGGCGGCTCGCTCGACCACCCCGGCGAGATCCCAGCCCGTCACCTCACCGTCGGCCATGTCGGCCAGCCGGCGCGTCTCGCCGCGGTTGAGCGAGAAGGCGCTGACGCGCACCAGCGCCTGGCCGGAGCGCGGCTCGGGCGCGGGCACCTCGCGCAATGCGACGTTGCCGGCCGAGCCGGGCGCGGCGGTCAGGGCGAGCATGGCCCGATGCTAGCTCTCGGCGAAGCGCGCGACCGTGAAGGCGATCAGGACAGGGACGTGGACGGCGAACACGAGCAGCGAGAGCGTCAGCACCACGAGCGGTCCGCCGCTGAGATTGTTGCGCAGGAACGCGTACTCGATCATCCCGGCGATGATCAGGTAGGCCAGCAGCGCCCAGCGGGCGATGTCGAAGAAGCGATCCCACGCGAAGCTCTCCACCCGCGAGAGGGCGAGCAGGTTGCCTGCGAGCAGCAGCGCCGAGCCCGCCAGCAGGATGATCGCGGGGGCCAGGGAGACGTGGTCGGGGATGTGTGAGGACAGGTAGATGCCACCCGCCACGATCATCGCCAGCGACAGCATCCCGACCTGGGTGACCGGGGGCAGGCGGACGTCGGCCCGGTCGGGCGCGCTCATCCGGAGGCGAGCTTGGTCATGATCACGAACGTCGCCACCTGCATCAGACCGGTCGCGCCCGCCGTGTAGATGAAGCGTTTCATCAGCCGCTCGATCACCTCGGGGTTGGGGCGCGGCTTCTTCATCTCGACCAGCACCGCGATGTTCGCCGGCTCGAGCAGGCCGAGCGCGATCACGGCCATGATCCCCACCACGATGTAGCTGGCGACGATCCAGCCGTGCAGCGCGTAGCTCGTCTGGGTGTTGCCGAGCTTCGTCGCCAGCTGCCACCCGGCCGCGAGCGTGACGGTCACGACGGTGGGCATGATCAGGACCATCTTCGGCATGAGCCGCGTCGTGAACTCGACCCGCGCCGGAATCGACATGCGGCCGATGATCGGGCCGAGGACGAAGCCGAGGAACAGGTCGATGACCGTCCACGCGGCGCCGCCGACGACGTGCAGGAAGGTCAGCGGCCAGAGTTCGTTGACCGCGATGCCGACGATCAGCAGCGCGAGGACGACCGCGACGATCGGCACCCCGGCGCGAGGCACGATCTGGAAGTCGGGCCGCGGCGGCGCGAGCTCTGCGGTCTCACCCGTCGCACCCCCCGGTGCTGTGACGGCAGCGCTTGCCATGGGCTCGAAATCTAGCGGGCGGGCGGGCGGAATGCCAGCGGGGCCGGCGTCCCCGCGGGGCGAGCGTCGGCCTTGACCCACGTGACCGCCGCGGTCACCGCCGCGACCGTCAGCACAGCCGGCCACGCGCCGATCGCAAGCGCCAGAACGTGGGAGAGGATGAAGGCGCTCAACGCGACGCTCGCCAGCACCATCGCGGTGCGCGGACCGCGGCGCCGCGTCCACGCGTTCACGCACCACAGGCCGCCGATCAACATGACCACGCCGCCGACCGGCCGCGATCCGCTGGCGACGGCCACGGCGTAGCCGACTATCAAGGAGCCGGCCGCGATCGGGGCTGTCGGGATCGTGCGCATCCGCCCGCAACACTACCGGCGCCCCGGCGGCGCGCGCTGATCAGGGGTTCACCGGCGGCGCGCCTTTCCCGCGATATGGTGGGGGTTAGTACGGATGCGAGCGAGCTGTAGCGCCGCGTAGCCTCGCCAGCAGACGTTGCCCTGGAACGACGGTCGGGAGGCCTGACTTGATCACTGCAGTTGTCGGCGCGATGGGCGCCGTCTTCAACCTCAACCATCCCGCTCACGTCGTCCACTGGCACTTCTTCCTGATGTCGGTGCCGAACGTCGTGGTCATTGTCCTGATGCTCGCCGTCTTCGTGGTCGCGATCCTGCTTCCATTCCCCGGTGCCGCACGCCGGCGGGGGAGCGCCTCATGAGCACCGAGACACCGAGGCAGCCGCCGCCCAGCAACTCGTGGACGGTGCGCCTGAGGGAGGCCGCCGTCGAGGCCCTGCCGCCCGAGAGACTGCTGCCCGACGGTCAGCCCACATACGTCGCGTCCTGGATCTATGTGTTCGGCGTGGCGAGTATCGCGGCGCTCGTCGTGACCGTGACCTCCGGCTCGATCCTCGCTCTCAAGGGGCCAGCGTGGTGGCACTACACCGGCCTCGGGCACTTCTTCAACAGCATCCATCTGTGGGCCGTGGAGATCTTCTTCTTCGTCATGGTCATCCACCTCTGGGGCAAGTACTGGATGGCGGCGTGGCGTGGCGGGCGTGCCCGCGTGTGGATGACCGGAGCCGTCACCTTCCTGGTCGCCGTTCCGACCGCCCTCACCGGCTATGTCTCGCAGCAGAACTTCGACGCCCAGTGGATCGCGACCCAGTCCAAGGACGGGCTCAACTCGGTTGGGGCCGGCGCGTTCTTCAACGTCACCAACTTCGGCCAGATGTACAGCTACCACGTGCTCCTGTTGCCGCTCGCGGTCGTCGGCCTGGTCTCGGCCCACGTCCTGCTCGTGCGCCGCCACGGCGTCGTCCCGCCGTTCGAGCTCGAGCGGCGCCCCGCCCTGCACGCACCCCCCGCGCCTGCCCACGGGACCAGCGCCTCTGGGGCGGGAGACCCGTCGTGAGCCGCCTGGGCGCGCTGCTGCGCGGTCGCGATGACACCAAGCCCTGGACCGGGCGCTATCAGCCGTATGACCTCGTCAAGGAGGCCAGCCTGGCCGTAGGCGTCGTCGCGCTGCTGGCCCTCCTGTTGACCGTCCTCTTCTCCTCCCCCGACGACAAGCCCAGCACGATCGCGCAGTGGTCGCGCGGCAAGCCCGTCAACTTCGTGGCCGCTGCCGCCAAAGAGCTCGATGGGACGAGCGGCACGGCGGAATACGGCCCCCCGTACAACCACAACAGCAAGGGCGTGCACGCGGCGTTCCTCTATCCGCAGAAATGGCTGGGTGTCAGCCATCCGATCAACACGGCCAACGACTTCGTCATCGATCCTCTGAGGACGGTCCCTAACGACCCGGCCCTCCAGAGCGCGATCGCCAGCTATGAGGCCGCGCCTGAAAAGACACAGAAGGCCTGGGGTGAAGCCTTCGCCAAGCCGCTTGAAGAATACGAAGCCGCCGTCGAAGCAGGCAAGGCGCCGCCGCAGTCGGTGTCGCTCGATCAGAGCAACGGAACCGTCACCGTGAAGGCGGCCGAAGCGGGGCCGGTCCCGAGCCTGATGACCGCACTGCTCAGCCTCGCCAAGAGCGGCGGCCTGGACGGAAGCCTGCTGACCAGCCGCCAGTTCTTCCAGACCGACTACACCAAGCCGCTCCTGTTCATGGCCGACGGCGGCCTGCTCGAAGAACGCGCGCAGGGCCAGCACCTGCTGGGCGATCAGTGGGGCATGATGAACGAGACCGGCAGCTACCCCGGCCAGGCGTGGCTGTGGCTGTATGCCCTCTGGTACCAGGTCGAACCCTTCAAGTCATCAGAAAACGCTGACATCCTCGTGATGCTCATGATGAGCGTCCTCAGCCTGGCGTTCGTCTGCGTACCGTTCATCCCCGGAGTCCGCAGCCTGCCGCGCAAGATTCCGATCCACCGCCTGATCTGGCGCGAGCACTACCGCTCCGGCTCCCCAGAGTGAGCGAGGGCCGGCCGGCCGCATAGTCGGCGAGGACGACTAGTGCGCGATGAGGCCGCGCTCGAGCGCGTATCCGACGAGCTCGGCGCGAGTGGAGAGGCGGAGCTTCTGCTGGATGTGCGAGCGGTGCGTCTCGACGGTACGCACCGACAGGTAGAGCTGTTCGGCGATCTCGGCGTTGGTGTGGCCGAGCGCGATCAGGCGCAGGACGTCGACCTCGCGCTCGGACAGGTCGTCGGGCGGCCCGGGCGCCGGCTCGGAGGCGATCCGCGCGCCGAGCCTCGGGTTCAGATAGCTCTCGCCGACGGCCGCGCGCCGAACGGCTTCGACGAGCTCCTCGTCGGCAGCCTCCTTGAGCACGTATCCGAGCGCGCCCGCCCCCAGCGCCTCACGCGCGAAGGCCGGCTCCTGCTGCATCGTGAGGATCACGATCTGCGTCTCCGGCGCCTCTTCTCGCAGCAGCGGCACAGCCTCGAGGCTCGAACCGCCCGGCATGTTCAGGTCGAGCACGAGCACGCGGGGATGGTGCCCGCGCACATAGCGCCTGGCGCTGTCGATGTCGCTGGCCTCGGCCACGACTTCGAAGTCATCCTCACCGTCGAGCAGCAGCCGCAGGCCGCTGCGCACGACCTGATGGTCATCGGCCAGGACGATCCGTATAGGTTCTACGGCGGGCGCCTCTGCGGCGCTGTCCTGCTCGCTCGACTGATCGCTCACGAGCATGAAGGTACCCGCTCGGCAAGCGGAATGTTGGGCTCATCGCCCGCGAGGCTAGACCGCGCCCGCCGCCGCTGCCTCCGACTCCCGGTCCGGAGCCTCGCCCCCGGTCGCCGTGGCTCGCGGCAGGACGAGCAGCGAGCAGCGGGCGTGGCGCTCGAGATAGTCGGAGGTGCTGCCCAGCACGAGGCGCTTGACCGGCCCGTAGCTGCGCGAGCCGACGACCAGCACGTCGACATCATCGCTGAACGCGGCCAGCTCCTCGCCCGTCAGGCCGTAGACCGCACGGGCACGGACCTCGGGGATCTTCTCGAGCCGCTCACGGGCCTCGGAGAGCATCGAGTTGATGCCCTCGCCGACCAGGGGAGGCATCAGCCCGGTGTAGGCATAGGTGGGTATCGAGACGACTTCGAGGACCTGTATCTCGGCCCGTGTCGGCGCCGCGACCTCGCGAGCGAGCTCCAGCGCGGCACGGCTCTCGGCTGAGTCGTTGTAGCCCACGCCGACGTTCGCGATCGGACGCGGGTGCTCGGCGTAGCCGCGCGATGCGATCGCGACCGCGCAGGGCGCGCCGTTGAGCGCAGCGCGTGTGTCATCGCCGATCATCGCGCGACCGAACGCGCCCCTGGAGCACGAGCCGACGACGATCAGCTCGGCGCCCTGCTCCTCGGCCTGGCGGTGCAGTCCCGCGCCCGGCGAGGCCGCGACGAGGCTCACGAGCTCAGCCTCGACCTCGCCCCCCGCACGCTCATCACGGAGCAGCTTCTCCGATGCCTCGTGCTCTTCGGCCAGCAGGCCGGGGGTGACGGCGTGCAGCGGATGCAGCTCGCCCGGGTGGACGTGAACGAGGGTCAGACGGGACCCCTCACCGGCCATTCGGGTCGCAAGGGCGATGGCGTCGCGCCCGTTCAGGCTGCCATCGACTCCCACGAGAACGTTCTTGAACATTTTGGCTCAGCTCCTTTGGATCGCTAACCGCGATGCTAGGGCCGCGCCGTCAAAGCGGCCTCCGGGATAGCCACCCGGGCTGTTGCGGAGTCCTACGCGCGTCGCCGGACGCCTGCAGCGGCCGGTCTCCCCGAGCCGGGCGCGGTGCGAGAGGCCGTAGCATGGAGCGAATGCCCGACGAACCGTCAGCCGCGCCGGAGGCAGGACGCAGCGAGCGCTCCCAGCCGCACCCCCCGATGCCCCGCGACAAGCGCGGCTGGCATGTCTCACCGGCCCCCGACGGGCGCGGCAGCCCCGAGAGCCCGCCGAGCGGCCCACCAGCCCACCGCCGACCGGGCTTCCTGTGGTTCGTCCTGATCCTCATCACGCTCAACTGGGTGTCGGTCTTCGTGTTCCAGCCCTCGACCGGCGAACCGCGGGTCACGGTGGCGTTCAGCCCGTACTTCCTGTCCCAGGTGAAGGGTGGCCAGGTCACCTCGATCTCCTCCAAAGGCGACACGATCGAGGGCACGTTCAAGGCCAAGCTGCGCTACCCCGAAAGCGACAAGAAGGTGAAGCCCACGAAGCTGTTCGCGACCGAGGTACCGACGTTCTGGAACGGCAGCCAGCTCTCGGCGCTGCTGCAGGAAAGGGGCGTCCGCATCAACGCCAAGTCGACGAGCACGAGCCAGTCGCTGCTCGCCGAGCTGCTGATCGGGTTCGGGCCGACGCTGCTGATCGTCGGCCTGTTCGTCCTGATCGCCCGCCGTGCGGCCAAGGCCGGGGGCGCGATGGGCGCGCTCGGCAACTTCGGTCGCTCACAGGCGCGCCGCGCCGACCCCGACCAGATCCGGGTCACCTTCGATGACGTCGCCGGGATCGAGGAGGCCAAGGCCGAGCTGTCGGAGATCGTCGACTTCCTGCGCAACCCCGAGCGCTACGGGCGACTCGGCGGGCGCATGCCCCACGGCGTTCTGCTCTCGGGAGCGCCCGGCACCGGCAAGACGCTGCTCGCCCGCGCGGTCGCCGGGGAGGCGCACGCCGCGTTCTTCTCGATCTCGGCATCCGAGTTCATAGAGGCGATCGTCGGGGTCGGCGCTTCGCGTGTGCGCGACCTGTTCGCCAAGGCCAAGGAGGCTGCCCCGGCCATCATCTTCATCGACGAGCTCGACGCGATCGGGCGCTCGCGGCAGGGCTCGGTCT
>DAIRTT010000012.1:6157-26670 GCA_036803745.1 Solirubrobacteraceae bacterium | reverse complement strand
GGCCCGCGAAATAGCCTTCGTTGGCCTGGTCGGGCTCGTTCCAGATTTCCAGCGCAGCAAGCTCGGGGCCGTAGCGCTTGGCCAGGAAGGCGACGAAAGCGGCGAAATCGCCGACCTGCTTCGGCGGCCACGAGTTTGCCCGCGTCACGTGGCCTGGCCCGCAGCCGCGCATCAGTGAGGCCGGCGCCGATGAGGCCCAGCACGGCGTGCTCTGGACCATCAGGATCATCTTGAGCCCCTGGGCGACCGCGTCGCGGGCCACGCGGTCGGTGTAGGCGAGTGAGCGGGCGTCGTCGACGCCCGGCGCCAGCGGCTCCATGATCGACCACGGCACTTCGATGCGCACGACCCTCGCGTGGAGCTGGTGGGCCACGGCCAGAGACCTGTCGATGAGCGCTGGGGGGGTGCTGCGGTCGACGCTGCCGATATTGACGCCGCCCAGGAACGGCGCCGCCGAGACCTGCGCGCGCGTCGCCGCTGTACCGCTCGCCCTCGCGCCGGAGCCCGGCACGGCAGCGATGGCAAGAGCGGCGGCGGCCGCGAGGATCGGCAGTGATCGGCGCCGGAGCATGGCCACACGATAGACGCGCGCCCAGCGCCGGGCGTCGGGCGTCCAGGCGGCGACGGACGCTAGCCTGGTTGGCAATGTCCCCGACCTGGATCTGGCTGCAGGCCGCGATCGTCGTCTTCGTGGTCATCGGCATGGTTATCGCGGTGACCAAGCTTGCCTAGCGGGCGCGCGGTTGAGAGCGGCATGTCGGCGATCTCGACAGTGGCCGCGCCGGGCCGCGCCTCGCGGGCATCGCGTGTGCTTGCCGGCAACGACGGTGCCGCGCTCGCGGCGCTGAGCGCGCTGGCGCTCGTCCTGCGTCTGGGCGAGCTATCGCGCGGCCTCTTCACGGATGAGGTCTACTCGCTTGCAGTTGCTCAGCGCGGCTTCTGGCACATGCTCGGGCTGTTCTCCTATGAGTCCAACGGCACCCTCTATTCGCTCGTCCTGTGGCCGCTCACCCGCCTGCTCGGCACGGGCGAGGTCGTCCTGCGTCTGCCCGCACTGGCGGCCGGTGTGGCGAGCGTGCCAGCCATGTGGTGGGTGGCGCGGCTGCTCGCAGGCCGCCGCGCGGCCTGGGTGGCGGCCATACTCTTGGCGCTCAATCCGATGGCCGTCTTCTACGCGCAGGAGGCGCGTGCTTATGAGCCGGCCCTTCTGTTCGCGATCCTCTCCTTCGGTGCTCTCGCCGTCGCCGCTGCGCAGCCCGAGGGCCGGCGTCGGTGGGGGGGCTACGTCGCGGCCATGCTCGCGCTCGCCTACTGTGGCGTGCTGGCGGTTCCGATCCTGCTGCCTGCCCACGCGCTGCTCGTCCTCCGGAGCCGCCGGTCCGCCACCCGCCCGTGGCTGCTCTCGCTCGCCGCGATCGCCGCCGGCTGCCTCCCCCTGCTCGTCTTCTCGATCATCGCCCGCAGCCGCCGCGATCAGCTCTACTGGCTGCCGAAGACGAGCACGGGGCTCGTCAAATCGGCGATCGAGGAGTTCGCCGGCGGCCAGTCGGCCGTCAACGCCATCGGATGGGTCAGCCTCTTGGCCGGCGGTCTGCTGCTCGCAGGCGCCCTGGGGCGCCTGCGAGCGGAGGGGCGCGCCGGCTCCGGCATGGCCCCGCTGACCCTCGCCGCCTGCTGGGGCGTGCTGCCGATCGCCGGATTGCTGGCCATCTCGATTGTCAAGCCGGTGTTCTGGCCGCGCTACGCGATCGTGGCGCTGCCCGGACTTTGTCTGCTGGCCGGCGTCTGCGCGGATCGGCTGTGGAGCAGTCGCCGGGCGCTGGCCGTCAGTGGTGCAGCCCTGCTGGCGATCCTGCTCGTGGCGGGCGCCGCGGCCGACCTACGCCAGCAAGGCAAGCTCGAGGAGGACTGGCCGCCGATTGCCGCGTGGCTGCGGTCCGCGCGGGCTCCCGGTGAGCCGACGATCGTCGACACGGCCTTCGTGATGCCGTCGCTCGGCTACTACGACGCCGCGTTCAAGGCAGCCGACCGGGAGCTGATCGTCGGCGAATGGGGCGACCACCCGCTGCCCGCCGGCGTCGTCGGATTCGCGGACCCGGGCGGGTACGGCAGCCCGCTCACCGGACCGCCGACGGCCTCGATGTTCGCCCGCTTCGCCGGTCGTGGGGGCAGCGCGTGGATGATCGTCTCGGAGGTCTCGAGCACCTTCCAGACCGACCCCAGGACGGGCGAAGCCGTGCGCTGGGCCCGGCGCCACTGCACGGTCAAGGTGCGCCAGAGCGTGGGTGTCTGGGCGATGCACGCCACCGGCTGCCCGCGCAGCTGACGGGTGGCAGGTCTCCGGCCCCGGGCGGGCGCGTCGCCGTCCGGCCTATCAGCGAGTCAGCCGCCAGCGCCGCCCCGAGGAGGCACCGGAGCGCCCGACGTCGGGGCGCGGCGGAATCTCAGATCCAGCCAGGATCGCCGCGGGCACGTCCTGGGCAAGCCAATCAACCAGGCCGCCGAAGCCGGACTCCATGAGCTCCGCACGGATGCCCGGGGCGCGGCCCGCGACATCGTGGGCGTCGGAGGCGACGTTGTGAGCGAGGCCGTCGCGCAGCAGCGAAACCGCCAAGCGCCGGACCGAGCCGCCAAAGCGGCCCACCAGCGATCCGGCGGTCAGCGAGGTCAGGACGCCACCCTGCACGAGCGAGCGCAGCATCTCCGGATCGCGCTGGAAAGCTGGGCAGCGCTCGGGATGCGCGAGTAGGACGCGCATGCCGCTGTGCTGGACCGACGCGATCATTCGTCCGACCGCGGGCGCCACCGGGGAGAAGGGCGGCTCGAGCAGGATCCAGCCACCTCCGCCGAGACCCAGGCGGGCGAGCTCCGCGCGGTCGATCTCCTCGAGATGGGTGATCGCGACCTCGGCGCCGGCGCACACCTCGACCTCCATGCCCTCCTCGTCCAGCCGGGCGCGAAGCTCAGCGACGGCCGCGGCGATCGCCTCCGCCCCGTTCTGATAGCGCCAACTGACATGGGGAGTCGCCACAATCGTGCGAACGCCAGCTGCCGCGCTGGCCCGAACGAGCTCGAGCGACCCCGCGATCGTCTCGGGGCCGTCGTCGATGCCCGGAAGGACGTGGCAGTGGAGGTCGATCACCTCGCCTGAACGTTAGGCCACGGGGCGGCCTCGCGGTGGCCCCCGGTCGCGCGTGGTTATGATCGACGCCTGCTCGAGCCCGACCACTGGCAAGGGAGGAACATGTTCAGTTCGATCGTTGTCGGAACAGACGGTTCGGAGACCGCCACCAAGGCTGTGCGCCAGGCAGTCGACCTCGCCCGCGCCGTCGGTGCGAAGGTCGAGCTCGTAAGCGCGTATGAGCCGGTTCCGGCGCAGCGCCTCAGCGGTGAGCGCCGCTCGGCGCCCGAGGACCTCCAGTGGGCGATCAACCCGCGTGAGGACGTCGACGCGACGCTCGAGGCCGGCGCTGCCGTCGCTCGCGAGGCGGGCGTCGCCGTCGACCTCTACGCTCGCCAGGGCGATCCCGCGGACGCGATCCTCGACGTGGCCGAGGAGCAGGGCGCCGATCTCATCGTCGTCGGCAACCGCGGTATGACGGGAGCCAAGCGCTTCCTGCTCGGCTCGGTGCCCAACAAGGTCTCCCATCACGCTCCCTGCTCGGTCCTTATCATCCGCACCAGCTGAGCGGTCCCTGCCGCTGGTCGTCCAGTACCTGTACGTCCACGGCAAGGGCGAAGCATTCGAGTACCCGTCGAGTCGGGTCCACGGCGGGGCCGATGAGCTAGCAGCCCGATACCTGGAGTGCGCGCTCGTCCAGGCCGCGTCGCTGAAGTCGCGGGCAGCCGGCTGGCGGATGGCGCTCGTCAGCAACGTCCGGGACCGCGATCAGCTCAGCAGGCGCGCCGCGCGGCTGCTCGACGGGCTCGAGTCGCTCGGCGTCGAGATGCTGTTCGCCGAGTACCGTCATCGCCCCGCCTCCGAGGAGGCGGAATTCGCCTCCTCGCGCTACCTGTTCGACGCGATCGAGGCCGCCTGCGAGATCTGCTCGGATGACGCTCGCGTGTGGCTCACCGACGTCGACTGCGTCTGGCTCGACCCCGCACGGGTGATGGCCGCCGCCGGGCCCTCGCCGTCGATCGGGTGCATCCACATCCCGTATCCGCCTGACTGGGACCTGACCGGCTTCAGTCCCGTGACGCTCGGCGACATCGCCGCGCAGATGGGCGGGCCAACCGGCCCCGTGCCGTGGGTGGGGGGCGAGTTGATCGCAGGGACCGCCGCCGGTCTGCGCGTGCTGCTCGCCACGTGCGAGGCGCTCGAGCAGCGCATGGCCGAGCGCGAGCTGGCTGTCGTCACCGAGGAGCACGTGCTCTCCCTCGCCGAGGCGCTCGGCCTGCTGCCATTCCACGATCTCACGCACGTCGCCCAGCGGATCTGGACCGGTCCGCGCCATGGAGCGCCGCCGGTCGAGGAGCCCGGACGTCTCGGGCTGTGGCACCTGCCCAGCGAGAAGGGACTCGGCTTCCGCCGCGGCGCGAACGAGATCCTCGCCGGGCGCGAAGCGCGGCTGGCCGCCGACCTCGCCGACCCCGTCCGCGCGATGTCCAGGTTCAACGTCGCGGGCGCGCCGTGGACCCGGCGCGTGCGCGACGACGCCTGGCTCGCAGCGCAGCGACTGCGAGCGGCAGTCGGCTCGCGCGGGCGCTGAGCCGACGCCGTGGAGGGGGTCGATACCCTTGTCGGCGTGACCGCCCACTCCGCCGCCCGGCAGCCCTCCGAGCGCCGACTCCTGATGATCGAGCAGGGCGGCCGCGGCGGCGTCGCCGACTACACCGGCCAGCTCACACGGGCGCTCGCGGCCGAGGGATGGACGGTGACGCTCGCCACCGCCGCAGACCACCTGTATCCGACGTCCGAGGGCGTCAGGGTGCGGGGGGTCTTCCACTACGTTCGCGGCTCCGGGCCCCTCGCCCGGGCGATTCGGCGCGCCGGTCTCGGGCCGGTTGCCAACGCGATGCGGTTCCTTGGGGCGCTTCCCCGCCTGCTGCTGCTCGCCCGCCGCGCCGACATCGTCCACTCTCAGGGGTGGGAGTTCGCGCCGCTCGGTCTGCTCGCCCTCGCCGTGCTGCGGTGCTCGGGCACGACTGTAGTGCAGACCGCACACAACACATTCGAGCGCGGTCGCTCCCTCGACGGTACACACGCCTGGCTCGCCCGCCTGAGTGCGCGGACGATCGTCCATACCGAGGCCGACCTGGCGCGTGTTCCGGGCACGGCTGACGGTCGGGTGGTCGTGATCCCGCACGGCGAGTACGGGTCGCTCGCCCGCACCGGCGGATCGGCCGACCGCGACGCTGCCAGGGCGAGGCTCGGGATTGCCGCCGATGCTCCGGTGGCACTCCTGTTCGGCCAGCTGCGGCTCGACAAGGGTCTCCCCGACCTCCTCGCGGCGCTGAGACGGACCCCGCGCCTGCAGCTGCTGATCGGAGGCAAGGAGGAGGGCGCTCTCGCGTCCTGCCGTGAGCCGCTTTCCGACCCTGACCTGCGCGACCGCGTGACGGTCCGCGAGGGCTTTCTCGAGATGAGCGAGGCGGCCGAGCTGTTCGCGGCGGCCGACGCCGCCGTGCTGCCGTACACCGTCGCGAGCCAGAGCGGCGTGCTCCTGCTCTCCTACGGCTTCAGGCGCCCCGTCGTCGTCTATCCGGTCGGCGGTCTGCCCGAGTCGGTCCTCGTGGGTGAGACCGGGTGGGTCTGCCACAGCGCCGACGTCGACGGGCTCGCCGCCGCGCTCGCCGAAGTCGTCGAGGCCGGGTGGCCCGAGTGCCGCCGCCGAGGCGAGGCGGGCGCCCGGCTGGCCGAGGAGCGCTTTGCATGGCCGTCGATCGCGCGACGCACGGCCGAGGTCTACGCCGAGGCTCTGGCCAGGGGCTGAGCGACGCGCGCCTGCGAGGTGGTATGACTGCCCAGTGCCCGGCCACCGGATAGTCTCGATCCAGACGACCGGCGAACGCGGCGGAGCCGAGTACGCCAACGTCGACCTCCTGCAAGCGCTGCAGCTCGCCGGCCATGAGGTCGTGCTCGTCACCAACATGCCGGACATCGCCGACGGCACGGGTGTGCCGGTTCGCCGGATCGACCTCGGGCCGAAGCTCTCGCGGCGCAGCATCGTGCCCGTGGCACTCCACTCCCTCGGAACGCTTGCGCGGCTCGCGCGGGCCCTGTACGCCGAGCGCCCGGTCGGCGCGACGCTGGTGCACTTCAAGAAGGAGCAACTCCTCTGTTCGCTGCTGCCCCGGCGCCTCACCGGCGAGATCGTCTGGGCCGAGTGGGGCCCCGTGCCGCCTCCGATGCGCCACGGCGTGCCTCGGTGGCTGTTCACCTGCGCCGCCCGCCGCGTCAGCCGGATCATCGCCGTCTCGGAGGGCACGCGCCAGTCGCTGATCGCGTGCGGAATTTCTCCTGCCGGGGTGAAGGTCGTGCCGAATCTGGTCGATGTGGCCAGTGTGACTTTCGACGCAGAGGGCCGCCAACGCCTGCGTGACGCGTGGGGGAGCGACGACGGCACGCTCGTCGTCGGCTGCGTCTCGCGCTTTCAGAAGCGCAAGCCGACCGAGGTGGCGATCGACGCGATGGCCCATCTCGGCGGCGACGTGCGCCTGGTCCTCGCGGGCGAGGGCCAGGAGGAGCAGACGCTGCGCGAGCGCGCCGCCCCCTACGGCGACCGTGTTCGCTTCGAGGCGAGCGTGCGCGGCCATGTCGAATCGTTCCTGTCGGCGTGCGACGTCCTCGTCTTCACGCCCAGTCCAACCGAGGGCGAGCCGCGAATCATCGTCATGGCCCAGCTCGTCGGCATCCCCGTCATCGCGACCGACTCGGAGGGCGCGGCCGGACTGATCCCCGAGGGCGGCGGCACGATCGTCACGCCGTCGCATGATCCGCAGGCGCTCGCCGCGGCCATCGAAATGTACCGTGACGACCCGGAGCGTCGGCGGCGCGAGGGCGCGCTCGCGCGCTCGGCGACCCTGGCCAGCCACGAGCCGAGCAGGACCCTCGAGTCGGTCAAACAGGCTCTCGGCCTACCGGAGACGTCCCCCGCTACTCCGCCTGTGAGCCCCGACCGGCCCCTGAAGATCGTCAGCGTGATGACGACAGACGCGAGCGGCGGCGCGGAGTTCGCCGCGCTCGAGATGCTCGAAGCCCTTCACCAGCGCGGCCACCAGACGGTCATGCTGAGCGACCGCGAGGGCATCGGCCGCGACACCCACGTCGAGGTCGTACCGCTCGAGACCGGCCCAAAGCTCTCGACGCGCACGTGGGCGAGCCTCGCGCTCCGCTGGCCACGGCTGCTCGGACGCCTCGCCCGCGCGCTCGACGCCCAGGCTCCGTACGACATCCTGCTGGTGCACTACAAGAAGGAGCAGCTGATGGTGGGCATGCTGCCCAAGCGGCTTCGCGCGACGACCGTCTGGGCCGAGTGGGGGCCGGTGCCGATCCCGCTGCGCAGCGGGATTCCGCGTCGGGCCTACCTCGCGGCCGCCACGCGCGCAAAGCTGATCATGGCCGTCTCGGAGGGGACCCGCGAGTCCGTCGCCGGCGTCGGCGTCAGCGAGCGGATCGTGGTCGTTCCCAACGTCCTGCGAACGGATGAAATCCGCTTCACCGAGGAGGGCCGTCGCCGCGTCCGCGAGCAGCTCGGCATCCCGCCCGACGCCTTCGTCGTCGGCTGCATCTCGCGCTTCCACCGCAAGAAGCACAACGAGGTCGTCGTCCAGGCCGTGTGCGAACTCGAGAACCCGCGCGTTCACCTGATCCTCGCCGGCGACGGTGAAACAGAAGACGAGCTGCGCGCGCTCGCCCAGCCGCTCGGCGATCGCGCCCATTTCATCCCGACGCCCGGCAGGGAGGTCCCCGACGTGCTGTCGGCCTTCGACGTGTCGGTCTTCTGCCCCAGCCCGACCGAGGGTGCTCCGCGAGCGGTGATCCTCGGGATGCTCGCCTCACGGCCATGCCTGTCGACGGGCGCCGAGGGTGTCGCCGACATGATCTCGCCCGAGCTCGGCGGCATCGCCTCACCCGAGAACACACCCTCCTCGCTGCGCGCTCTGCTCGAGCCCTATCTCGAGGATCCCGAGCGCGCAGCCCGCGAGGGTGAAGCCGCGCGAGAGCACGCCGAGCGCACGTATGCCGCGCCGGTCGTTGCCCAGGAGATCGAGCGGCTGTTCTCAGACGCGATGGCGCTTCGATGAGGCGGGCCGTCATCCTGGCCGGCGGCGAGGGCACGCGCCTGCGGCCCTACACGACCGTGCTCCCCAAGCCGCTGATGCCGATCGGTGATCGCCCGGTCCTCGACATCGTCGTGCGCCAGCTCAAGGCGCGCGGCTTCGAGCGCATCACGATCGCCACCGGCTACCTCGCCGAGCTGATCGAGGCCTTCTTCCGCGACGGCTCGCGCTACGGCATCCCGATCGACTACTTCCGCGAGGAGGAGCCGCTGGGTACCGTCGGCGCGCTCGCACTGATCGACGAGCTCGCCGACGACGACTTCCTGGTCATGAACGGCGACGTGCTGACGGACATCGACTACGGCGCGCTGCTCGACCGCCACATCGCCGGCGATGCGGCCGCGACGATCGCGACCAAGGAGCGCCAGGTGCAGGTCTCCCTCGGCGTACTGCGCTTCGCCGACGCCGAGGATCCGACCCGCCTGACCGGCTACGACGAGAAGCCGCAGATCGACTACATCGCCAGCATGGGCGTCTACTGCTTCGCACCGCGTGCCATCGAGCACATCGAGGCGGGCCAGAGGCTCGACTTCCCCGACCTGATCCTGCGCCTGATCGCGGCCGGGCAGACCGTCCGCGCGTGGCCCAGCCCTGACTACTGGCTGGACATCGGGCGCCACGACGACTACGAGCAGGCGCAGGAAGAGTTCGAGAGCGTTCGCGGCCGCCTGCTCCCGCCCGAAGCCTGAGCGACGGCCGGGCGGCCGCTAGAGCGTGGCCGACAGCGCCGAGCGAGCGGCGTCGATCACGATCTCGAGCGCCTCGTCGTCCATCGTCGCGCTGAGCGGCAGCGCGCAGTGGCGCTCGGCCGTCTCGACCGCCCTGGCGAGACCGGCCGCCGGTGTCCCGTCGACGTACTCAGCGAACGTGTTCAGTGCCGGATACCACGTCGTCTGCACGCCCGCGCCCTTGAGCTCGGCGCGGAAGGCGTCGCGCGCCGCGCGGTCGCCCAGCAGCACGGGGAAGGCGAAATGCGAGGCGTGCTCGACGGCCGCATCGTCGAACGCCAGGGTGAGGCCCGGAACGTCCCTGAGCGCCTCGCGATAGCGCCGGACGAGTGCGCGCCGGGCGCTCAGGTCGGCGTCCAGGCGCCCGAGGCGGCTGAGCCCGAGCGCAGCCCGTGGCTCGTCGAGACGATAGTTGAAGCCGATGTCCACGACGTCGTATGCCGGATCGTGCCCGCGGTGGCGGTCCCAGGTCGAGCTCGTCATAGCATGCGAGCGGAGCAGCCGCACGCGATCGGCCATGTCGCCATCGGCGGTGGCGACCATGCCGCCCTCGCCCACGCACAGCTGCTTCTTGGAGAAGAAGCTGAAGGCGCCCAGCTCGCCGACCGTGCCGACCTGCCGGCCGCTGTCGTCGAACGTCGCCCCGATCGCCTGCGCGCAGTCCTCGATCAGCGTCAGGCCGTGCTCGTCGCACAGCGCCCGCAGCGCGGCGAGGCCGGCTGGGTAGCCGCAGAAGTGAACCGCCACGATCGCCTTCGTGCGGGGCGTGATCCTCGCGGCTGCGTCCTGCGGGTCGATGTTGAAGTCGGTAGGGGAGCACACGTCGCATAAGACCGGCTCGGCGCCTGCGTAGCGCACGGCTGCCGCACTCGCGACAAACGTGAAGGCGGGCACGATGACCTCGTCGCCGGGGCCGATGCCGGCCGCCAGGCACGCCAGGTGCAGGGCTGCTGTGCCACTGGAGACGGTCACCGCGTGCGGTGCGCCCACGTACTCGGACAGCGCCCGCTCGAAGCTCTGGGTGCGGGGACCCATCGTCAGCCAGCCCGACTCCAGGCACGCCATGACGGCCTCGACGTCCTCCTCGGGCATCGCGATGCTCGTGAGCGGAACGCGCCAGTCGCTCATCGCGCCAGCGCCTCCGCCAGACCGGTGACGACCCGGTCCTGATCGGCCTCGCTCATGTGCGGGTAGAACGGCAGCGTGAGCTCGGTGCGAGACGCCAGCTCGGTGATGGGCAGCGACACGTCCGGGAAGCGCTCGCGGTATGCGGTGAAGCGGTGGATCGACGGATAGAAGATGCTCGTCTGGATGCCTTTCTCGCGCAGCTCGGCGCTCACCTCGCCCTGGCGGCCGTCCTCCTCGAGCATGATCGGTATCACGTAGCAGGAGGACGCCGGGACATCCTCATCGGAGAACGGCAGCAGCACGCCGTCGAGCCCGCCGAGCAGCGAGCGGTAGCGCATCGTCAGCTCCCGCCGCCTCGCGATGTCGTCCTCGAGCCCGCGCATGCGCGAGAGCAGCAGAGCCGCGCGCGGCTCATCGAGGCGGTAGTTGAACCCCAGGCCGACCACGTCGTATGTGTCGGTGAGGCCCGTGTGCCGGGCCCACGTGCCGCTGGTCATCGCGTGGGAGCGGCGAGAACGCGCGAACTCGGCCACCTCGTCGCTGTCGGTCGCCAGCAGTCCGCCCTCGCCGATCGACAGGACCTTGTTGGAGAAGAAGCTGAACGTACCCGCCAGGCCCCAGGTGCCGAGTTTGCGGCCGTGGAGGGTGGCGCTCGGCGCGTGGGCGACGTCCTCGATCAGCGCGATCCCGCGTTCGTCGCACAGCTCCTTCATGCGGTCGGCCGCGGCGGCGTAGCCGGCGAAGTGGACGATGCAGACGGCCTTCGTGCGCGGCGTGATCAGCCGCTCGACGTGTTCGGGGTCGAGGCTGGGCGTCTCACGCGAGATGATCTCGCCGAAGACCGGCGTGGCGCCGCAGTAGACGACGGCGGCTGCGGTCGCGGCGAACGTGAACGAGGGGACGATCACCTCGTCGCCGGGACCGACTCCCGCGGCCAGGTAGGCGAGGTGCAGCGCCGCGGTGCAGCTCGAGACGGCGATCGCGTGCCGCGCGCCGAGGTGGGCCGCGAACAGCTCCTCGAACTCCTGGGTACGCGGTCCGAGCGTGAGCCACCCGCTGCGCAGCGTCTCGGCCACCGCCTCCAGATCCTCGGGCTTGAGCTGGAGGTCGAAGAGCGGCAGCGCGGGGAACGTCGTATCAGGCATGCTCGTGCGCCCGCTAGGGCACGTTCCTGTACTTCGGGTCGAAGGGGTCGCCGAACGTCCCGGCGTCGAGCGCCGCGATGACCTCACCGATGCCGTCGGGCACCGTCATGAGCGTCTCGAAGCCCAGCTCGGCGCGGATCCTGTCGAAGCTGACCTTGTAGTCGCGGGGGTCCTCGTCGCGTTTGACGTAGTTGACGCGGCCACGGTCGGTCTGCTTCTGGATCTCCTCGACGAGGTCTAGCTTGCGGTAGTTCTCGCCGGAGCGTCCGGCGTTGAACACGCGCCCGGCGACCTTCTCGTCGGGGGCCTCGAGCACCGTGCGCACGGCGCGCGCCGCGTCGCGGACCTGGATGTAGGGGCGCCAGAACTGCTCGCCGAAGACTTCGAGGTCGCGATCGGCCCAGAGTTCGCGCGTGAACTCGTTGACCGTCAGGTCGAAGCGCATCCGGCGCCCGACACCGTAGACGGTCGCGAAGCGCAGGCAGGTCGGCAGCATCTGCTCGGAGTCGCCGGCGAGGATCAGCTGCTCCATGCTGACCTTCTGTTCGGCATAGAGGGAGACCGGGTGCAGCTCCCCCTCCTCGGTGATCGGCACCGATGGGTCGGCCATGCGTCCGTAGTTCGAGCACGTTGAGGCGAACACCAGGCGCTCGACTCCCGCCCGGCCGGCCTCGGCCACGAGCGAGCGCGTCGCCTGCACGTTGACCTCATCCGAGACCGCCGGGTCCAGGGCGCAGGCGGGGTCGCCGACGATCGCGGCGAGGTGGACGACCTCCTGAACACCGTCGAGAGCCCGTGCGCGGGCCTGCTCATCGCGCACGTCGCCGCGGATCACCTCCACCCCGGCGCTCTCCTGCTCGGCTGCGATGTCCTCCTGGCCGTGGAGCAGGCGGTCGAGCACGCGAACATCGCGGCCGGCATCGCGCATCTCCGCCACCAGCAGTGCGCCGATGTAGCCGCTGCCGCCCGTCACCAAGGTTGTCTTGCCCATCTCGTCGTCTCTCTTCTGTCGTGTCGTCTCGGTGCGGGCGTCTGCCGCGCGCTACCGGCGCTCGCCGGGGTCCGAGAGCGGAGCAATGGTATCCGTTGCCATCGGCAGGGCCCGTGCGGCCCTTGAGGCCCGCACGCAACATCGTTTGAGCCGTGGCGATGCAGGGATACTGTGGAACTCGCCCGAAACGAGACCCTGGCGCCATGTCGACGATGCCAAGCCAAGCAACCCGGCAGCGCGCCGCACGAGACATCCTCGTGCAGGTCGTCGCCCGCATTCTGAACCTCGCGCTCGGCGTCGTGGTGACCGCGCTGGTCGTCCGCACGCTCGGCAGCTCGGGCTACGGGCAGTGGTCGACCCTGTTCATCGTCCTCTCGCTCGTCGGCTATTTCGCGAACTTCGGGATGGAGTCCGTGGCACTGCGCGAAGCCGCCCGCGACCCGGAGCACGAGCACGAGTGGATCGGTGCCGTGACGATGCTGCGCCTGATCGTCCTCGGCCCCGTCATCGGGCTCTCGATCCTCGCGATCTTCGCGCTCCAGCAGAGCCACCAGATGCTCATCGCCGGCCTGATCCTGATCCTGACGATGCCCTTCAGCGGCGTCGGGGCTCTGCAGATGATCTTCCAGCTCCGCGTCAACAACCTCGTGCCGATGCTCGTCGTGACGCTCCGCAGCGTCCTGTGGGCGATCGCCGTCTACATCATCTACACGAACCACTACGGCATGGTCGCCCTCGCGATCGCGATGTCGAGCACGAACGCGATCGGCTCGATCGTGCAGGCCGTCGCGGCTCTGCGCCTGGCCGACACATGGCCGCGGCCCTCGCGCAAGCGGCTGGGGCCGCTGCTGCGCTCGGCGCTTCCGATCGGCATCTCGGGAGTGCTGATCACCTCCTATGCACGCATCGACCAGGTCATCGTCTTCAGCATCGCCGGCAGCGGCGCGGCCGGCCTGTACGGCTCCGTCTACAACGTGCTCGAGCAGGCCCACTTCGTGCCCGTCTCGATCCTCACGACGCTCGCGCCGGTCATGGCCGCGGCGTGGCCCGTTGACCGCGCGCGCCTTTTGCTGGCGGCACGCCTGACGGCCGAGCTGATGGCGATCACGTCCTTCGGCGCGCTCGCGTTCGTGATCGTGGCCTCCAAGCCGCTCGTGCAGCTCTTCTTCGGCTCGGAGTTCATCCGCGCCGCGCCTGCGCTGCCGGTGCTTGGCGGCGCTTTCATCTTCATCTGCTTCGACTATCTCAACGGCAACATGCTCGTGACGCTCGGCAAGCAGTCGAGGCTGCTGCGCATCAGCCTCGCGGCGCTGGTCGTCAACCTCGCGGGCAACCTCATCCTCGTGCCTCTCGTCGGCTTCATGGGTGCGGCGTGGATGACGCTCGTGACCGAGATGGTCGTCTTCGGCGCGAGCCTACGGCTGATTCTGCGCACGCTCGAGATGCCCCTGCCGGCCCCGGGCAGGATCGGCAGGACGGCAGTGGCGGCGGCTGTCATGGGGCTCGCGCTTGGCGCCATGCGCCTCGCGGGCGCACAGCTCGCGCCGCTGATCCTCGCCGCCTGCGTGCTCTACCCGGCGCTGTTGTTCGGGCTGGGAGCGTTCGGTCGTGAGGATCTGCACGTGCTGCGCAACCGCGGCCGGACTGTCTAGTGCAGCGTTCGTGAAGTGGCTTGTCTTTTGGTGGCCTTCAAGTGATGTGCTCCGCCGTCGCTACCCCGTAGCGCAGTCCGTTGAGAAGTAGCGCGACCATGCGTTGGCTGTACGCGACACCTTCGTCCGCGACGGGCACGCACAGACTGGCGACGACGTACAAGAGATCCTTCGGGCTGATGTCGCCACGAATCTCGCCGCGCGAGTCCTCGCTTGGTCGCGAGAAACTCGGTTTAGCGGTGCAGCCACCTCGCGAGTGCGTCTCCTGGCTCGTGCGCTGCGCTCCGCGTCGTGGCGGCGTCGGCGCAGGCATCCACCTCGCGCTGCAAGACGGCCTTGATGAGGTCCGAGCGCCGCGGGAAGTGCCGGTACAGCGTTCCGACTCCGACGCCAGCCGGATCAGCGATCTCCTTCGCGGGCGCATCCACGCCTGACGTGGCGAAGACTGTGCGCTCGCCAGAGCGCGAGTCGTGCCGCTCGCGGCGTAGCCACGCAACGTCACCTGCGGGATACTGGTAGGTATGTCGCAGGAGAACGTCGACCTTGTCTTGGCGTTGCAGCCCGGCCCAGACTTGGACTTTGCACGGCTATTCCGGGACGAGGATGTGGCGGCTGCGGCGATTGAGGCCGTAGCGCCGTATTTCCACCCGGACCTTGAGTGCGCCCATCGCTTGCTCGGCGGCGAGCGAACCTATTCCGGCATGGCTGGTCTCAGGGCATCATGGCTGGACTGGCTCGCTCCATGGGCCACGTATCGCATAGAGGTCGAGGAGGCGATTGACTGCGGAGACCGGGTCCTAATACTCGTCCACGATTTCGGACGCCGTGAGGGGAGCACCGCAGAGGTCCGGAGCAACAACGCCGCGATCTGGACCATCCGTGACGGGAAGGTCGCGAGTGCTGAGTTCTATGCCGATCGGGCATGGGCGCTCAAAGAAGTGGGCCTAGAGCAGTAGGCGCGGCGAGTTTCGCCAATCGTTTCGCCAAACCCTCCTAGGGGCGCACGAGCGCAGACAGGCGGTCGGCGAGAGCCGAGAACTGCCGCCTGGCGTCGTAGTGCTGCTCACAGCGGCGGCGGCCGCGTTCGGCCAGCTGGCCGCGTCGCTGGCGATCGGCGAGCAGCGAGCGCAGCGCCGCGCCGAGGCCGCGCGGGTCGCCGTGGTCGACCAGGACGCCGGCGCGTCCGCCTTCGAGCATCCCGGCGATGCCGCCCACGGGGCTCGAGAGGACCGGGGTCCCGCACGCCATCGCCTCGAGCAGGACCCACGGGTTGGTATCGCCGTAGGTCGGCAGGCACAGCACATCGGCCTGTTGCTGGAGGTCGAGCAGCCCGGGGTCGGAGGGCTCGAGCCGATGCACCCGTACGCCGTCGCGCTCCTGCACCTCGGCCGGCGTGACGATGTCGAGGTCGACGCTGCGCCCGAGGTCCTCGCCAAGCGCGGCGAGAAGGTCCTCGCCGCCCTTGGCGGCGAAGCGTCCGCCGACGAAGAGCACCCGCGGTCGGGGACGCTCGCGACGCGGCGCCGGCCGGTAGCGCTCGAGGTCGAGGCCAGGGTGGTGCTCGACGACGTTGGCTCGGGGCGCCTCGAGCTCGACCGACCGCCGCGCCCAATCGGTCCATGCGAGCACGACCGCGGCCCGCGAGAGGGCATGGCGCTCGAGCGCGCGGCTCGGGGCGATCGTGATCTCGGCGCTGCTCTGAAGCCCGCTCCAGGCGGGCATCGCCCACCAGTCGCGCACGGTCGAGTCAAGCGACACCGCGACCGGGAGGCGGCGCATCGTGGGTGCGATCGTCAGCGCGACCGACTGGCTGTGGACGTGGAGGGCATCGGCGGGCCAGGCCCGCAGCTCCTCCTCGATGCGGCCGCGTGCGCGCAGCGATTGGACCAGATGCCAGCGCAGGCTCCGGAAGTCCAGGCTCCAGCGCGAGAGGCCGGGGATCGCGCGGCTCGCCAGCACCCGCTGCCAGCGTCCCGCCTCCTGCAGGCCCGCGAACCGGGCCTCGACGTCGGGTCGGGACTGCAGGCCCGCGCGCAGCGCCGCATCGAGCTGCCCCTGCCCGAGGATGTGGCTGCCGAGGTTGCCCTCGTTGAAGAACATGACCCGCATCTGCAGCGCGAAAGCTAGTCGGCCGCCGGAGCGGCCCATTCCTCGGGGCGGGCGCCGTCCTTCCAGCCGTACGTCCGCGGGTCGTCCATACCGGCCGGGAACTCGAGGATCCAGCGCTCGAAGACCGCACCGAGCGCGCCGTGCAGCTCGCCGACGTCCCCGTGGTCGCGACCGTCGAGAGGCTCGCCGACCTCCATGCGCTTGCCGTGACCCTCACGCAGCATCCGCACGGGGAGCACGATTGAGCCCGTCTCGACGGCCAGCCGGGAGATCCCGTCGGCGAGCATCGCCGGTTTGCCCAGGAATCGCGACTCGCGCCTGCCGGGCATGTCGTAGTAGATGAGCACCGACTCGCCCCGCTCCAGCAGCGCACGCAGGACCGGATAAGAGCCGCGGGAGTTGACGAGGTTGACCTTGGCGGCTTTGCGCCAGCGCACTAGGCGCCGCCCCCAGTAGTCGTGGGTCGGGGGCTCAAAGTACCAGTTGCCTGCGACGACATAGGGCTTGTAGCCCATCTTGAGCGCCACCAGAGAGGTGCAGTGGTATGGCCCCATGTGGCAGGAGCTGAAGATCACGCTGCGCTCGCCGTCGTAGGCCGCTCGCAGGCGCCCGAGCGATCCAGCGTCGATCCGTGGCTTGGGCCACGGCTGCCAGAAGTAGGCCTTCTCCACGACGTGCTCGACGAGGTGCTCCTCTGCCATCTCGGCCAGCTCCCCCGCACGGGGTGTACGGGCCAGGATCGTCTCCATCATCGCCAGCGCGTACTCGCGGTCGGACGCGCTCCTCATCCACAGCCGGCGTGCGTGGCGTTCGGCTCGGCCGACCACGAGCCTCGTCGGGAGGAGGCGGCGCAGCCAGAGGGAGGTCTTGACGCGGACCCCCAGCGGCGCGGGCGGCATGCGTGGGAGGGGCGCGACGTGGTCGGCGTCGGCCAGCAGCGCGTTCAGATCGACAGGCTCTCGTACGGGCATCTCCCCTCGTTGTATCGGTCGCGTGGGCCCCGTGCCTGAGTCGAGCGCCCAGCGGGTCCAGGGGAGGAGCCGAACCGTCGATACGGTTCACGCCGTGCGTATCCTCGTCGTCTCGAACATCTACCCCCCTGTCGCGTTCGGCGGCTATGAGGTCGAGTGCTCGGGGGTGGTCGAGCGACTGCGCGAGAGTCACGACGTGCTCGTCCTGACGAGCCGGGCGGCCGGCGTCGAGTCCGAGGGGGGTCTCAGGCGCGAGCTGGACCTGTTGACCCCCGACGAGCGCGGCGCGGCGCGCGCGCCCGCGGCCAGCCTGCGCGCCGTTCGATCGGCCCGCTCGGCCCTGGCCTGGCGACCGGACATGGTCTACGCCTGGAACGGCTCCTCGATCCCGCAGGCGGCGCTCCGCGTGCTGGCAGACAGCGGCGTCCCGTTCGCCGTACGCGTGTGCGAGCACTGGTTCGGCAAGCTGTTCGTCGAGGATCAGTTCATGCGCGAACTGCTGCCGGCCCGGCGGGGCCCGGCGCGCGCCGCCTGGGCGGCCGGATCGCGCGCGATCAACCGGCTGCCGTCGTTGCGGCTCGATCCGACCGCGCCCTTCGCCGGAGCCATCTCGTGGAACTCCGAGGCGATCCGGCGGATGGTTCGGACGCCCGCCTTCTTCGAGCCCGCGCTCGAGCGCGTGGGGCACTCGGTGCCGCGCTTCGGCGACCTCTACTCCGACGTCGTGCGCGACCCGGCCCCGGAGCCCGAGATCGTGTTCCTCGGCCGTGTCACAGGCTACAAGGGCGTGGCGGTGGCGATCGAGGCACTCAGCCGCCTGCGCACGGAGCACGACATCTCCGCGACGCTCCACGTCGTGGGGCCCGAGGACCGCGAGTACGGCGCCGAGATGCATCGTCTGGCGGAGGCACTCGGCGTCGCCGCCTCCGTGCGGTGGCACGGCCAGACGCCGCCCGAGCAGGCCGCCGGGATGCTCGCTCGAGCGAGCGCTCTGATCGTGCCGTCGGTATGGGAAGAGCCCTTCCCGCTCGTCACGATCGAGGGCGCTCTGGCGCGTGTCCCGCTCGTGGCCTCCGACGTCGGCGGCATCGGGGAGGGCATGCACGACGAGGAGCATGCCCTGCTGTTCGCCCGCGGCGACGCCGACGGCGCCGCCGCCGCGCTCGCGCGCACGCTCAGCGAGGGCGAGGAGACGGCCGCGCGTGTCGAGCGCGCCCACGAGCGCGCCCAGCGGCTGTTCCGGATCGGCCCCTATCTCGACGAGCAGGAACGCTTCGTGGTGGACGCACTGGCCGCTCTGAGCTGAGCTCAGAGGAAGTCGGCCAGGCCGCCGACGTCAACGCCGGGGATCGCCAGGGCCCGAAGCAGGCGCTCGGCGACCTTGGGCCACGTGAGCAGCGTCGAGTAGCCGTGAGCGGCCTCCCCGAGGCGTTGTGCCGTGGCGGGGTCGGCGAGCCTCTCCATCGCGTCGAAGATGGCGTGCGGATCACCCGGATCGACCACGATGCCGCCGGGACCGATCATCGTCGCGGCGCCGCCGTCGCTCGAGCCGATCGACGCCAGGCCGGCGCCGGCGGCCTCGATGTAGACGAGGCCGGCCGGTTCGTGCACGGACGGCATCACGAACGCGGTCGCGCGCCTGAACAGCTCGGCCATCCGCGTGCGGTCATCGTCCTGGGCGAGCGAAAGAGGCCCGTGCGTGCGCACGCCCTCCTGATCGACGCGCGGGTGACCGCCCACGAGGTCGAGCTGGGCCGCGGGCACGCGCTCGCGCAGTTGCGCGAAGGCCCGCAGGACGGCCGGCCCGTTCTTGCGCTCCCAGTCGACGCCGACGAACAGAAAGCGGGGAGTGCTCCAGTCCCGGGGCTCCGGCGCGGCAGACTCGTGGTTGGGGCCGAAGCCGACCACGAACACCTTCTCCGCGGGCACGCCGTAGTCTGCGATCACGCTGTCGGCCATCCATTGGGTCGAGCAGCAGCAGGCCACGGCCGAGTCATACATGGCCCGTTGGCGCGCGACGTAGCGCTCGATGTCGCGCCCGCCGAGACCCTGTAGATGCTCCCACGGGTAGCTGCGCAGGGCCTGCAGGACGGTTGAGTCCTCGAAGGAGACGATGCGCCGGCCGGCCGGCAGGCGCAGCTCTGCCCCCCGCTGGATGATGCCGTCGAGCTCACCTGCCCGGGCCAGGAGGGCGCTCGTGAGCAGGCGCCTGGCCGCGATCGTCGGCCGGCCGAGCTTGGCGGCGGCGTGGGATGCGCTGACCGCGCGGCGGAGATGGGGTAGGTCGCGCGGGTGGATGCGCGCGACCACGCTCGCGAGATGCGCGGCCCGCCCAAGGCGGGGCGAGAGCTCGGCGCTGATCGGCACGGCTTCGGCGACGAGGTCTTCGAGCGCGCGCAGCAGCGAGCCGGTGGCTCCCGAGCCAGCCTGGACGTCGGTGGGATCGCGCGAGTCGGCCAGGCCGAGCCGCACCGTAGCCGGCGAGCGCGTCATGTGGGCCCAGGGTACACACGAGCGCGGCTCGGCCACTCGGCCTAAGGCAGGCGCGGCCCGCGGCCGATAGGAGACTGGAAATGACGACGGTCACGCACGCGCCCAGCCGGCGCCCCGGTCATGGCGCGGAGGTCTCGCCCTCCGGCCTACCGGCACCCGCAGGCCCGTCGCCGTCCGCCGCGGCGGACATTCGACGCGCGACGGGGGGGCGGCCACGTATCATCCGCTGCGCGGGCCAACCGATCGCCGGAACCGCGTAGCCATGCCAGATATCGGACCCACCCCCGACGCCCCCATTGTTCCGACGGTCTCTCCCTTCGAGCTGCTGTCGGTGCTGTGGCGCCGTCAATCGGTGCTGCTGATCACCGTGATCGTCAGCGTCGCGGTCGCCGTCACGCTGTCACTGCGCTCGCCGACCGAATACAGCGCATCCGCTCAGCTACTGTTCCGCGACCCGGGCTTCGCCCAAGCGCTGTTCGGCAACGGCCTGTTCTCGACCGGCACCCAGGAACCGCAGCGCACGACCCAGACGAGCATCGACGTGATCACCTCGTTGAGCGTCGGTAGCGAGGCGGCGAGCCTGCTCAAAAGCAAAGAGCCGGCGAGCTCGCTGATCGCATCGGTCAGCGTCACGCCCAACACGAACGCCGACATCGCCACGATCAAGGCGACGCGGTCGACCCCTGCCGAAGCCGCCGCGGTCGCCAACGCGTTCGCCAACGGGTACATCCTCTATCGGCGCCAGACCGATCGCGCGACGGTTGCCCAGGCCGAAGAACTCGTCAACGAGTCGCTGAAGTCGGCAGTTCCCGCCGAGCAGGCCAAACTCGCAGAAAGCCTGCGCCAGCTGGGCGTCCTGCGGTCGCTGCAGACCGGTGACGCCGAGCTGATCGCACGCGCCCAGCCCGAGTCGACCCCCGTCTCGCCGAAGCCCAAACGAGATGGAATGCTTGGACTCGTGGTCGGCCTCCTGCTGGCGGCCTCCCTGTCCGCCCTGATTACCCTCGCCA
>DAIRTT010000012.1:0-6147 GCA_036803745.1 Solirubrobacteraceae bacterium | reverse complement strand
GGCATCCTGCTGGGCTCTGGTCTCGCGCTGCTGGTCGACTTCCTCGATCGGCGCCTGAAGACGCTCGAGGACTTCGAACGGGCCTGCCCGGACTACTCTCTGCTGGCAAGCGTCCCGCACACGCCGAGTGGAAGCGCCGCCCAGCTGCTCGCCGGACCGACCGGCGAGGCCTACCGCATGCTGCGCGAGGGCCTGCGCTTCCTCGATCCGACCGGGCGGGCGAGATGCTTCGTCGTGTCGAGCGCCGACGAGGGCGAGGGCAAGAGCACCGTAGCCGTCAACCTCGCCAGGGCGCTCGCGACGATCGGACGCCGCGTGATCCTGATCGAGGCCGACATGCGCCACCCGACCGTGGCCAGGCAGCTGCGCATCCTCCACGGCGGCCCGGGCCTCTCGGACATGCTTGTGGAGGGCGAGGACTTCGAGGACTATCTCATCTCGGTCGACAGCGACCCGGGACTATCGGTGATTCCGGCGGGCACCGTGCCGCCCAACTCTGCCGACCTGCTCAGCAGCGGGCGCATGGGCGAGGTCGTGGCCTTCGCACGCGACGCCGCCGAAATCGTCATCGTCGACACGCCGCCGCTGCTGCCGATCGCCGACACGCGCGTGCTGCTGCGCCTCTCCGAGGTCGACGGCGTGGTCCTGATCGGTCGGGCCGGCGTGAGCAGGCGCGACCGCATCCGGGCGGCCGCCGGGCTGCTGGCGCAGAGCGGGGTGCGCGTGTTCGGACTCGTCGTCACCGACGTGAGGCTCGACGCGCGCAGCGGGTACTACGACTACGGTTCCGAGCAGCCGGAGCCAGCCGCTCCCCCGCGCGCCGGCGCGGGCCGGCGGCCGCCCCGCAAGGTCAGCTCGCCAAGGTGAATCGAACGCGGCGCCTGCGGGCACGCGCCACGCGCCTCCGAGGGCTGGCTGCCTCGCCGATGCCTCCCGCGCGGGCCGAGAGGACGCCGCCGAGCCCGCCGAGCAGCAGATCGATCTGGGCCCAGTAGAAGCTGTCGTAGAAGAGCGCTACGAAGGCCATCCCGATGATGCCGAGCGCGAGCGCGAGCTCGTAGGCCGGCGTCACCCGGTAGCGCAGGCATCGCCCGAGCGCCCAGAATGCCACCGCAATAGGGATCATCGCCGCGACGAGCCCGAACAGCCCCAAGTCGACGGTGATCGAGACGTACCCGTTGTCGATCGCGCCGATCGTGGTCTTGCTGGCTGATTCCCGCGCCGAGAAGCCGGGTGCGCCGGCGCCGAAGATCGGCCGGTTGCCGATCGTTTCGAGGGCGTAGCTGTAGCTCCACTGGCGGTGCGTGACCGACTGCGAGGTGAGGACCTTCGAGCTGAGCTTCTGCTCGACGATGTGCTGGAGTGATCCCGTGCTCGCGATCAGGCCCGCAAGCACCACGACGACCGCTGCGACAGCGCCGAGTGCCCGGAAGTTGCCGGCCCGAGCCTGGACAACGACGACGACGATCACGACTGCGGTCGAGGCCACCCAGGAGCTGCGCGATTCGCTGAAGATCAACAGGGTCCCAGCAGTGCCGGCCAGGGCGCCCGCAAGCAGCCGCGAGCGTCGGTAGGCATAGAGCATCCCGGCGGGCAACAGCCCGACGACGAGGGCGCCGTAAGTGATCGGATAGCCGACGAAGTAGCCGATGCGGTTGGACGGGTCCTGAATGTAGGCAGCAGCCCCGAGCAGGCACAGGATCAGCAGGCCGCCGAAGGCCGCCGCAAGCCAAGCTTGGCCTTGGCTGAAGCGCCGGGCGCAGAGGAACGTGACGCCGGCGAACAGGTACCCCACCACGCCGGATTCGATCATCGATGAGATGTTGCCAAGCGTTTCGTAGATCAGGATCGTCAGGCCGGCGAAGAGCACACCCATCAGCAGCGTCGAGCGGCTCGGCCGCGTGCGCCGGTCGCCGAGCGCCAGCGACCACAGCCATGGCGCCAGGGGGGCGGCCGCGATCGCCGCGCAGAGCACCTTCTGGCGGACGATCGGAGGTTCCGCTGCTTCGGCGATGAATGGATACCAGGGCGCGACGGCGACCATCACGATCGCCCACGGAAAAGCTCGATCGCCGAGCGTCGCGAGCGCAACGACGCTGACGATCGCGACGCACACGATCGCCGCGTCGCTCGGCTTTCGAACCTCCAGCGCCCCCCCGAGAAGGCCGAGCAGGAGAGCCCCGGCGAGACCCAGCTGCGGGCGGCTCAGCCTCGCGGCGGCCTGTCTGATGAGGGTCGGCCGCGGGTTAGCGGACATGGACGGTCATGCGGTGCAAGGTACATGAGGCTGCCGACCGCCAGACGCAGTCGGCCTGGGAGGGAAGCGGGTCGCCACCCACCCAGGCCGCGGGCCGGGGCTCGTGCCGGGCTAGCGGTACCTAGCCCGCAGCTGCGGTGGCAGCCTTGAGCGCGTAGTAGTCGAGCTTGTGTGTCTTGCCGCTCGCGTTGACCACGCCGTACCAGTTGTTGGTTCCGTAGTCCGCATAGTTGAAGTACGTCACGTCGGCGACGTAGCCCAGGCCGCGGGCCCAGTTGATGAACCCCGTGGTGTTGTCGGCCTGCTGCTGTTCAGTCCACTGCAGCGAGTCGCCGGTCGGCGCCTGGCCGAGCGCCGTCGGCCAGCCGACCTCTGTCACGTAGACGGGCAGGCCCGTCTCGTTGTGGGCCTGGATCACACGTTCGTGACCGCCCAGCGCACTTTCGGCGCCATGGCCGCCGTAGGGATGGACAGTGACGCCGTCGGCGACCGCGCCGGCGGCGAAGATGGCCCGTCCGTAGGGCGAGCCGTTGAAGCCGCCGTCGTAGGAGACCAGCAGCTTCGGTCGCACGTCGGGCGCGAAGTTCGCTTCGAACGCGCCGTGGACGCTTTTCGTCATGTTCGCGTAGAGCTGGGTGTTGTTGAAGTCCGGGTAGAAATACGGGTTGCCCGGCTCGTTGATCAGCTCGGCGGTTGTGGCGCCTAGATCAAGCGGCTTGCCGGCCCAGAACGTTCCGCCGTGGCCGTAGCGCTTGAACCAGGTGACGACTTCGTTGAAGAACGCCGGATTGTCGTAGCTGGAGAGCGAGCCGTCTTCACCGAACAGCGGCATCAGCGTGATGCCGGCTTTGGCCAGCAGTTCCATCTGGGAGTCGCTGTTGAAGTGCTTGTAGCTGGAGCGGACGTAACGCACCGCGCCGGCCTCGTCGTTGATGGCCGAGGCCCACGTCCAGCCGCCGATGTCGAGCGCGACCGTCATGTGCAGGCTCGTCGCCGAGCCTTCGCCGGCCGGGGGAGGGGTGACCGGGGGCGGCGTCGCCGGGGGAGGCGGGAGACTCCCGGCGGCGTAGGCGATCGAGACTTCGGTCGACCAGACGCTGCCTGCCACGGCGGTGCGCACGCTGTAGTGAACCGTGGCGCCCGCGACGGCCGCGGGCTTCGTCGAGGTGCCGCTGACCTCCGAGAATTGATCGGGCTTTCCGGCCACGCGGCTGACGAGTACGTAGGTCCCCACACCGGCGACTTTGTTCCACGTGAGCGTCTGCCCGGAGATGCCGATCTGCGGCGCAGCCTGGCGGTCGGGCACGGGGACCGGGGAGCTGACGGGTGGGTAGGTGATCGACACTTCGGGCGCCCACGTGGACCTGGTCGCCGTCGTGCGAAGGCTGTAGCGCACTGTTACGCCGGGGACCGGCGGCGGCTTGATCGCGCTGGTACGGATGACCGAGTACTGCGCAACCTGACCGGGCACTTTGCGCACGAACACGTAGCTGGCGACCCCGGCGACGCGAGTCCACCTGAGCTTCTGCGCCGAGACGGTCAGGTGCGGCGCGCTGCGGATGTCGAGGCGGGCGCTGTGAGCCCCGATACGGGCGTTTGCACGACCCAGGCGCGCGAGCCGGCGCTCGGTGGCTGCGAGGTGGCTTCCGGCGCGCTGGAGCGCCTGGTGGCCGGCGCGGCAGCTGCCGCGATGTGAGTGCCTGCGGTGCAGGCAGCGGTTCAGGGACCTGGCGTCGGCCACGAGCGCGCGATCGGCGCGGGCGGCCGCCCGGGAGGCGCTCAGCAGCTTGCCCGGCAGGACGCGGGAGGCACGCTGCGAACCGCCCCGGTGGGGGCGCGCGGCTCCGGCGGTGGCGGACAGGGCGAGCATGGCCGAGCAGATGAGCAGCGCGGCGGCCAGGATAAAGCGGGGAGCCCACCTGGTGGTGGAGTTCGTCATCGAGTCTCCTTCGGTAGCCGGGCTGTCTCACTGAGACCCCTTGCTTTGCGAGCCCGCCTCGCGACGGGTGTGCCTTTGTTGGGCAGATCAGCAGTGCCTACCCAAGCTCCCTATGGCGTCCGTCGCCGCGGGGACCGGGTGCTTGACCTCTGCATGAGAAGCTTCGGGGCTCGGAGTCCTCGGCGTGAGCCCTCAACGACCTCCTAGACGAATGTCCGGCGCCCCTCGAGAGCCGCCGCGCGGCCCGAGATCGCGCGCCTCAGGGATTGAGCAGGCGGCCGAGCTCCTCGAGCGAGTAGCGCTCGAGGACCAGCTCGCGCCCCCTGCGCGCGAGCTGCGCGTCGCCGTCGCGCAGGACACGCACGAGCGCCCCAGCGAAGGCCTCGGGGCTCTCGGCGACCAGGCAGTGCTCACCGTCGCGCACCTCCAGGCCGGCGACCGCGCGCGCAGTCGCCACGACAGGGAGCCCATAGGCGAGCGCCTCGAGGAGCTTCAGCGGTGTGCCGCCGCCGACCAGCAGCGGCACGACGGCGCACGCCGACGCCGCGTAGGCCTCGCGCAGGTCATCGACGAAGCCGAGCGCCTCGACGCGCGGGTCTTCGGACACCGAGCCCGCGAGGCCAGCGCCTACCAGCGCCAGCCGGGCGTCTGGCAGCTCGGCCCATACCAGGGGCAGGACTCGGTCGAGCAGGAAGCGCATGCCTTCGACGTTGGGCTCATATGAGAAGTTGGCGACGAAGATCGCGCGCCGCTCGGCCACGAGGGGGATGATGGGGTCGATCGCCGCGGCGTCGACGACGTTGGGCACGTAGCGGAGCCGGGCCGTCGGGCACAGATCACGGGCGGCTGCGATGTCGGCGTGGCTGACCATCCAGCTCTCCTCTGAGCGTTCGAGCACCCCGCGCTCGAATTCGCGCAGCTCCTCTGCCGGCTCGGCGTCGGGGACGCCGAGTTCGTGGCGGAAGCCGGACTCGAAGTTGTGTCCGTTGTAGATGACCGGTCGCCGGCGCGAGAGGGCGATCAGGGTTGCGGCGGCGCCCGGGCCGTCGGCGATCACGCGCCCCCGGCCGGGGGCGCGTGCGAGCCTGCTCGCGGCTGCCGCGAGCTCGGGCGAGATGCCGCGAGCAATCGAGGCCGGCACGCCCTCTCGCCGGCCTCTCCAGTAGGCGAGAAGGCGTCGTGCTCCGCGCGAGGGAACGACGGCGTGCATGCGCACGCCCGGGATCGAGGCGAACGCCGCGTCGGGCCGGTCGCCCTCAAAGCGCGCGAAGAGGAGGTCCAGGCCGTCCTCGCCCGCAAGGGCCCTGGCGACGCCGTAGGTCCGCACCGCCCGCCCAGAGCCGAGAATCGGTGTGTGGGTGCTGACGAGCAGGTCCCTCAAAGGGCCTCGATCGCCGCGGCGATCTCCTCCAGGCGCGTCTGCCACGAGTGCCCGGACGCGGCGCGCGAGCGCTCCCGGCGACGGTCGGGTCCGTCGTCGTCGAGCGCGCCCCCCAGCAGAGCCGCCACGCCCTGGGCATCGGCCGCGCGCTCCACATACGGCACTCCCTCCAGAGCGGGCAGCGGCGTGCTGACCACAGGCAGGCCCGCAGCGAGGTACTCGTAGACCTTCATCGGAAAGATGCTCTCGGTCAGCTCGTTGCGCGCATAAGGGATCAGCCCCGCGTCAGCGGCCCTGAGCACGTCGGGCAGCTTGGCGTACGCGCGCGCGCCGAGCATGTGGACGTTGGGCTCTTCCGTCAGCTCGGAGACATCCGTGCGGGGGTCGCCGAGCCCGATCGGGCCGACGAGGGCGAAGGACCAGTCGCGACGGGCTCGGCTGAGCTCGAGCAGCAGGGGCAAGTCGAGCTTGGTGGCCACGATCGCGCCGGTGAATACGATCCGCGGCCGCGGGAGCGCGGCCATGGCGGGGTCGAGCGGGCCCGGCTCGAGCGCCGCGGCGAACAGCGCG
>DAIRTT010000011.1:0-26775 GCA_036803745.1 Solirubrobacteraceae bacterium | reverse complement strand
AAGATTGAGCCTTCGTGCCGGGGATCGGGAACTTGGAGAACGACTGTTCGAACCCGGGGTAGGGATCGCCGGCCGTCGTGCTGCCGGTCGGCGAGGTCCCTGCGCCGTTGTCGAACAGCACGCGGATCGCCGGGAGCGCTTCGAAGGCTGCGAGCGCCGATTCATAGGTCGGCTGCGTCTGGATCGGGTCCGGTGGAAGCGTCACGATGTCGGTTTTGGGCAGCCCCATGGCTTCCTGGTAGATGACCGGGGCTGCAGCCCGCGGGACCACCTGATTGACGATTGGTGCCTGGTGCGCGACGTACAGCTCCAGGAAGTCGTACAGCCGGTTGTACGTGTACGGATCGAGCGAGTCGATATGGGCGCCGTTGGTGAACGTGAACCACTTGCGCGTCGTACCGGTGAAGTGCTGAGCCAGATCGGCACAATGGCCCCCGGTCTGCTCGTCCTCCCATTGGCAGGCCATGAACGTCGGCACGTTGATCTTGTGAACTAACGTGACCGGGTCGAGCGGGTCGGCCACGGGCGGGTTGTAGGTGGAGTTCGCTTCGATCTTTGCTTTCAAGTCCGCCGCCTCGCCGTGGAGGGCCTGGTTGGCCGCGCAGGTCTGATCGCCTCCCTGGATCCGTTCGTATGCCCATGCCTGGCCGTGGCCGGGACCGGCGGGCTCGGCGTTCTGCTGGCGCTGTTCGGCCCACGCCACCGCGAAACCGGTGTTGAGGACGCCACCGGGGTACAGCGTCGTGGCTGTCGAGTCGATCACCGACAGCGGCGCGATCGCCTCGAGGTCGGGCGGCCGGAGCTGTGCGGTGAAGAGCTGGCTGATCCCGCCGTAGGAGATACCGAGCATGCCCACCTTGTTGCCGAGCACCCACGGCTGGTGGGCGATCGTCTCGATCACGTCGTAGCCATCGAGATTCTGCAGCGCCTCGAAGAAGTCGAAGGCGCCGCCCGAGCAGCCGGTCCCTCGCATGTTGACGTCGACCACGGCAAAGCCCATCAGGTTGGCGAGCACCGCAATGCCGTTTTCCGGACCGGCCGGGTTCGCATACCCGTAGCCCGAGTACTCGATCAGCGTCGGATACGGCGCTGTGTAGCTCGGCGTTGGCACACCCGGCTGCGGGAAGGTCGGAAAGTGAATGCTCGACGGCACGCCGGGCTCGCCCGCCGGGCTGCTCGGCGGGTGGACGGTGATCGACAGCTGGGTGCCGTCGCGCGTGGTCAGGTACGTGTATCCGTTGTCTGGGATCGACTGGTTGTAGATGCTGGGGTCCCATGGCGCCGCGGCTTCCGTGTGAACGCTGATCCGCCCCGACGTTTCGCCCGTGGAGGTCAGGCGAACCCTGTAGCCTTGCCCCGGCGTCACGTTCCGGAACAGCAGCCCTCCGAGCGAGTCCGCGTTCTGCGTATACACGGTCGCGCCGCTCGAGTTCAGCAGCGACATCTGAGCGTTCGGGGCCAAGCCGCTGACGTCGACCTGCTTCGCGCTCCCCTGGGTGGTGAAGGCGGACGCGCTCGCGACCGTCACGAGCCAAACAGCGGACGCCAAGAGCGTAGAGATGACACTGATCCGCGCACGACGCCGAAGCGCAGACGCTGCCACCAAGAGGCGACGCTTTCCTGTGCGACTCTCCAGCCGACCATCCCCGCTCGTCCCATTGGCACGCAGCAGCATCTTTCCCCCCACCCTGCGCGCACGCGCAGGAACTCGGCCCTTGCCCCGGTTCCGGCCACTTAGTGGTCCGGGCACCAAGCTGACTCCGCACCTACATACCCACGTGCGTGCGTTCTGAAACGTGGTTCCCCGGCCTAGTGGATCTGATCTCCTGGCGCCTTGCGAGCACGCCCCGCTTGGGCGGTCGTGACCTCCTGCTGGCATGGCAGGGGCTCATCCGGACGGAGGTGATCGGGTCGGTTGATGGATCCAAGGACGCTCTCCTCGGCCCCGCGACCACGCGCCCGCCCCGCGTTGGCCGAGAGAGGGGCCGTCCAGCGGTCGTCGCATCTCTCAGCCACGCCGGCTCCCTGGGACTGTTCCTTCCTCAGCCGCCGAGGCTACGCGCGAGCGCGCGCGCCGTGAGCTCGTAGGCGTCGGGTTCGAGCTGCTGGGTCCTGCGCCGGTAGGTGCTCCACATCCATGGCCACTGGCTGGGGTCGTTGCCGTTCTCATCCACGTACCAGTTCGTGCAGCCCGTGTGCCAGACCGTTCGCTCGAGCGCCGCGCGGAGCTCGTGGTTGAAGGTGTCAGTGCGCTCGCGCCGGACCTCGATACGGTCTGCGCGCGCAGCCTGGAGCGCGTCGAGCGCGGCGATCACGTGCGCGACCCCCGCCTCGATCACGTAGATCACAGAACCAGTGCCGCCATTCGTGTTGGGCCCGTAGAGCAGAAACATGTTCGGGAAGCCCGGCACACTCAGCCCGAGATAGGCGCGGGCGACGGGGTCCCACTCCTCGGCGAGGGTGCGCCCGTCGGCGCCGAGGACCTCCATCGGCGCCACGAATGCGTGGCTCTCAAAGCCGGTGGCGAGGACGATCACGTCAGCGGGCCGTTCGGTGCCGTCCTGGGAGCGGATGCCGGCGGGAGTGATCTGCTCGATCCGGTCGGTGATCAGCTCGACGTTGTCCTTTTCGAGTGTCGGGTACCACTCGTCGGTGAGCATGAGTCGCTTGCAGCCGATCTCGTCGCTGGGCGTGACCCTGGCGCGCAGGTCGCTGTCGGTGATTGCCTTCTTGATCTGCGCGCGCCCGGCGGCGCGGAATGGGGCGAGCAGCCATCGTTGGCTTGTCATCGCCGCAGCCCCGATGTCCATGAACGCGAACGTCACCAGCCGGTCCAGGCGCTGCAACCTCGGGAAACGCTCGAACAGGCCCTTCGCGCGCTCGGAGTATGCGAAGTCCATCTTGGGCAGCGTCCAGCCGGGCGAGCGCTGGTAAACGTCGACCTGTCCGGCTGTCGGCTGTATCGCCGGGACCGTCTGGATCGCGCTGCACCCGGTGCCGATGACCGCGACGCGCTTCCCGGCGAGGTCGATTTCGTGGTTCCACTCGGCTGTGTGGAACACAGGGCCGGTAAAGCTCTCGAGGCCGTCGATCTTGGGCTTCTTCGCGATCGAAAGCTGCCCGCACGCAGTCAGCAGGATGTCGGCCTCGAACGATCCGGCGCTCGTCTGCAGTTGCCACTTGCTGCGCTCCTCGTCCCACTGCGCCCCCGTCACCTCGGTGCCGGTTCGGGCGCGCTCGAGCACACCGTGGCGAGCTGCGACGGCTTCGATGTACTGCTGGATCTCGGTCTGCGGCGCATAGCGGCGCGACCAGCGCGGGTTTGGCTCGAAGGAGAACTCATACAGGTGGGAGGGCACGTCGCACGCCGCGCCCGGATAGGTGTTGTGGGCCCACACGCCGCCGACCCGCTCACCCCGCTCGAAGATCGTGACGTCGGGGTAGCCCGCGCGGAGGAGCAGCACCGCGGCGCCCACGCCTCCGAAGCCGCCTCCGACGATCGCCACCGAAGGCCGTTGGCCGCTGTCGCCCGCCCGTCGCGGGCCGCCGCCATTCCCGCTCCCGTCTGCGTCAACGCTCACTCCCCGAAGACTACGCCAGAGCGAACCTCGAAACGCCCGCCGGGCGCGCCGGCACGCTATGGGCTCGTCCCTATTGGGTCGGCCCGTGACCGGTGAATTCGATCACCTGCTGGAACGTCGACCGGTTGGTCCAGGCCATCGAGAAGGGGAAGAATTCTTTGGGTAGGGGCGGGAATTCGATCCGGACCCGCGCGGCCCGCCAGTTGCCTGGTACAGCGCCTTGGCTTTTTTCGAGCTGTTCGGCGGCGGTCTTGATTGCCGCCCATAGCGAGTCCCGGCAGCGGCTCAGCTTCCCGTTGCCGCAGTAGCGGGTGCTGTACGGCGCCTGAACCGGCTGGTTGAGCTCGGTCCGCAGATCCTTGTTGACGTAGCCGTACCAACCCCCGCCGTAGGCTGACCCACTGGGGGAGGGCGCGTTGTCGGGCGAGCTGATCGAGGCAAGTTCGTTCAACAGTTCCGGGCCGAGTACGGGCCCAAGGACGGCTTCGCCGATCGGTCTCCACGCCTGGTCGAGCACCGCCGCGCCCGGATCTTCCGGCCCCGTGACGCCGTAGCGGCTCGCGCCGTGCTGCACCCACGCCGTGACCAGATTGGCTGCTTCCTGGGCCAGTTTCGATGGCGGCGGGCCACCTGCGAGCACCTGCTTGATCAGCGGCCAGTCCCTGACGGCCCGCAGGTCCTGCGTCGCGGCCCGGTTCATGATCGAGGCCACGTCAGCCTCGGTCATGCCGGGTTTGAATCCCGTGTAGAGCTGGACGCGGTGTACCGGTCCGTAGGAGTATTCGTCAGACGCAGCCCCCCATCCGGGCGCGGGCTTGTTGTTCCAGTTCACGAAGGTGTCGCTCCGCGGTGCGATCTCATGGGGATGCTGCTCAAGTGAGAGGAATCCGCGCCAGTCGTACTGCCCGGTGCCGAGCGTGGGCAGGCTCGGGTCGGTGCCAGGCGCGAGGATCGGCAGGCGCCCGGTCGAGAAGTAGGCGATGTGGGTGCTGTCGACATAGGGCATGTTGAACGTCGTACCGAGTTCGTTTGCGGCTTCGAAGAACTGCGTCGGCGAGTGCACCCGGTTGGAGTCCAGGTTGCTGAAGGCGAGCTCTCCCGCCGGCTCGTGGCCGCGGGTTGAGCGCTCCTTGGCGATCGCGTAGGGCTTGCCGCCCACGGTCACCGTTCCGCTGACAGGGCCGTGCACGGTTTCCATGAACGTCAGCTCGCGTGCCGGTTCGCCGTTGCCTTCACCAAGCAGGCCGGCATCGAAGCTCGTCATCGCGATGCATCTGCCGTTGTGGACGTAGTGCGTGGACGTGGTGCTCGGCGGCGTGCTGTTGGGGTTGCAGAGCTGCTCCAGGAACTGCTGCGTGTTCTCGCTGCCCGCGCTTGTCAGGCTCCAGGCGAAGTCCTTTCCCCGACCGATGAAGACGTAGGGCGAGATGGGGGCGATGACCCCCTGCGCGTCGACGCCGCCCCCGTGGAGGTCGGCCTGCATCACGATCTCCGGGTAGAAGTAGCCCAGCTGCGGTCCCATCACGGCGAGCGGGTGCCCGTCGGCGGAGTGTGCCGGACCGGCGAGCAGGAAGTTCGAGGCTTTTCGCTTGGCCGCACGGGCCACGCTGGCAGCCTGCGCAGCGGAGGAGCTCATCGATCCCGGGTCGATCACCACGACCCCCGGGGTCGGGCCGGTCGGCACGCCGTCGTAGGGGAACGGCTTGGTGGTCGTCACGGGCGCTTCGGGGTCGTTGACCTCACGCAGGTCGCGGAAGACCTTTGAACCCTGCTCGCGGCCCAGTTTGGCTCTGAGCTTGGCCAGGAAGTTGGAGTTGGTGACTTCGTTGCCGCCGCCGTTGCCGAAGATCGAGCCGATCAGCGCGAAGCCGGCGATCGCGTTGGTGGACGTGAGGTGGGGCACCCGCAGCTGTGGCGGAAGAGCTTCTTTGAAGGTTTCCTCGAAGGCGTTTACCCCGGCGGCCCAGTATTCGAGGTCGGATAGAACCTGTGCGCCCTTGGGTCCTTTTTCGAGCAGGACGCTCTTCTGTGCGTTCACGAATTCTTCCGTCTGTTTGGTCGGTGTGAATTCGCGCCCGCTGAGGAGCAGTCCAAACGGGTTGACCCCGGGAATGTCAAGCGTCGCGGCAAACGATGGCCCGACGGCCATCTTCAGGAGCAGGCCCCGGTCCTCGGCGGCGACCCAGCCCGAGCCGAACATCACCAGTTCGCGTGTTGCCCCGTAGATGTGCGGGATGTCGTTCCTGTCGCGCTTGATGACCAAACCCGGCGCCAGGTGCTCTTCTTCGATGATCGGGCCGGTCACCCCGAACTTCTCCGACAGGTAGTTCTTTTCGAGGTCCGCTGCGGTGACGTTGCCCTGCAGGGGGGTCAGCGCGTCGTAGAGCAACCCCTGATCGAACGTCGAGGATTTGGCGCGTTCGGGCGGAGGAAAGCCCCCGTCACCCGGCGCCAAGATCTGGTAGGCCGACCCCGAGAAGTCTTCGGGTTCAGCCGCGGAGGCGGCGGTCGCAGAAGCGCCGAGCGCGACGAGCGAACATGCCGCGAGAAGTCCAACAGTACGTCGCCGGGTCCCGTGGACCCCCGCCCGCCGAATCAGTGCCGTAGAGAGCTCTCGCATACCCCACATCCCTCCTCGTTCCGTCTCCCCGCCTCCTCGCTAGCCTACGCCTCCCGTCCAGCGGGATGCGACGAGTGGACCGAGTGCTCCTCACAGGAAGCTCGCAAACAGCGGCAGATTCAGAGCGGCCGGGGCCCGGTCACAGCTTGAGGCGAGTGACCCCCCGGCCGCTCCGACACGCGGGCCGCCCTAACCGGCGAAGTAGTGCCCCTCCTCGAGGTCCTCGACGAGGCCGGGGTGAGTCGGCTCCCAGCCGAGCCATTGACGGGTCAGCGCGCTCGACGTCGGATTGTCAAGCGACACGAACGCACCGAGGAACGAGAAGTGCTCAGCGGCGTTCTCGGCCGCGATGCTCTCGACGGGCACGCCGAGCTTCCGGCCGATGACCTCGGCGATGTCCCGGAACGGCACGCCCTCGTCAGCGATCCCGTGCAGCCGCGATCCCGCCGCAGCGGCCTCGAGCGCCAGCCGGTATAGGCGAGCGGCGTCGAGCGTGTGGACAGCCGGCCAGCGGTTGGACCCGTCGCCGACATAGCCGGAGACGCCCTTGTCGCGGGCGATGCCGATCAGGGTGGGGCCGAACCCGGTGTGATCGAGCGTGCTGTGAACCAGCGGCGCGAGGCGGACGACCGAGGAGCGCACCCCACGCTCTGCCAGCCCGACTGCCGTGTTCTCGGCGTCGATCCTCCCGCCCTCCTTCATTACGTCCTCCTCCGTGCCCGGGCGGCCCGTGATGCCCGCAAAGCTCAGCGTCAGCGTGCCCGATGTGCCGACGAATGGCTTGTTCGAGCCCTCCAGCGCACCCCCGATCGCCTCGATGGCGCTCATGTCAGCGCTGAGCGCTCCGAGGACATCCCCGGAGAACATCGCCTCGTGCTTGTAGGCGAGGTGGATGACTCCGTCGGTTTCGGTGGCGGCCTCCCTCAGGCCGTCGAGGTCGTCCAGATCGCCGCGCCGCACCTCGGCGCCGGCGTCCTTCAACGCTGCGGCGGAGCGCTCTGAGCGGGCCAGGCCGACGACCTGGTGCCCGGCTGCAAGCAGCTCGGGGACGACGGCGGAACCGATGTGACCGGACGCGCCGGTGACGAAAACACGCATGGGAAGACCTCCTGAGGAAAGGGCCCTTCGGCACATGGGGAGCCGAAGAACCGTTGATGACACTTGGTGGCATCACCGTAGCACGTCTATGTCACCCAGTGTCATCGAGTAGGGTTAGTGTCATGGCTCGATGGCAACCGGACGCGCTGGGGAGGCTCCAGCAGGCGGCCCTCACGCTCTACGGCGAGCGGGGCTTCGACAACACCACGGTCGCGGAGATCGCCGAGAGCGCAGGGCTCACCAAGCGCACGTTCTTCCGCTACTTCGCCGACAAGCGCGAGGTGCTGTTCTACGGTGCCGAGGAACTCGAGGAGCTGTTCACGAGCGAGGTCGCCGCCGCCCCGGAATCAGCGACACCACTCGACGCGGTGGCCGCGGCGCTGGACGTCGTCGCCGCCGGCTTCGAAGAGCGGCGCGAGTTAGCCGCCCGGCGCCAGCAGATCATCATCGCCAACCCGGAGCTGCAGGAGCGCGAGCTCATCAAGCTCGCCAAGCTCGCCCGCGCTGTGGCGGGCGCGCTGCGCGACCGCGGAGTCGCCGACCCTGCCGCGATCCTCACCGCCGAGGCCGCCATCGCCGTCTTCCGGGTCGCGTTCGAGCGCTGGGTCGATCCGGCCAATCGAAAGGGCTTCCAGCGCCTCATCCGTGAGTCGCTCAAGGAGCTGCGGGCCGTCACGGCTGCCTAGGGGAACCCATGCGCTGCCCGCGTGATCCACACGCGACGAGCGGGCGGGCTACCCCGCTACGACGGCACCTCGCGCCCCAGCCAGCCGCGGTAGAAGCCCTCGACGTCGGGGAGGAACTCGTGGACCACGGGGTAGCCGGGCTGCAGCGCCTCGACCTCGAGCTGCCGTGCGCACGTGGGGCAGCAGTACTCGCGGATCTGCTGAAGCTTGGGATCCGGCCCGGCCATCTTCGGATAGATCTCGAGTAGCGCCTCCTCGGTGTCGCGTACGTGGACGACGGCATCCATCTTCCAGTTCCGGTTGTGTGCGCAGAAGTCGTGCCCGCAGTCGCAGCGGTAGATCAGTTGCCCGTCCGACCGGCGCCGGACGATGTTCAGCCCTTCGCCCGCGGGAAGGACGATCGGATCCTCATACGGGACGCGCTGCTGGAGCACGGCGAGCCACTTCCCGAAGCGGTCGGCGTCCTTGTAGCCGGACTGGATGTCCTTGACCTCGCGACGGGACAGCTTCTCATCGAGCAGCGCCCCCAGCGTCTCAACGTCCAGCTTGCCTCCAGAGGCGAACGGGACACCGTCCTCGCCTGCCCGCGGTTCAGAGGCGGCCAGGAAGGCGTCTGCGGCGACGTCTGGGTCGAGCTTGCCTGGCTGGGAGCGCTCCGCGACGACGGTCGGCGTGGCGACGTCGTAGTCGAAGTCCTCGGGCAGATCCCAGAAGCCGCGGTACTCCGCCGCCCATCGCGGCGACAGCCGCATCGATTCCGCGAACATCGCCTTGACGGGCTCTGCGAAGTCTTGAGCGAGAATCCGCTCACGCTCAGACGCCACCCATTCGCGTACCGGTATCGCTCGCTCGAGCCGGCGGCGTCGAAACGCCTCGCGATCGGAGACGCCGTAGATCGACTCGGCGAAGCGGGGAAGCAGATGGCCCTCCTCGATGTCCCGCTCGACGCCCTCGATCGGTCGCAGCAGCGGGTCACCAAGGCCCGCGCCACCCTTCATCACGGACAGGTACAGATCTCCGTTGGAGAACGGCTCCAGCAGCGTCAACCCGTCGCGCTTGTAGTCGCGCGAGCTGCCCTGGATCTCCATCAGCGCGGGACTCTCGAAGTCGCCGTCGGCCACCGGGTAGGCCTCGCCGCGCCGCGCACGGTCGATCAGGTCCGCGCCATGGATGTTGTGTATGTAGGCCGTCGCTCCCGGGTAGCCGCCGAACAGCCCTGAGGAGGAGAGCACGCGCCCGGTGCCGATGTTCTGTAGCTCCCAGAACGGCGTCTTGTTGACCATGAACAGAGACTCAAAGCTCGACCCGCCGCGATGGCGCCCGGGCCCGCCCGAGGAAGCCTTGACCCGTCGCGACAGATAGACGAACGGTGAGATCAACTCCCACATCTCCACGTCTCCCATGTCGCCCTCGGGATTGAACATGGCCGCGCAGTAGTCGGTTCCGTCGAGAACGTACTTCGCGCCCATGCCCTGCGCCGAGACCTCGAAGTTCATGATCGCCGAGGAGTTGCCGTACTGGTCGATGCCGCCACCCTGCTGGACGTTGCCCGACACCGAATAGGCGGCGAGCACCTCCTCGATGAAGCCGCGCGCCTGCAGCGCACGCGACATCGTACGCGGGAACCCGGTGAAGGAGGGCTGAAGGAACGCCCACGCGATGGCCGTCGAGCCCTCGGCGTCGCCGAGGTTGGCGATCGTGCCCTCCGGGAAGTTGGTCTCGATCGCGAAGTACGCACCGTCGTTGACCTTGTCGTTGCAGATCAGCGTCTGGGTGAACATCACCCAGATCGCGCCCTGCATTCCCGACGGCGTGCAATTCATCGAATGCCAGCCCCAGGCCGAGCAGCCGTCGTAGTCGAGCTCATACGTTCCGTCCCCGCCGATCCGCACCTCGAACGCGGAGTGCATGATGATGTCGCGTCGCGCGCGCGCCGGAAGCTGCGGCTTGTCGGCGAACTCGGCGTCAAACCCGGCGGGTGAGCGGTAGCGGCCCGGCACGGTCATCTCGCGGATGCGCGACTTGAACGAACGGCGCCCCTCCTCGATGACCTCGTGGCTGAAGCGCTTGAATCGGTCGACGCCCTCGTCGCGCAGCACGCGCTCGACCGCCTCGCGGATCATGTGGCAGCCGGCCAGGCGCGTGCGCTCGTCGAGCAGGTAGTACACCGAGGCGCGGGTGCGCTTCTTGCAGCGCTCGAGGTGCCACCTCGCGAGCTCGTCGTGCTCGCCGATCTTCATGCAGGGCAGATCGATGCCGTCTTCGTAGCGCGTGGTCGGCCCCACCGGCACACCCCCGGGGGTGCTCGCGCCAATGTCGAGAACATGCGTCACGCCGCCCGCCCAGGCGATCAGCTCGCCGTCGAAGAAGATCGGCACGAACGTCTGCACATCGGCGTTGTGGACGTCGCCGATGGTCGGGTCGTTGTTGGCGAAGATGTCGCCCGGCCTGATCCCGGGGTTGTCCTCATATCCGTTGCGGACCATCCACTTGATCGCGTCGGACATCGTGTGGACGTGGACGATGATCCCCGTGGACAGGGCGAGCGAATCCCCCTCGGGTGTGTACAGGGCAAAGCACAGCTCACCCAGCTCGCGCACGATCGGCGAAGCCGAGATGTTGAGCGCGGTCTCGCGCGCGGACACCAGCCCCCCGCGGATCCGCGAGAAGAGCTTCTCGTAGCCGATCGGGTCCGAGGTCATCAGCTCGAGCTCGCGCAGGCCGCCGTAGTGGCCGGTCTCGCTGAACAGGCGCTCAGACTCGGCGAGCATCTCGTCCAGGCGCCGACCATCCCAGCCGATGCCCGGCTCGCCTGTCTCGAGCTCAGGTGTGGCGTCAACCGTCGCCATCGCTGGACCCCTTCGTGTCGGTGAGGTGAAATATCTGGTGTCCGTCGAGCCTGGCCCGGCGTCCCGGCGGGATCGCGAAGGTGGTCGCGGAATGCTCGACGATCGCCGGGCCCTCAATCGTGTTGCCGGCTTGGACGGACTCGAGCTGGAAGATCTCGGTCTCGACCGACTCGCCCCGGCTGGCGCGACCCCAGTGAACCTGTCTCGTCGCCTTCGGCGGCGGCTTGCCCTGTACTTCGGGCAGGTTCGGCAACGCTGGCTTCTCGACGTCCACCGTCCCGTGCACGATCACGTGGGTGACCAGGTAGCCGAACTCCGGCGAGCGGGCCGAGGAGGCGTACATCTTCGCGTAGGCCCCCTCGAAGGTCTCGATGAGGTCGTCCACCTGCGAGGAGTCCTGCAACGCGGCGTGCGGTGAGACGAACTCGATGTCGTTGAGCTGCCCGTAGTACTGCATGCGGACGGCATGTGTGAATCGGATGCTCTCGCGCCCGATTCCCGACTTCGTGAACTCGGCGGCCACCCGGTCCTGGAGGCCCACCCAGGCGCCGGTGATCATCGCGCCGATCCCGGCTCGTTCTGCCTCGCCGAAGCTCGGCAGCAGCGGCATGTCGACCGTCTGGTCGTAGCGATAGTCGAAGTCGGCGCATGCGCAGCCGAACGCCGAGAAGCCCGCCGCCCATGCGGGCACGAGCACCTCGCTGTAGGTCACGCCCTCGGTGTACCCCGCTACGTGAAGTGGGCCGCCGCCGCCGTAGCAGAGCAGCGTGTAGTCGGCGGGTGAGTAGCCCTTGCCCAGAATCCGCCCGACGGCCTCGTTCCTGAGCGTCTGCTCGAACAGCTCGATCACGCCCGCGGCGGCCGCCTCGACCTCCAGCCCGAGCGGCCGCGCGATCTGCCGCTCGATCGCCGCGCGTGCGAGCTCGACGTCCAGCTCGACCTCGCCACCGAGGAAATAGTCTGGATTGAGACGGCCGAGCACGAGGTTCAGATCGGTGACCGACACGGTTTCGAGGCCGCCCTCGGGCCAGCAGACGCCGATGCGCGAACCAGCCGAGTCAGGACCGAGCTCCGGCCGGTTGGAGTTCGGGTTGACCCTCACGAACGACCCGGTGCCGGCGCCGATCGAGTCGATCCGGACGAGCGGCATGTTCATGACGAAGCGCGCGATGTCGGGCGTCTGGGTTATCTCAAAGCGCCCGTCGGTGATCAACGCCAGGTCGAACGAGGTGCCCCCGATGTCGGTGCACAACACGTTGCTCAACTCCATTCTCTGCGCGAGCGCCTGCCCGCCCACCACGCCGCCGACAGGTCCCGAGACGAGCGTTCGCCCAAGCTCCCTCGCCTCGATCGAGATCGTGCCGCCGTGTGCGGCCATCACCCGCAACTCGAACTGGGCTCCGTGGTCCTTGGTCACCTCGCGCACTGACTTAAGCGTCGATCGCGAGGGCTCTGCCGCGTAGGCCTCGATCACGGTCGAGTTTAGGCGAGGTAGGTCGCGACGCATCGGGTACAGCTCGGAGGAGAGGAACAGCGGCACCGCGCCGTTGACTCCGCGCCTCGCCTTCTCCTGCTCGATGATCTCCGCGACGCGCTGCTCGTGGGCGGCATTTCGGTAGGAGAAGAGCAGTGAGACGACGATCCCTTCGACGCCATCGTCCAGCAGCGCTATCGCAGCCTCGCGTGCGTCCTGCTCGCGCAGCGGAAGGACCTCGTCTCCGAACACGTCGATGCGGCCCCGCACACCTCGCATCCGTGAGCGCGGGACGAGCGGCTCGTTGTGGAAGTGCGTAGCGACGTGCAGGCGGTCGGCGTAGGAGGAGCCGAGGTGGGTCTGCACACCACGCTCCAGGCGCAGGTAGTCCTCGTGGCCGGCGTTGACGATGCAGCCGATCCTCAGCCCCTGGCGTTGGAGTAGCCGGTTGAGCATCGCGGTTCCCGAGTAGATGCCGGAGACGATCGCCGGAAAGCCCTGCTCGGGCGTCGAGTCCCACTGGGCGAGCGCATCGCGCGCCGATGCCATGAAGCCGATCGACTCGTCCTCGGGGGTCGTCTGCGCCTTGCCCACGACGAACGAGCCGCGGGAGTCCACGATGAACGTGTCGGTCATCGTGCCGCCGGCGTCGATCGCGAGGACGCGCGGGACTCGCGCATCGTCCTGAACCATCCCAAGCTCCTCCCTCATGCCGCTCTCGAAAGTTGTACGTCTCACACCCACACCCGCGGGTGCTTCGCGAGGCTATGGCGCCGCGCGAGCCGTGGCCAGCGGCCTTTGCCGCACACGGGATGCGGCAAACTACGCAGGCGCTAGCGGCGCGTGATCCCCTGAAGGAGTGCCAGGGCGGACTCCTGTAGAGCGGCGGTGTCGACATCGAGGATCCGGCGCATCCTGTGGAGCAACGGCGGGGAGATCGCGCTGAGGATGAACGCAGCGACGATCCCCTCGTCGAGCTCTGCGTCGATCTTGTGCACGAGCGTCGCGACGTGGATGAGGAACGGGCCGTAGACCGGCGCCAGCCCTTGTGCGGGCTCTTTCTCGGCGACGAGCGCCAACGCGAGGTTCTCGGCTTGGAGCTTGATGAGCTCGACCACGAACGCTTCGAGACGCTCCTGGGGGGGAGCCCCGGGCCCAAGCGGAGGCGGTCCGTGGAGGAATGCTTCCTGGAACGCGCGCATGTAGTCGTCCAGTAAGGCCCCGGTGAGACCCGCGCGGTCGCCGAAGCGCCGGAACACAGTGCCCTTGCCGACGCCGGCCTCGGTCGCGACCGCCTGCATCGTCAGCGCCTCCGGCCCGCGGGCGGCCAAGAGCCTCCGGGCCGCATCCAAGATGCGCTGCCGGTTGGCCGCCGCGTCGGCCCGCTCGGGTCGTTGGCCCGCCATCGGAAGCTCCGGTCCATGCGCGACGGGCGGGTTGGGTAGGAGATCTATCTGGACCATAGGTCCGCTTATGCTACCGCGAAGATTGTAAGCGGACCCGGGGTCCGGTAATTGAGCAGTGCGGCTGAGTCTAAGCCTAGCCCGCGCGCGTGTTCGCCTTGCGTGTTCGCGCCTTCGTCAATCACCAAGACACCTACAGCAAGGACAGGATCCATGACACTTTTCCGCCTAGACGCAAGCGTGCGCACGGACGGCTCGCACAGCCGCCAGATCGCCGACATCGTCCAGCAGGAGTGGCGCGACGCCCACGCGGATGATCCGGTGATCAACCGAGAGATTGGCATCACGCCCTCCCGTCTTCGGCATGGGCCGCTGCTGCGTTCGCTGGCGCCACGCCGGAGGAGCAGCGCTCGGTCGAGCAGCGAGAGGCAGTTGCCCTCGCAGCGACGTTGGTCGACGAGCTTGCCGCGGCTGACGCACTGCTCTTCGCGGTCCCGCTCTACAACTTTGGCGTCTCCCAACACTTCAAGACCTGGGTCGACCTCGTCGTCACCGATCCACGGATGTCCGCGGGAGCCGAGCCGATCACTGTGGGCAAGCCCGCCGTACTCGCGACTGCGCACGGCGGCTACTACGCCGATGGGACGCCCCGCGAGGGCTGGGACCACGCCACACCGTGGATGCGCCGGATCCTCTCCGATGTCTGGAAGCTCGAGCTCCTCGTCGTGGAGGTCGATTTCACTCTCGTCGGAGTCAACCCGGCACTCGACCAGTTCAAGGACATGGCCACAGGGTTGCGCGAAGAGGCGGAGGATCTGGCGCGGGATCACGGACGCTTGCTCTCGGCGACTGTCGCTGCCTAGAGCGTCACCGCCGGTCCGGCGAGTTCACGGGGGCGGAGTGCTCCCTGGTGCAAACCCCACGCACGTATCCGCCCGGCGAACGTAGTGGTGACATGCACCTGGGTGACGGGCCGGTCAGCCATCATGTCCCAGCTCGCGCGGGCGACCTCGGTCAAGAAGCCATCCTCGTGCGGCACGGGCCGCGTCGGGCGGAACACCACACCCTCGACCGGGCATCGGGGCTGGGCGTTGGGATCGCGTTGGCGGGCTCAGGCTGGCTTGATCCCTCGTTCGGAACGGGCGGGACGACGGTCTTCGAACGCCCGACGTCGACATGCCCGACCGAGGCCGGGCCGGCCTCAGGCGGGAAGATCGTCGCGGTCTCCACCTCGGGAGGCGTGATCACAGTGACGAGGCTGCTGCCCAATGGGGCGCCCGACCCCACGTTCGATGGCGACGGTACCCGCTCGGCGCACGCGGGGCTCAACAGGGTGGCACTCAGCGGTCGTCTCCGCGGCAAGGCGCTGCCGCCCGGCCGCTATCAGGTCAGCTTCACCGCCGTCGACAGCGCTGGTGTCTCCTCACCCAAGATGCTCAGCTTTACCATCGTCAGACGCTAACCCCGGCGGGAACGTCAGTCGAGATTTTCGAGAATCTCGTTGGCGCGCGACCACTGGCCAGGCGGGACGACAACATAGATATCGCCGTGTCCCCGGCGATCCAAGGCATGATCGGCGACGCACGCCGCGTCCACGCCGAGCGTTCGCAGTTGGTCACGCCACGCTACGGCGGTCGCTTGATCCTCGAACGTGCTGACGGTCTCCCAGCCGTCAAACCGGGGATCGCCGACCGTCACCGGCGGATCTTTGGAGGCACCACCCAGGAAGCGAAAACGACGCATCAGAATCGTGATCCAGCCGGTTACCACGGCATCTGCATGACCGAAAGGATGTGGCCCTCCGGATCCTTGAACCACGCGACACGTGCTCCCGAGCGAGACGTCCAGGCCCGATCGGAGTCCTGGTCCAACCCGGGGTAGCTGATCAGCTCGATTCCGGCTTCGACGAGTTGTGCGACCGTCGCGCCCAGGTCCTCCACGCTCCAGGCGAACACCGTCTCCCCGGTCGGCTCGATGTGATCCGCCCGCACCACGCAGAGCTTGGCTTCGCTCACGTCGTACACGTTCGCCAGCGGTGTCGAGGCGACCCGCCGCAGACCCAGCAGGTCGCCGTAGAACGCCCCCGCCACGTCAAGATCGCGCGTTGCCACGAAACCCACGAGATGCGCGCCCTCGAGCACCCCTGAGAGGCTACTCCTTGGTCGGTCCCGCGCGTGCGTCGCGCGCAGCCTCTCGGGAGCGCAGGTTGACTAGGCTGGCGCCGTGAGCGAGCACTCCAGCAGCCGCCGCGTGACGCGGCTCACGAGCACTGTCCGAAGAGTCAACCGGAGCCCCAGGCTCCTGGACGCCGCCCGGAAGACCCGCGAGTGGGCACTCGGTGAGCAGCGGATCGACCACGGCCTGCCCACCGTCCGCGGGCGGCCGGTCGACGTGGCGTTCCGTCAGCTCGCTGCGCTGAGGGTCGATGAGCCGGGCGTCGCGGGAGAGCTCGGGGCGGCGGCGCTCCAGAGCTGGCAGAGGCTCGCCGAGGCTCAGGGGCGCGGTCGAGGTGAGGTGGACGTCGCGATTCTCTTCACCGACCTCGTCGGCTTCTCGGAGTGGGCACTGCACGCCGGGGATGAGCTCGCCGTCAGACTTCTGCGCGAGGTCGGAGAGGCGATCGAGCCTCCGATCCTCACACGAGGAGGCGAGGTGGTCAAGCGGCTCGGTGACGGGCTCATGGCCGTCTTCCGCGACGCGAGGAGCGCGACTGAGGCGGCGTTTGAGGCGAGCGAGCGGGTAGCACTGGTGAACGTCGACGGTCACCGTCCGCAGCTGCGCACCGGCATCCATCTCGGCCGGCCGCGCAAGGTCGGCCGGGACTATCTAGGCGTCGACGTGAACATCGCTGCGCGGCTCGCCGAGTCCGCGCAGCCCGAGGAGATACTCGTCTCCGACCGCACGCTGCTGGCGCTACGTCCCGGCTCCGTCGATTCGGCGCCACGGGATTTCCAGGCGCGCGGAGCGCCGGCGGATCTCACAGCTCACGCTGTCTCGCCGTGCCCGGCTCACTCGGTGCCCGACGTCTGAGCTGCGACGTCTCCGCCGCCCAGCGACTGAGCCCGGAGCGCCATCTCCAGCGCGAAGCGATTGTCCGGATCCTCGAGCTCGGCCCCGAACAGCTCTCGCAGGCGGCGCATCCGATAGCGCACTGTCTGAGCGTGCACACCCACCTCGTCCGCGATCGCGCGCTGGGAGCCGTGGTGGCGCAGCCACGCGTGCAGCGTCTCCTCGAGTCGCAGCCGGCTCCGCTCGCTCTCTCCCGCGAGCGGGGCGAGCACCCGCGCCGTCAATGTCTCGACGAGGTCCGGCGATGCGCGCAGCGCCAGGTCGGCCAGCCGCCGCTCGGCCACGACCAGTCCCGGCTCGCCCGCCGGCAGCTGGCGGGCCAGGCCGGCCAAGCGCATGGAGACGTGCGCTTCTGCGACGGGGACAGGCGGCCCGAGGCACGCCACCACTCCCAACTGCTGAGCCGCGTTCCGCGCCTCGCGCTCGAGACGCGATGGGTCGGGCACGACGATGCACGTCCACTCCGCGACCTCGCCGTGGAGGGTCCCGCCGCTGAGCCGGCGCAGCGTCGCCGGCGCTGCCTCGCTGTCCACGGCCAAGCACGCCACCGAAACAGGAATCGTCCACCGCGCCTGCGCCGCGGCCGCCGCCAGCGACGTCGCATCGGGTGCCGCAACGCTCATCAGCGCCGCGAACAACGCCGTGCGACGTCGATCGAGATCCCCCGCCTGAGCGAGCTGGGCGTCGGTGTGGCCTTCGATCGACTCGGCCGCTATCTGCTCGATGTACGCGAACATCGACTCGGCCAGCCCGCGCTGCTCGTCCGCGCTCGCCCCGCTTCTCGCCGCCGCCGCGCTCATCCTCCGCCACGCCACCCGTGCGCCCACCCGGTATGCCGACTGCAGTGAGTCGAGCGTCCGGCCCGCCGACAGCTCGCCGTAGCCGAGCCGCCTGTACACGTTCGGCGCGCCCGCCTCGCCATCGCCTATGAACCGGCTCAGTGCCAGCTCCACCCCGGTACGGATACCCCGTCCGAACTCGCCGCGGAGCGGGCGCGCATAGCCCGGGACCTCTCGCTGGATCGCGCGCACGGTCTCCTGGGCCAGCTCTGGAAGGATGCGCCGGATCGCCGCCGCCGTTCCAGGCGTGAGCCACGCTTTTGTGCTTGCAGCATAGTTTTCCCACTCAGTTCCTGGTACCACGGGCCAAGAACCTACCTGAGACGTCAAATATGTTGCTCGTGTGAGCAGTACCGCCCTCCCGCCGGACCCGGCTCCCTCCCACATCGAAGAGACCGCCGCACCGCCGCGCCAGGTCTCGGAGACCCATTCCGCGAGCCTCGTCTACCGGGTGTTCACCGCGATGTTCGTCTTCGGCCCGCCCGCCCTGCTCGCGCTCACCTTCCGCAAGCGCTGGCTGTTCGCGACGCGCGCCAACCGGCGCATCTTCGCCGTCTCATACCTCCTCAGCGGCTTTGGCATCACGGCCGGCTACCACCGCCTCTTCACCCACCGCAGCTTCAAGACCTATCCCTTCGTGCGCGGCGTGTTCGCCGTCCTCGGCTCGACCGCGATTCAGGGGTCGGTGCCCGACTGGGTCGCAGATCACCGCAAGCACCACACCTACACCGACGAAATCGGGGACCCCCACAGCCCTCACGTCGGCCACGAGGGTGGGCGCCTGCGCGGCTTCATCCACGCGCACTTCGGCTGGCTGTTCGCTGAGGAGAAGGCATCACGCCAGCGCTACGTACCCGACCTCCTCGAGGACCCGGTCGTGATGGCCGTGCACCGCCGCTTCCCGGCGATCGTGCTCGGCAGCTACTTCCTCGCGCCCTTCGCCGCCGGGGCGCTCGCGACGCGCAGGCTTCGAGGCGGTGTCGGCGGCTTCATCTGGGGCGGGGCGATGCGCATCTTCTTTCTCCATCATGCGACCTGGAGCGTGAACTCCGTCTGCCACCTCTGGGGCAAGCGCCCGTTCGAGACCCGCGATCAGAGCCGCAACAACCCGCTCGTCGCGCTCGTCGGACTCGGCGAGGGCAATCACCACAACCACCACGCCTTCCCCCGCTCGGCCAAGCACGGTCTCGAGAGTTGGCAGTTCGACCCCACCTGGTGGCTGATCTCCTCGATGGAGAAGACCGGTCTCGCTTGGGACGTCCAGCGCGTCGAGCCGTCCGAGCTCGAGCGCAAGCGTCGACCCTGAGCCTCAGATCAGGCGCACGATCCCGCGGCCGATCACTTCGACGTGTCCATCGGGCCCGCACCCGGTGATCGCCTCCGTCTCGCGCGAGAGCTTGCGTCGCAGCAGCGCGAAGGCCACCGCGCCGAGGATCGCCGGGACGAGGAGTGCGATCGCTCGGTAGGCCAGCACCGCCCCAGTCGCCGAGCCGACAGGCACGTGGTAGAGCACGAGCGTGCCCACCAGTCCGAGGTCCACGCCGCCGATCCCGCCGGGCACCGGGATAAGCCCGCCGAGCTCGCCGATCAGGTAGGCGATGCAGAGGATCGGGATGCCCGGCGCGGCGCCCAGCGCTTTGAAGGTGGCCCACAGGATCGCCACGTCGAAGACCAGGTAGCCGAGGAGGCCGCCGATCAGCAGCGGGCTGGGGCGGCGCAGCAGCGCGAGTGACTCGTGCACTCCCGACGCCAGCGGGCCCAGCACGGCCGCGAGCCGCGAGTCCGCCCCGCGGCGCCTGCGCGCTCTCCGATGCGCCCGCGCCGCCCACCGTCCACTGGCGACCGTCAGCGCGATCGTCGCTGTTGCGATCAGCGCCGGGATGACCGTCAGGGTGAGACTCACGCGCCCTGAGAACACACCGAGCGCGAGGCCGAAGCCCAGCAGGATCACACCGAGCACGTTCGGCACGGTCGTGAGCAGGAAGAAGGCCACGCTGCGCCGGGCGATCCGCGCATCGTCCATCCCGCTGCGTTTCAGCGCCCACGCTCCGAGGGCGAGGCCGCCCGCTCCGCCGGTCGGGATCACCGCGTTCGCGCCGAGCTCCGCAAAGCCGACCTCGCCGCTCAGCCGCCACCTCATCCGTCCGCAGAACACCGCCCTGAACACGACCACGTAGGAGACCCCCGAGAGCACCTTCAGCGCCGCGCCCGTCAGCAGCCACAACGGGTCCGCGTGCACGAAGCGCGAACGCAGGCTCGCGAGGCCCGGGACGAGTGAGACGACCGCCCCCGTTGTCAGGATCACCCCGCCGAGGATCACGAGGCGGCGGCGGACCTTGGCGCGGTCCAGCTGCGGCTGCTCGGTCAGGTCTCCGCGCGCGAGCGCCGGCGGCTCGACGGCCGCGGCGCTCACGCGATCGTCTCTGACGCGCACAACCTCAGTGTGCCATCGCCGGCGCCATCCCCTGGCTGAGCGCCTGGCTCTGCGCGCCGGAGCGCAACAGCGCGCCGCTGAAGATCGCGCCGAGGAAGAAGATCCCGGCCGACCACCAGAAGGCCGTCGTGTAGCCGTGGACCGCGGCGGCTGCGAGCGTGGCGGGGGCCGGGCCTCCGTGCGAGGCCACGAAGCTCGTCGCGGCCGTGGCCGAGAAGGTGCTGAGCAGCGCCACTCCGATCGAGCCGCCCACCTGCTGCATCGTGTTGACCAGTGCAGAGGCGACGCCGGCGTCGTGCGGATCGACGGCCCCGGTTGCCGTGGCCATCGACGGGGCGAAGATCATCCCCATCCCAACTCCCAGCACCAGCAGGGACGGCAGCACGTGTGAGGCGTAGCTCGTGTGAACTCCGACCCGCGTGAGCGCCAGCATCGCGAAGCCCGCCAGGAGCATTCCGGTCGGGACCAGCGGGCGGGGGCCGGTGCGCGGCAGGATCCGCGTGCTCATCAGCGTCGCCGAGGTCACCACGGCGCCCATCATCGGCAGGAACGCCACGCCGGTCTTGATCGGGCTGAACCCGAGGTTGCGCTGGAGGTAGTAGGTGAGGAAGAGGAACACCCCGAAGGATCCCGACCCCGCGATCGCCATCGCGCCGAAGGACGCTCCGCGGTCGCGGTCGAGCACCACTCGCAGGGGCAGCAGCGGGTGCTCGCCGCGCGCCTGCAGTACCACGAAGCTCACCAGCAGGACGGCGCCCGCGGCAAGCGAGCCGACCGTCAGCGGGGCCCCCCAGCCGTGGGTCTCGGCATTGGAGAAGCCGTACACGAGCGCGAAGAGGCCGGCAGTGGCGCTTGCCACTCCCGGGAGGTCGAGCCTGGGCCGGCTGGCCGGGCGCTCGCTCGTCAGCAACACGACGGCGGCTGCGGCGGCGGGAATCGCGAACACGAGGTTCACGAACATCGTCGAGCGCCAGTCGATGTACTGCGTGAGCACGCCGCCGAGCAGCAGGCCGATCGCGCCGCCGCCGCCGGCGATCGCGCCGTAGATACCAAACGCCTTGCCGCGCTCCCCGGGGTCGGTGAATGCGGTCGTCAGGATCGACAGCGCCGAGGGAGCCAGCAGTGCTCCGAACGCACCCTGCAGCGCTCGGGCGGCCACCAGCATGCCGAGGCTCTGCGCCACTCCCGCCAGGGCCGAGGCGACTGCGAACCCGATCAGGCCCGCGATCAGGGCCTGCTTGCGCCCGAAGTAGTCGCCGATCCTGCCGCCGAGGAGGAGCAGGCTCCCGAATGCGAGCGCGTAGGCCGTGACGACCCACTGTCGACTGTCGTTTGAGAAGCCGAGCGCGTGCTGGGCGGAAGGGAGGGCGATGTTCACGATCGTCGCGTCGAGCACGACCATCAGCTGGGCGACGGCGACCATCGCCAGGATCAGCCAGCGGCGCTCGTGCTGAGCGGAGGAGGTTTCAGGAGTCATTGGTCTCTCGCGTTTCGTATGTGGAGGCTGGTTCTCAAAGTGGAGGAAAACTCTCAACTTCGGGCAGCCTAGCACACAACCGGAGATATCTTCTCCACTTGGAGGGCCTAGCTCCACTTTGTTACGATCAGTGCATGGGCACGAGCATCCAGCGACCACTCAGACGCGACGCGGAGCGCAACCGCCAGCGCATCCTCGACACCGCCGGCGCGCTGTTCGCCGAGCGCGGCCTCGGCGTCTCGCTCGACGAGATCGCGCGGCACGCCGGTGTGGGCGTCGGGACCGTCTACCGGCGCTTCCCCGACAAGGAGCAGCTCATCGACGCCCTGTTCGAGAATCGCCTCGCCGAGATCCTCGCGACCGCCAACGCCGCCCTCGAGATCCCCGACCCGTGGGATGGGCTCGCCCACTTCATCGAGCGCTCGATGGAGCTTCAGGTGGCCGATCGGGCGCTCAAGGAGCTGCTGCTCAGCACGACAACGGCACACGCCCGCATCGAGCAGGGGCGCCGCCAGATCCAGCCTGTGGTCAATGCCATCCTCGACCGCGCCCGCGAGGCCGGGGTCGTTCGCGATGACCTCGACATCTCCGACGTGCTCCTGCTCCAGCACGCCATCGGCGAAGCGGCCGAGTACACGCACGAGGTCGCACCCGAGGCGTGGCGGCGAGTCCTGTGCATCGCGCTCGATGGCCTACGCCCCGACCGGCGCAGGCCATCGCCGATGCCCGTCCCGCCGCTCGACGACGAGCAGGTCGACTGCACGATGCGCGAGTGGGGCCAGCGCCGCCGGCGCTGACGCGCCACACGTATCGGACTCGCAACTCTGCCGATCACCGCCGCGCCGGATCGAGCTGCGCCGATTTGGGGTACGACGCCAGACGAGGGTTGGCAACGAGCGACGAGAGGGGGCCCATGACTGGTGTGGTCGAGCAACTGCGGTCGAGGGAGATCGGCGGCCTGGAGACGCGCCACTGGAGCGCCCGACTGGCCGTCGGGCTGACACTCCTGCTCTGGGCTGCAGTTGGCGCCCCCGGCGCACACGCGGCCGTACCGACCCCCGAGCAGGATCAGTTCTACGCCTACCAGGGGAGCACACCGCTGGCGAACATCGCGCCCGGCACCGTCCTTGAGACCCGCACGCTCTCCTACCACGTCTCCGGCCTGCCGCTGCCCGTCAGGGCCGTTCAGCTGCTCTACCGCTCGGCCGGGGAGACGGGCCAACCGACGGTGAACGTGACCTCGGTGCTCGAGCCCCCGTTGATGCTGGGCACTCCCAACATCGTCGCCTACCAGTCCTTCTATGACTCGTTGAACCCTGACGACGAGCCCTCCTATGCGATCTCCGGCGGGCTGACCCTCGGAGGTGCAATCCCCACCGTCGAGACTGCTCTGTTCGCTCCGGAGCTCCTCTCGGGCAACGCGGTCGTGATCGCCGATACCGAGGGCGAGACGGCAGACTTCGCAGCCGGTCCCGAGTACGGGATCAACACGCTCGACTCTCTGCGGGCGGCACTCAGCTCGCCTGCCACGGGCCTCGGGCGGGCGGGGAAGATCGTTCTGATCGGCTATTCGGGCGGTGCGATCGCCACCGAGTGGGCGGCCGAGCTGGCCCCCTGCTACGCGCCCGACGTCAACCGGCGTATCGCCGGCGCGGCCTTCGGCGGCGTGCTCGCAGACCCGGCTCACAACCTGCACTACGTCGACGGCAGCCTGGCGTGGGCCGGGTTGGTCCCGATGGCCATCATCGGCGTGTCGCGCGCGTTTCACATCGACCTCACCCCATACCTCAGCGACTACGGTCTCCAGCTCTACGAAAGGCTCCAGAAGGCCTCGATCACCGAAGTGCTCGGCCGCTACCCCGGTCTGACCTGGGCCCAGATGGCCAAGCCCGAGTACCAGACGCCGGAGAGCATCCCCCTCTACGTCCAGGTCGTCAACCAGCTGATCATGGGCACGGGCGGCACGCCGACCGTCCCGCTTCTGATCGGACAGGGGGCCAACGGCATCCTCGAGGGCACGGACGGCAACCAGCCGGGCATCGGCCCGGGCGACGGCGTGATGATCGCCGGCGACGTTCGCTCACTCGCGCGCGAGTACTGCCAGCGAGGCGTCTCGGTCCAGTACGCCCAGTACGACCTGTTCGCGCACATTGAAGCCGCCGCGCCATGGATCGCGAGCGCCGTCCCGTGGCTCTCGGAACGGTTCGCCGGCCGGCCGGCGCCGCAGGACTGCTCGGGCATCGCCCCGGGGAACCCGCTTACGCCAATCGAACCCTGACCCGCAGGGTCGGGGGCGCGAAGGGCTAATCAATCGGCCCACATGCTCGATCGCCCTCGTCCGCCGCGCGGGTGGGCGGCGGACCGTGTTTAGCCTCAGCGAGGCCGGGTAGGGGTCCATCTGGTCACAGGCAAACGTGTAAAGACGGGTGTTCGGGGAACCGAGCAGCCGCCGACGATGCGGGCGGGGGGATGGGATGGATACAAAGGCTTTGGCGGGGACGGCACCGAGCGGGTTCTTCGCGGCGCGGGCGCGGGAGCTGATCTCCTGGCATCGCCTCACGCCTGTCCTGACGCTCGCTCTGGCGGTCATCCTCCTCGCCTCGGGCACGGCGAAAGCGGCGGTCCGGCAGGTGTTGCGCGTGGGGAGCTACAACGGCCAGCCCGGGCAGTACGCCTCGATCCAGGAAGCCGTCGACGCCGCGCACTCCGGCGACTGGATCCTCATCGGCCCAGGCGATTACAAGGAGGCCGGCAGCCGTGTGCCCTCGGGAGCGATGGGTGACGACATCGCCGGTGCCAGCGTCCTGATCACCACACCGAATCTGCACGTGCGGGGCATGGACCGCAACACGGTCATGATCGACGGCACCAAGCCGGGGTCGCCCCAGTGCAGCGCGCAGGAATCCGATCAGATCTTCGGGCCGGCCGAAGGCGGCCGTTTTGCGGGCAACAACGGCGTCGTTGTCTATAAGGCAAGCGGCGTTCGCCTGCAGAACTTCTCCACCTGCAACTTCCTCGGCTCAAACCACGGCGGTGACGCGATCTGGTTCGACGGCGGCGGCGCGTCGGGCAAACAGGCGATCGGCTCGTGGTACGGCTCATATCTCAGTGCGACCTCCACCTACTGGGGCGGCCCCGAAAAGCCGTCTGATGAGTACGGCATCTATGCCTCCAATACCACGGGCCGCGGCGTGTTCGACCAGACATACGCGAACAACATGTCCGACTCGAGCTACTACATCGGCGCCTGCCCCGACTGCAACGCCACGATCAACCACGGCCATGCCGAGAACAGCGACCTCGGCTACTCCGGCTCGAACTCGGGCGGGCACCTGACGATCAAGAACTCCGAATTCGACAACAACGAGGAGGGCGTCGCGACGCAGAGCCAGAACAACGACGACGCCCCCTCCCCGCAGGACGGGCTCTGTCCGAAAGGCGCGACGAACCCGAAGGCGCCCGTCGGTGCGCAGCGCACGAACGTCTGCTGGGTGATGAGCCACAGCCGGGTCGTCAACAACAACAACGGCGCAACCCCGACCCACCCGAGTGCCCCGGGTCTCCTCGGCACCGGGATGTCGATCGCCGGCGGTCGCCACGACCTCGTGATCGGCAACACGATCGCCAACAACAACGCCTGGGGCGTCCTGCTGGTTCCCTTCCCGGCCACTGAATCGCCGCCGCCGGTCGCCAACTGCAACGGCGGCGTGGGTTCGGGCAGCGGCGAAACGTATGTCTGCTACTTCGATGACTTCGCCAACGAGATCGCGGGCAACACCTTCTCGCACAACGGTTCCTACGCCAATCCCACGAACGGCGACATCGGTGAAGTCTCAAACCCCGAGACAGACGGCAACTGCTGGCACGACAACGTCGAGGCGGGCGGCGGAACGCCGAGCAGCACACCGCCGGCGATTCAGAGCACACACGGCACGTGCGCTCAGCCGAACTCTGGTGAAACGCTCGCGAGCGTGCTCTCGGCGCAGGCGACCTGCGACTCACAGCTGATCGCACCCTGTCCGCCTGTGCCGGGCGAGGAATATCCGCGTTCAACCGACGTCAAGATGGCGGCGCTCCCGAAGGAGAAATCGATGCCCAACCCATGTACTGGAGTGCCCGAAAATCCGTGGTGCACAGCGTCGACGGCCGCGCGCCGGCCCAGCCGGTGATGACTCGCTTGACCCCCCGGCTCCGGACAGGCTGACAACGCGAGGTGCAACCCCTCGCTCGACGACATCCAGTTCGCCGCGCTCGGTGCCGGCAAGGTTCCGTCGATGCCGTGGGTCAACCGACCGACTTTCCAGCAGGTCGTCCAGTTTCCCTCCGGCCGGGCCGGCGGGTGAAGCAGGCCTTCGGGGCGACCAACACACTCCCCGTGAGCGCGCTCACGCCCCCGGGCAGGGCAACCGCGCGAGCAGTGCCCGGTAGCGCACCATGTCGGGGTGCTGCCAGTCGGAATGGGTCTGGTGCTGAAAGGCCGGCACACGGTCGTGGTGGTAGGGCGAGGAGAGGCTCTCGTTGTGTCCGATGATGTTCCTCAGCGCGATCCCGTAGCGGCAGCGAAGCCATCGCGTGAGCCGAAGCGAGGCGGCGAGCTGCCGGTGGTTGTCGAGGATTTCGCGGTCTGAGAAGCCGACGTTCTCGATGCCGATCGCTGTCCAGTTCAAACCGGTCGTGTGTCGACAGCGCAGGCGGAGGGGTACGAGCTCGTCGATCGTTCCATTTGCCTCTACGAGAAAGTGCGCACAGGTGTTGGGCAGCTCGTGAAACTCACTGTCGGGCACGTCGGGGGCGAATGTGTTGAATGCCTCCTGTGCCGTCGCCGTTTCGGTGAAGTGCTCGACCACTACTTTGGGCGCGGAAAGGATGTAGGTGCTTTCGCCGTAGTGCCGCAACGAGTAGGCGGCCATCTCGCGCTTGCGGCGGGCGCCGTATGGAATCGGCCATTGGCGGACAGTGGGCTCGCTGAGCGTCGCCGGCGTCGTGGGGGCTGCCGGTACCGTGGCTCCCGCGAGCGACGGCCCCGCAGTTGGGGGAGCTTGGGCGTTCTCGGCGGAGGCCGTCGGAGGACCGGGCGGGCTCTGCATCGGCACCCCGCCGCCCGCAGCTCCGCATCCTGTGAGGCACGCAGTGAGCATGACCAGGGCCGGTCCCGCGAGGCGCCGCTGCCGCATCCGTCAGCTCGAAAGCGCCGCGGCTAGTTGACGTGCCTACATACGTTGTGAACGGTTGAGGAGGCATCCGG
>DAIRTT010000010.1:0-27073 GCA_036803745.1 Solirubrobacteraceae bacterium | reverse complement strand
TGCCCGCGTCGGGCGCCCGTGGGTGCTGTTCAAGTCGGCCATGACACTCGACGGCAAGGTTGCCACGCGGACCGGCGACTCGCAGTGGATCAGCAGCGAGGACAGCCGCGATCTGGCCCACCGCTGGCGCGCCTCGGTCGACGCGGTCGTCGTCGGGATCGGCACGGCGCTCGCCGATGACCCGCGGCTGACGGCCCGGCCCGACGGCCTCCCGGCCGAGCCCGGCGACCAGCCGCGGCGGGTGGTCTTCGATTCGCTCGCACGGATCCCGATCGGCTCACAGCTCGTAGCCGCCGCCGCACAGATCCCGCTGACGGTCGTCGTATCGCGGGCCGCGGCGCGGGTCGACATCGACGCACTGGAGGCGGCCGGCGTGCAGGTGATCGTGGCGACCGGCGAAAACGAGCCCGCGCGCGTGCGCTCCGGCCTCGATCAGCTCGGCGCGCTCGGCGTTGCCTCGGTGCTGCTCGAGGGTGGCCCGCACCTCGCCGGAGCATTCCTGGATGCGGAGGAGATAGATGAAATCCGCCTGTTCCTCGCACCGCTGCTCCTTGGCGGCAGCGCCGCGCGCGACCCGCTCGAGGGCGAAGGCGTCGAGCGGATCTCAGAGGCGCTGCGCGCTCTGACGATGAAGTGCGAGAGCGTCGGCGAGGATCTGCTGATCTCCGCGCGGCTGAGAGAGTGGTGAGGCGCCGATGAGCTGCTCAGGGGCGAGCTGATGTTCACGGGACTGATCGCCGAGCTCGGCAGGGTGAGCGCACTCGAACGCAGCGGCCAGGGCGCCACGCTGCGGATCAGCGGCGAGCTCGCCGGCGAGCTCGCCGAGGGAGACTCCGTCGCCGTCAACGGGGTCTGCCTCACCGCGACCGACGTCGACGCAGGAAGCTTCGCCGCGCAGGCGATCATCGAGACGCTCGAGCGCTCCTCGCTCGGCGGCCTGGCGGTCGGCGCGGCGGTCAACCTCGAGCTGCCCCTCCGTGCAGGCGACCGGCTTGGAGGGCACGTCGTGCAGGGTCACGTCGACGGCACCGGCGTCGTCGCCTCGATCGTCGCGGAGGGCTTCTCGCGGGTGCTGGAGATCGACATCGATGCCGGCCTCACGCGCTACCTGGTCGAGAAGGGCTCGGTCGCGATCGACGGCGTAAGCCTCACCGTGAGCGCCGTCGGCGAGGGATCCTTCAAGGTCTCGCTGATCCCCGAGACGCTAGAGCGGACAAATCTCGGGCGAATCAGCGAGGGTTCGAGTGTGAACATCGAGGTCGACATTCTCGCCAAGCACGTCGAGCGGCTGTTGGCAGCCCGGGCATGAGTGGCTCTGACACGACGACCCCGTTCGCCACGATCGAGCAGGCGATCGAGGAGATCCGTGAGGGCAAGATGGTCGTCGTCTGCGATGACGAGGATCGCGAGAACGAGGGCGACCTCACGCTCGCCGCGCAGTTCGCGACCCCGGAGGCGATCAACTTCATGGCCAAGGAGGGGAGGGGGCTGATCTGCCTCTCGTTGACCTCCGAGCGCTGCGACGAGCTCGGCCTCGACCTGATGGCGGCCAAGAACGAGTCCTCCTTCGAAACCCCCTTCACCGTGTCGGTCGAGGCCCGGGAGGGAGTCACGACCGGTATCTCCGCCCACGATCGTGCGCACACGATCCAGGTGGCCATCGATCCCGAGAGCCGCCCCCGCGACCTCGTCCAGCCGGGGCACGTCTTCCCGCTCAAGAGCCGCGCCGGGGGCGTCCTGGAGCGCGCCGGGCAGACCGAGGCGGCGGTCGACCTCGCCCGTCTCGCCGGCCTGAACCCGGCGGGGGTCATCTGCGAGGTCATGAACGACGACGGCACGATGGCACGCGTCCCCGACCTGATCGAGTACTGCGCCAGGCACGGCCTGAGCATGATCACCGTCGCCGACCTGATCGCCTATCGCCGCCGTCACGACAAGCTCGTCGAACGCGTCGTCTCCACGAGCCTGCCGACGACCTTCGGCGACTTCGAGGCGGTCGGCTACCGCTCGCTCGTCGACGACAAGCACCACGTGGCGCTGGTGAAGGGGGAAGTCGCGGGCAAGCCCGACGTGCTCGTCCGCGTGCACTCCGAGTGCCTCACCGGCGACGTCTTCCACTCGCTGCGCTGCGATTGCGGTGAGCAGCTCGAATCTGCCCTCGCGATCATCGAGCGCGAGGGCCAGGGAGTGCTCCTCTACCTGTCTCAGGAGGGCCGCGGCATCGGCCTGCTCAACAAGCTCCGCGCCTACCGGCTGCAGGAGCAGGGGCTCGACACCGTCGAGGCGAACGAGCGGCTCGGCCTGCCGGCAGATCTGCGCGATTACGGCATCGGCGCCCAGATCCTCGTCGACCTCGGCCTCGGCTCGATCAGGATCCTCACGAACAACCCCAAGAAGATCAGGGGCCTCGAGGGATACGGCCTGTCCGTCAGCGGCCAGCTGCCGATCGAGCACGCTCCCAACGTGCACAACGAGGCCTACCTGCGCACGAAGGCCCAGCGGATGGGCCACACGCTCCACCATCAGGGCCTCAATCTCGACGCCGAGCTCCTGCGCTCCGAGCGCAAGTCCGACGCCGAGGCGGCCGAGGAGCGGTGAGCGGCTCCTTCGCGATCGCCGTCGGGCGCTTCTACGAGGAGCTGGCCGAACGTCTGCTCGCCGGTGCCAAAGCCGAGTTCGAGAGCCGGGGCGCCGCCACCATCGAGGTGTTCGACGTGCCTGGAGCGTTCGAGCTGCCGCTGGCGGCCAGCTACGCGGCGGCGAGCGGCCGTTTCGACGGGGTCGCCTGCCTCGGTGCGGTCATTCGCGGCGAGACCGACCACTACGACTTCGTCTGCTCGGAGACCGCCGCGGGCATCATGCGCGTGCAGCTCGACACCGGGGTCCCGTGCGCCTTCGGGGTGCTGACCTGCGAGACGATGGAGCAGGCCCTGGCGCGCGCCGGCGGTGACAAGCGCGACCAGGGCCGACACGCCGCCGAAGCGGTCGCCACGATGGCGGCGCTGCGCGTGGAGCTTTCGAGCGGCTAGACTGGCGGCGATGGCAAAGGTGTGTCACAGCTGCGGCAAGGGGCCGGCGTTCGGTCAGAGCCGCAGCCACTCGATGGTCGCGACCAAGCGCCGCTTTGATCCGAACCTCCAGAAGGTCCGCATCCTCGTGGGCAAGGCGCCGCGGCGCGTATATGTCTGCACCCGCTGCCTGAAAGCCGGCAAGGTCACCAAGGCCCTGTAGGGCCGCTGCACTGCGTCAGGCGGCGTCCTCGATCGCTCGCCTGCAAAGCAGGCCACGCTCTCTGCGTCCTTGCCTGACTTGCCCATCGGCCCTACAGACGCGATGTCTCTGCCGCGCAGAGGCGGCCTGCTTGGTCGCTCGACTCCCGGTTGACCATCTGCCGGCCTGCATACGCGGCGGCCGGTGAAGGTGATAGACGTGTCGCTGTGACCGATACCAATCTGGTCCGCTTTCGCGCCGCCGTGGCCGGGGCGCTCGCCCACCTCGAATCGCGTCGTCAGGAGGTCAACGACCTCAACGTCTTCCCTGTCGCCGACGGCGACACGGGCGACAACATGGCGTTGACGCTGCATGCCGTGCTCGACGAGCTCGACACGCTGCAGGGAACCGACGAGCACCGGACGATCGACGAGATCGGGCGCGAGGAGATCGTCCAGTCGGTCGCCCGGGCGGCTCTGCTCGGCGCGCGCGGAAACTCGGGCGTGATCCTCTCGCAGCTGATCCGCGGCGCGGCCGAGGAGCTCGTCAGCCGCCCAGGCCAGCTGATCGACGCGACCCTGATCGGCGCCGCCCTGGCCAACGCGGCCGACCGCGCCTACTCCTCCGTCCGGGAGCCCGCCGAGGGCACGATCCTGACGGTGGCTCGCGAGATGGCCCACCGGATCGTCACCGACGTCGCCCACAGCCCCGAGAACCCTCGCCTCGGGCCCGCGACCGAGCCCGGCACACAGGATCAGGCGATCGCGGCGGCGCTCGAGAGCGCGGTCCACGCCGGGCAGGACTCCGTCAAGCGCGGTCCCGAGCTGCTGGCGGCGCTCCGCGACGCCGGTGTCGTCGACGCGGGCGGCTACGGGCTGACGATCATGTTCGCCGGCGTCGTGGCGGCACTGCGAGGCGAAGACCCGCCGCAGCTCGACCACTACGCGCCGGCGCGGATCACCCACCCCCACCACAGCTCGAGCACCTACCGCTTCTGCACCAACTTCGCCGTGACCGGAAGCGGCCTGAGCCCGAGTCGCTTCATCGGGCCGCTCGAGGAGCTCGGCGACTCGGTCCTCGTCGTCGGCGACGCGAGCACCCTGAAGATTCACCTCCACAGCGACGAGCCCGAGCGGGCGACCGCCCTGTTCGCGGACGCCGGCGAGGTCTCCCGCCTTGACGTGGCCGACATGCGCGTGCAGATCGCCGAGCGCCAGGACCGCCTCGCCGCGGAGGCGGCACCCGATGGTGCGCCCGACGGCGATCGCGAGCCCCGAGGCGACGCCCGCGGCCCGGCAGCGGGTAGCTCCGATCCGCCCGCGGCGCAGCAGCGCTGCGGCGCCGTCGCCGTCGTCAACGGCGAGGGTCTGCGCGAGATGTTCCAGGAGCTCGGCGTCCACACGATCGACGGCGGTCCCACGCTGAACCCCTCGACGTACGACCTGCTGGCCGGAATCCACGACGTGTCCGCCGAGGAGGTCGTGCTGCTGCCCAACAGCGCCAACGTGATCATGGCCGCCGAACACGCGGCACGCCTGTCGGACAAGCAGGTGCTGGTGGCGCCCACGACCAGCCAGCAGGCCGGTCTGGCGGCCGCCGTGGCACTCGCGCTCGACCGCTCGATCGAGGAGAACGGCCAGGCGCTCACCGCCGCGCTGGCGCGGGTCCGGACGGGCGCGGTGGCGCCGGCCGCGCGCGACGACGCACAGGGACGCTTCAGCCGAGGCGAGGCGGTCGGCTTCGTCGAGGACGAGGTGCTGGCATGGGGCGACCCGCGTGAGACGCTGCAGGCGGTGCTGGGCGCGCTCGCGCACGGCGAGGCCGGCGAGGCCGACCCGGAGCTGATCAGCGTGCTGGCAGGCGAGGGCGCGCCGCTTGGTCTGGGGGCGCTCGAGGGCATGATCAACGGTGGCATCGAGCTCGAGCTGCGGCAGGGCGGTCAGGCCGCCTACTGGTGGCTGCTCGTCGCCGAGTGAGCTCGGTGCGCCCGGCGGAGGTGCGGCGGAAGCGGTTACGACCGCCGTCGCGATCATGATGGGCGGCCGATGCCGGCGACCAAGCCCCACGAGCCGGACGCCGAGGTCGCGCAGGGCTCGATGAGCGACTCGGCGCCGGAGGCGGTCGCGTTCGCGTCCAACCGCCGGCTCACCCGCGAGGAGCTGGAGCGGGCGCCCGTGCGCTGGCCGCGCCCCTCGCGGCTGCTCGAGCCGCTCGAGCCACAGGGCCGAAAGATGGCCGCGGGCCTGCGCTCGCTCGGCCTGCAGACGGTCGGCGACCTGCTCGAGCACCTCCCGAGCGACAGCCGCGAGGCGCGTACGATCGCCGCTCTGGGTGCTGGCGAGCAGGCGACAGTCGCCGTCGAGGTACGCAGCATCGCCGCGCGGCCCGTGCGCAGGCGCGGAATGCGACCGTTGGTCGAAGCCTCCGTCTTTGACCCGACCGCGACGATGCGCGCGACGTTCTTCAACCAGCCCTGGCTGGTCGACCGCTACCCGCCGGGCACCCGGCTGCTGCTGCACGGCAAGGCCGACGGGCGTGGCGGATTCGGCGTCTCACACCACGCACCCGCCCAGGAGAGGCTCGGCTCCGAGCCGCAGGCTCCGGCGTCCTGCGCCACCGGGCACGCGGCCGAGCCCGCAACCGGTGAGGCTGTCGCGCACTATCCGGCGTCCGACGGTGTCACCTCGACGCAGATCCTGACCCTCGTGCGGGGGTCGCGTGCGGCCCTCGGCGACGTGACCGAGGCGCTGTCGGCCACCACCCGCGTGCTCGAGGGCCTGCCCGACCGCGCGAGCGCGCTCGCGGCGATGCACTTCCCGCACAGCCGCGAGGACACAGAGACCGGCCGGCGCCGGCTGGCCTTCGAGGAGCTGCTGCTCACCCAGCTGATGTTCCTGCGACGCCGCGCGCATCGCCGGGCGCAGACGGGCGCTCCCGCGCTGTGCGAGGAGCCCGCCCTCACCGAGCGCTGGCTCGCGAGCAGCCTGCCGTTCGAGCTGACCGGCGACCAGGCGCGGGCGGTCGAGGCGGTGCGGGCGGATCTCGCGCGCTCAAACCCCATGCAGCGCCTGCTGATGGGCGAGGTCGGCAGCGGCAAGACGGTCATCGCCCTCTACGCGATGCTGCGCGCGGTCGAGAGCGGGCACCAGGCGGCACTGATGGCGCCCACGGAGACCCTCGCCGAGCAGCACTTCGCGACGATCCAGGGCCTGCTCGGCGGCGAGCCGGTCGCGGCGGCGCTGCTCACGGGCTCGACGCCCGCCCGGCGGCGCCGCGACGTGCTCGCGAAGCTCGACTCGGGCGAGCTCGGCCTGATCGTCGGCACCCACGCACTGATCGAGCCCGACGTCAGGTTCCGCTCGCTCGCGGTGGCGGTGATCGACGAGCAACACCGCTTCGGGGTCAGACAGCGCGCGGCGCTCGAGAGCCAGAGGCCCGAGCGCCCGCCTCACACCCTGCACATGACCGCCACGCCGATCCCGCGCACGCTCGCGCTGGCCCGTTACCCGGACCTCGACACGAGCAAGCTCCACGACCTGCCGCGCGGCCGCCGGCCGATCGACACGCGTCTGGTGACCGGAGAGACGGACCGCGCCGGAGCCTACGAGCACCTTCGCGGAGAGCTCGCCGCCGGGCGCCAGGCCTATGTCGTCTGTCCGCTGATCGACGCGGTCGAGCAGCCGGCGGACGCCGAGGCGGCCGTGGTCGGCGCCGCCGCGCCCGAGGGCGAGCTTCGCGCCGCCACCGCCGAGCTCGAGCGGCTGCGTGGGGGGGAGCTGCGTGGATACCGCCTCGCGCTCCTGCACGGCGGCATGCGCCCCGCCGAGAAGCAGGCGGCGATGAGCGCGTTCTCCTCGGGCGAGGCGGACGTCCTCGTCGCCACGACCGTCATCGAGGTCGGCATCGACGTGGCCAACGCGACCGTCATGTTGATCGAGAACGCAGAGCGCTTCGGTATCTCCCAGCTTCATCAGCTGCGCGGGCGAGTCGGCCGCGGGGAGCACCGTTCGCGCTGCTTCCTGTTCGGGGCGCCGAGTGCCCGTGGCTCGCGCAGGCTGCGCGCGCTCGTGGAGCACTCCGACGGCTTCAAGCTCGCCGAGCTCGACCTCGAGCTGCGCAACGAGGGCGAGCTGAGCGGCACCCGCCAGTCGGGCTTCGGGCACTTCCGGATCGCCTCGCTCCCTCAGGACGCGCAACTGCTCGAGCTGGCCCGAGCACGCGCCGAGGCGATCGTCGCCGGTGATCCCGAGCTGCTCAGCGCCGAGCACGCCCTCCTCGCGGTCGAGCTGGAGCGCACGCTCGGCTCCGGCTCCCTCGAGCCGATCCCGGTCTAGGCACCGGGCGACGCCGCGACGGCGTCCAGGAAAGGAAGCTCCGGGTCGCGGAGTCTGAATGTCCGAGGCGATCATGAGCGGGCGAAAGATCAACGACACGAGCACGAGCCGGACGGCGGTCCGGGCCCTGGCGAGCTGCGGCGCGCTCTGTCTCGCCCTGGGCGCGGGCGGCTGCGGCGGCGGAGGGTATGGGACATCGCCGCCGGTCTCAGCGAAGAGCAGTCCGGCGGGCACCGCTGCCCCGAAGGCCACCGCGCCCCATCCGGCGACCGTCGCGCACATCTCGATCTTCGCACCGCACAGGGGCGCGAGCACCGACGCGACGTTGACGGTCCGTGTGGCTCTAAGGGGGGCTCGGGCGAGCACACCGACGAGACTTCGCTACGTGCTCGACGGCCGGCTCGTCCGCACCGGCGGGGCACGTCTGACCTATCACGAGCTGGCGTCCGGGCGCCACCGGCTAGCGGTCCGGCTGATCGGCCCAGCCGGCGCCGTGGCCGCCGCTACGAGCTTCACCGTGCGCGCGCCCGTACCGCCTCCAGCCCCCCCGGCGCCGGCGCCGGTGTCGGGGCCGGCGCCCGCGCCCGCGACGATGACCGAAACGAGGCAGGAAGAAGTACCCGCGCCGGCGCCGAGCCGGCCGACTGCGCATGGCGGCATACCTCAGGGCGGGGGCGGCGACGGCGACGGTGACAACAGCGGTGGGCCGAGCGACGGCGACGGGAACGTGTGACCTCGCGGGCTCCTGCCGGCGGGAAGCATTTGGCCCGCGCGGCGTCCTAGCTCACAGCTACACACCAACGCCGAGCGCTGACCCCTCGGGTCGCGACGATCGGAAAGTGACGACAGAAGGAGCAGCGATGACGGCGAGAGCCGAAGGAATCAAACGTAGGGGGCCCGCCCGCCGGCTGGCGGTACTCGGACTCGTGCTGGCGGCGCTGGTCATAGCCGGGTGCGGCAGCTCGGGCAGCTCTTCGACGTCCTCGGGGGCGGCGGCGCCGAGCACGACGTCCTTGACACCCGCGAAGACGTCCTCGACACCCGCGAAGACATCGTCGACGAGCGAAAAGCCGGCCGGATCCTCCTCGTCGAGCTCTGGCATCCCGCAGGGCGCCGGCGCCGGCGACGGCGACTCCGACAACAGCGGTGGTCCCAGCGACGGCGATGGCAACTTGTAGAGGCCACCTCGCCGCCGGCGCGGCGCTCGGCGTCGCGCTGGCGGCGGTGGCGAGCGGATGCGGCTCGAGCGCCGTCTCGAGGCGGTCCGGGGCGGCGGCCCAGCCGTCGCCCCCCTCGCCCGACGCGGCGGTCGCCGCATTCGCATGGCTGCGCCACGCGCCCGCGCCCGCCGGCTGGGCTCGGGCGACCCTCGCCGCGGGGGCCGGGTTCGGATACCCGCCGGGCTGGAAGGCGATCGCCGGGGACCGCGGGACGGCCACCTCGGCCCGACTCGACAGCGCAGGGCACTTCCTCGGCTACCTGAACCTCACGCCCCGCCAGGGCGGCGAGCAGGTCGCCGGCTGGGCTGCGTTTCGTGCCCGTCACAACCGTGCGGAGGGCGAGCGCGACGTTCGTGTCGAGGACACCGCCGCCGGCCTGCGCTTCCGGACCGGGCGAGGGACGTGCGTCCGCGATGCCTACACGACCGTCTCGGGCGTCCGCTACCAGGAGCTCGCGTGTCTCGTCTCGGGCTCCCGAGCCTCCTGGGTGATCGTCGGTGCGGCCCCCCAGCGGAGCTGGCCGCGCGAACGTGCTTCGATCGAGACGGCCATCTCGGCGATGACGAGCTAGGGCCGCGGGCGCCCCGCGGCGCTACGTTTGGCGGATGCGCGTGATCGCTGGACGCCTCGGAGGCAGGCGCTTGAAGGCACCCGCGGGAACCGCCACCCGGCCGACCTCCGACCGTGTGCGCGAGGCGCTCTTCGCGATGCTGGCCGATGTCGCGGATGCGCGCGTGCTGGACCTCTTCGCGGGCACGGGCGCGCTGGGCATAGAGGCCCTCTCGCGCGGCGCGGGGCGGGCCGTGTTCGTGGAGCGCGACGGCCTCGCCGCGCGCGTCCTGGGCGAGAACCTGGCGGCGCTGGAGCTCGCCCCGCCGCTCGCCGAGGTGCGCCGCCAGGACGCCCTGGCGGCGCTTCAGAGCGCATTGACCGCGAAAGAGACATACGATCTGGTCTTCATCGACCCTCCATACCGGCAGGCGCCCGATTTGGGGCCCGGGCTATCGACGGCCCTGGCGCCCGTCCTCGGAGCCGGTGCGCGCGTAGTCGTAGAGAGCGACCGGCGGGCACCGCTGCAACTCGACATGGAGGTCGAGCGCTCAAGACGCTACGGCGACACTTCGATCACAATCCACCGCCAACCATGACCCGACCCGACAACGCCATCGCCGTCTGCCCGGGCAGCTATGACCCGATCACCAACGGCCACCTGGACGTCATCCGCCGCGCCGCCAACCTGTACGACGAAGTCGTCGTCGCGGTCGTCAACCGTTCGGTGCGCAAGAACAGCGCGCTGTTCGACATCGACGAGCGGGTCGGATTCATCGAGGCCGCTCTGGCGGATCTCGACACCGTCAGGGTCGAGCCGTTCTCGACCCTGGTCGTCGACTTCGCGCGCACCGTGGGCGCCAAGGCGATGGTCAAGGGACTACGCGCGATCTCGGACTTCGAGTACGAGTTGGAGATGAACCAGCTCAACCGCCGTCAGAACCCGGAGATCGAGTCCGTGTACCTGATGGCGAGCCCGCAGTACAGTTTCCTGTCATCCAGTGGCGTGAAGGAGTTGGCTACGTTTGGAGGCCGGATCGACGACCTCGTTCCGGGGGACGTCGCCCGGCGCTTGCAGGAAGAGCTGAAACGCTGACGAAATGGAAATGCGAGACCTGATGCCGAAACTGATCGTCGGGCCGCGGAGCCGATCGCGCCGCGGAGGTGCCTTCTAGATGGATGTCCTTGTACTCATAGACAAGCTCGACGATCTGGTGCACAACGCCAAATCGGTGCCGATGACCGATCAGGTGCGCGTGGACAAGGAGGAGATCTACGACATCCTCGACCAGATGCGAGCGACCATCCCCGAGGAGATCAAGCAGGCCCGGTGGATCGTCAAGGAGCGCCAGGAGATGCTCGCGGAGGCCAAGAAGGAGGCCGAGCGGATCATCAAGGACGCGCGCGAGCGCCAGGAGCGCCTCGTCGGCGACGAGGAGGTCACCAAGCAGGCCGAGCGCGCCGCCGAGGACATCGTCGAGGATGCTCGCGCCCGCGAGCGCGAGATCCGGCTCGGTGCCGAGGACTACGCCGATGAGATCCTCAACACCCTCGAGGTCAACCTGTCGAAGTTCATTGCGGCCGTACAGCGCGGCCGCGAGCGGCTGCAGGGCAAGGACGAGCCGGCCGAAGTCAGCTAGGCGTTCGTAGAGGACCATGCCGCATGCGGCATGGTCCCGGGCCGCACATGTGCGGCCGGCCGGCTGGCACATGTGCCAGCCGGAACAGCCCCTCGCGCGAAGGCTATTGGGTAGGGTCAGAGCGTGAACCTGCGTGCCGCGAGGCAGAAGCTCTACGTCGCAAGGACGTTGCTCGACACCGGCATGCTGGCGCCGACCCGCCCCGACAAGGCGCTGCGCTCGCTCGGCGCGCTGCGTCGCTGGGGGGCGACGCCCGCGGCCGCGTACACAGGCTCGGCGATCCGCTATCCCGATCGCGCGGCCATCATCGACGAGCGGGGCACGCTCAGCTTCGCCGACGTGCACCGGCGCACCAACGCTCTGGCCAATGAGCTGCGCAGGGCGGGCATCGGTGAACATGCCGGTGTGGCGATGATGTGCCGCAACCACCGCGGCTTCGTCGAGGCGACGATCGCCTGCTCCAAGCTCGGAGCCAGCGCGCTCTATCTCAACACGGCCTTCGCAGGTCCGCAGATCACCGACGTCCTCGCCCGTGAGGAACCCGTCGCGATCGTCTACGACGAGGAGTTCACCGACCTCATCGACGCGGGTGCGCGCACGAGGAAACGCTTCATCGCGTGGAGTGAGCCCGGGTCGCGCCCCGCCGAGGAACTGCTCGAGGACCTGATCGCGCGCGGCGAGGAGCGCGAACCGCCGGCGCCCGTCGAGAACGGCCGCGTCGTGATCCTGACCTCGGGCACGACCGGCACGCCCAAGGGCGCCGCCCGCAAACAGCCCGACTCGATGGAGCCGGCTGCGGCACTGTTCTCGAAGATCCCGTTGCATGCGAGGGAGACGACGGTCATCGCCGCGCCGATGTTCCACTCGTGGGGCTTCGCCCACTTCACGCTCGCGCTGCCGCTCTCCTCGACGCTGGTGCTGCGGCGCAAGTTCGACCCCGAGGAGACGATCCGCGCGGTGTCCCAGCACGGCGCGAGCGTGCTCGCCCTCGTCCCGGTCATGCTTCAGCGCATCCTCGACCTCGGGGCGGAGACGATCGCTCGATATGACCTCTCGTGCCTGCGCATCATCGCTCTCAGCGGCTCGGCGCTGCCGGGGGAGATGGCCACGCGCGCGATGGACACCTTCGGCGAGGTCCTCTACAACCTCTACGGCTCGACCGAGGTCGCGTGGGCGACGATCGCCACCCCCGAGGACCTTCGCGCGGCGCCGGGAACGGCCGGCCGTCCACCGCTCGGCACGATCGTCAAGCTGCTCGACGCGGACGGGCGCGAGGTGGGGCCGGGGGAGGGCGGGCGCATCTTCGTGGCCAACGAGATGATGTTCGACGGCTACACCGGCGGCGGCGGTAAGGAGATCGTCCGCGGCCTCATGAGCACCGGCGACGTCGGGCGCTTCGACGCCGGCGGGCGCCTCTTCGTCGACGGCCGCGACGACGAAATGATCGTGAGCGGCGGTGAGAACGTGTTTCCCCGCGAGGTCGAGGATCTGCTGGCCGACCACCGGGACATCGAGGAGGTGGCGGTCATCGGCGTCCCCGACGAGCAGTTCGGCCAGCGTCTGAAGGCCTTCGTCGTCGCCCGCGACGGGGCCAGCCTCAGCGAGGATCAGATCAAGGACTACGTCAAGCAGAACCTCGCGCGCTTCAAGGTCCCGCGCGAGGTCGTCTTCATGCAGGAACTCCCCCGCAACGCGACCGGGAAGATCCTCAAGCGCGAGCTGAACGCAGCCGCCTAGGAGCGCATCGGCGGTCGCTAGCCTGGTTCCCATGGCCGCCGTCACACACGACTTCGACCTCGCCGGGCTGCGCCTGACCGCCGGCGAGGGGCGCCGCCTCGAGCTCGAGGTGCCGATCGATCCGCTGACACTCGGCACCGAGCGCTACGTCGCCGAGCCGAGCCGCGTGCCGGTCGAGCTTTCGGTCTCCAAGATGGTGGGCGGCGGCTACGCGCTCGGCATGCGCTTGACGGCCGCGGTCGTGGGGCCTTGCATGCGCTGCCTCAAGGACGCGCGCCCTGAGATCGTCGTCGACGCCCGCGAGGTCGACCGGCCGGGGGAGGGCGAGGAGCTCGACAGCCCCTACGTGGCGAACGAGACCGTCGATCTGGCGGCGTGGGCGCGTGACGCCTTCGCGCTGGCGATGCCGGCCAAGATCCTCTGCCGCGAGGACTGCGCCGGACTGTGCCCGGAGTGCGCCGCCGACCTCAACGAGGCTCCTCCCGAGCACCACCACGAGCAGCCCCCGGACCCGCGCTGGGCCAAGCTGAGCGAGCTGCAGCTCGAGTAGACGGGATTAAGACCTACCCACCCTGGTAGCCTGTCCGGCCGATGGCAGTCCCCAAGAAAAAGCAATCGCACAGTCGCACGGCCAAGCGGCGCGCCCAGCACAAGATCAGCGCGCCCGCCGTCAACGCCTGTCCGCAGTGCCACAGCCCGCGCCGTCCCCACCGGGTCTGCCCGGTGTGCGGTACCTACGCGGGCCGCGAGGTCGTGACGCCGGGAGCGCACGGCCACGACCACGATCACGATCACGATCACTAGCCGACCGTGACGCCAGGGGCCTCGCCCTCCTCGTCACGCGCGACCCGCGGGGCGGGAGACCGGCCGATCGTCGCGGTCGACTGCAACGGTGCGGACCTCGGCCCCGGCGAGGTCGCGGCGGGCGCGGCGCTGGCCGCCGCCGAGGGCGCGCGGGTGCTCCTCTTCGGTCCGGCCGCCGAGCTCGGCACGCCGCCCGAGGGCGTCGTGATCGTCGACGCGCCGGTATCGATCGCCAAGGCCGAGGACCCCGTCAGTGCCGCCCGCACGACGCCCGATGCCTCGATCGTGATGGCGGCCAGGGCCGTCGCTGCGGGCGAAGCCGACGCCCTCGTCTGTGCCGGCGCCACGGGTGCGGCGCTCGCTGCCGGCACGTTCAACATCAAGCGCGCCCAGGGCATCTACCGTCCGGCGCTGGCGATCCCGCTGCCCGTGCCCCATCATGCGGTGACGCTTCTAGACGTCGGTGCCAACGCCGAGGCGCGGCGCGAGCATCTGGTCCAGTTCGCCTTCATGGGCGCCGCCCTCGCGCACGCGGTTCTCGGCGTCGAGCGCCCACGGGTCGGGCTGCTCTCCAACGGCGAGGAGGCTCAGCGCGGCAGCACGCTCGTGCTCGAGGCCCACGCCGAGCTGGCGCAACGGGCCGCCGAGCAGGAGCGCGGGTTCGAGTTCGTGGGCAACGTCGAGGGCGGCGACATCATGGGCGGCGTGGCCGACGTGATCGTCACCGACGGCCTGACCGGGAACATCGCGCTGAAGCTGATGGAGGCGGTCTCCCAGACGATCCTCGGCGCCGTGCGCGAGGCCGCCATGTCCTCGGCCCGCGCGAAGCTCGGCGGGCTGCTGCTCCGCGGCGCCCTGCGGGGGTTCCGCGACGAGATCGACCCGGAGGCCAGCGGGGGTGCGTACCTGCTCGGGCTGCGCCGTCTGGGCGTCGTGCCCCATGGCCGCTTCACGCGCACCGGGTTCGCCCAGGCCATCCTTCGAGCCGAGCTCGGCGCGCGGGAGGACATAGTGGGGCAGACCCACCGGGCGCTCGAGCTGGCGGGTGCGCTGAAGCGCTCACCGGTGTCCGCGCCGGACGCTAGCCTGCCCGAAGCAGGATGACGAGCTACGAGACGCCTCTGACACAGCGCCCCAAAAGCGCCGCCGACCCAGCCCCGCGCCGTCCGCGCGCGGGGTCGGAGTGGCGATGAGCGAGCCGTCGCGAGAGCCGATCCTCGCGCTGATCCGCGACCACCTCGCCGACGAGCTCGACGTCGAGGTGGCGTTGATATCCGAGGGCACGCGGTTCAAGGAGGACCTCGAGGCGGACTCGCTCGACCTCTACACGCTCGTCCAGGAGCTCGAGGACACCTACGGTGTGGGGATGTCCGACGAGCAGGCCGCCCAGATCCTGACCGTCGGACAGGCGGTCGACTTCGTGCTGGCCCACCGGGAGACCCCCAATGCGGAGCGATGATGCTGCTCGCGGAGCTACTGGAGGAGCTGCCGGAGGAGCTCGCCCGGCAGGTGTTCACACACGCGTCGTGGAGCGAGCGGCGCAGCGACTCCTACGCGCGCCTGGCCTTTCTCGGCGACAGCGTCCTGTCGCTGGCGGTGACCACGCATCTGTATCCGCGCCTGGAGGCCGAGCGCTTCGGCGCCGGGAGGCTGACCAAGATTCGCGCTCAGGCCGTCTCGGGCGTCTCCTGCCGGGCGGTCGCCGAACGCCTCGCTCTGCCGGAACGCCTGCGGGCGGCCGCGCCGGAGGGCGTCCGGGAGAGCGCGGCGGCACTCGTGGGGACCGAGCGGGTGCTCGCGTCGGTGACGGAGGCCGTGATCGGGGCCTGTTATCTGCAGGCAGGCTACGAGCGGACCGCCGAGGCGGTCGTCGAGGCCTTCGCGCCCGAGATCGAGGAGGCGCTCGAGCATCCGGTGGACTTCAAGTCGGCGCTCCAGGAGCTGCTCGCACGGCGGGGCGCGGAGGTCAGCTACGAGATCGCCAGCGAGGAGGGACCGCCGCACGAGCGGATCTACTCGGTGACCGCCGAGGTCGACGGGCGCAGCCTCGGAAGCGGGCGGGGGCGCAGCAAGAAGCACGCGGAGCAGGAGGCGGCGCGGGCGGCGGTCGAGCGGCTGGCGGCCGATCCATGAGCCTGCATGGCGGCGCTCGGATATGCGTATGCGCCTGAAGTCGCTGACCCTGACGGGCTTCAAGTCCTTCCCCGACCGGACTCACCTCGACTTTGGACCGGGCGTGAGCGTCGTGGTCGGTCCCAACGGCTCGGGCAAGTCCAACGTGACCGACGCCGTCCTGTGGGCGATGGGCGAGCAGTCCCCGCTGGCGATCCGCGGGCAATCGATGCAGGACGTCATCTTCGGCGGTGGCCGCGGCGTCCAGGCGCGCAGTGCCGCGGAAGTCGAGATCGTGCTCGACAACGCCGACGGCACGGTCGACCTGCCGCTGAGCGAGATCTCGATCGTCCGTCGACTGGACCGCAACGGCGAGGGCGCCTACAAGCTCAACGGCGCCAGGTGCCGCCTGACCGACGTGATCGAGGTGCTCTCCGACACCGGCATGGGCAAGGAGACCCATTCGGTCATCTCCCAGGGCCGCGTCGACGCGATCGTGACCAGCAAGCCGCGCGAGCGCCGCCTGCTGATCGAGGAGGCGGCCGGCCTGGGCAAGCACCGCAAGCGCCGCCGTCGCGCACAGCTCAAGCTCGAACGCACCCAGGAGAACCTCGATCGCGCCCTCGACATCGAGCGCGAGGCGCGCACACGACTGCGCCCGCTCAAGCGGCAGGCCGAAGCGGCCGAGCTCCACGAGCGCCTCGAGCACCAGATCCTGCAGGCTCGCTGGGAGCTCGCGACCGACGCCTCGCGACTGCGCCGGGCCGAGCTCGTCCTGGCCGAGGCGCAGGCCGCCGCGGCACGGTCGGCCCGCGGGGAGATCGAGACGCATCTGCAGGCGACGATCGACCGCCGCGGGAAGGCCGAGCGCGCGCTGGGCGAGCGCGCCGAGCGCCACGACGCGCTCTCGCGCCGCGTGTACGAGGCGCGCTCGGCGCGCGAGCGCCTCGGGCTGCGCTCCGAGCAGGTCGCCGCCGGAGCCGAGACGCTGCGTCGCAGGATCGAGCGAATCGAGGCCGAGCTCGCGACGCACGCCGAGCCCGCCGAGCACACCGACGGCCCCGACCTGCAGGAGGCAGGAGCCCAGCGGATCGCGACACTCGAGGCGGAGCTCGCGGAGATCGAGGGCATGCGCGAGCAGGAGATCGCACGCGAGATCGCCGAGCTCGAGACGGCACTGCAGCGCCAGGGCGAGGACGTCGAACGCTGCGAGCGCGAGGTGACGGCGGCACGCGAGGCCAGAGCCGACGCCGACACGACCGCCGAATCGGCGCGCCAGCGACTCAAGGACACCGAGCGCTCTGCTCAGGATGCCCGCCGCGAGGCTGCTCGCGTGGGCGCCGAGCTGGCGGCGGCCAACCAGTTCCTGCGCGCCCACGTTCGGGTTGGCAGCGAGCAGCGGGATGCTCCCCGCTCGCTCAGCGAGGAGCTCCGCGTCGAGGACGGCTATGAGCTGGCGCTCGCAGCGGCGCTCGGCGGACGGCTGGATGCGGCGCTCGTCAGCGACGTGGCCGGCGCCGAGGCGCTGCTCGATCGCTCGGGCCCCGACGGCGGCACGGCTCTGCTGGCTGGAGCGGCTACGCCCGGCAGCTCGCGCACACCGGACGCCGCGCTCGCGCCCGTGCCGGGCGCACGTCCGTTGATGGAGCTGCTGAGCGGGCCGAGCGAGGTCATGGAGCTCGCCGCGAGGCTGCTCGCCCAGGCGTGGGTCGTCGAGCGCCTCGAGGAGCTGCCACGCGATTTCGCCGGGATCGCGGCGACGCGCCAGGGGCGCGTCTTGTTCGGCTCCTGGGGCGAGGTTCGCCAGCTGAGCGAGGGAGGCACCGAGCGGGTGCTCGCCCGACGCAACGAACGCGACCGGCTGGTGGCAGCGGCCGAGCTGGCCGCCCAGGCCGAGCAGTCCGCTCAGCACGCCGTCGAGGCTGCCCTGCAGGACGTCCGCGCAGCCGAAGACCGACGAGGCGAGGGCGACACGGTCCTGCGCGCCTGCGAGCGCAGCCACGCCGAGGCGGCCGAGGCCCAGCGCCGCAGCAAATGGCTGATCGGCCAGCGCCGCAGTGCCCCGGCGGACGGGCCACTGGCGGTGCGCAAGGCGGAGCTCGAGGGCGAGCTCGCCGCCGAGCGCCGCCAGGGCGAGCGCGCGGAGCGTGAACGCCTCGAGCGAGCCGCCCGCCTGGCACGCCTGCGGGCGCAGCTGGCCGCCGACACCGCGACGGGGCCGCGCGCGTCGCGGCTCGCGGCCGCACTGACAGTCGCGGCCGAGGCCGTCCAGGAGCGCGTCGGGCGGCTCGAGGCAGAGCTCGCCGATGACCGCCAGGCCGGCGAGCAGATGGCAGGCGAGCTGCGGGCATGCGCCGCACAGGAGGCCGAGATCCAGGCTGGCCTGCGCACCGCCGGCGAGGTCGTCACGGCGGCCGAGGTGGCGGCCCAGCGCCTGCGCGACCAGACCGAGGAGGCAGAGCTCGAGCTGCGGATGGTCGCCGAGCGTCTCGGCTCGGCCGAGGAGCCGGCCCCCGACGTGGAGCCGGCCGCGCTGGAGGAGGAGCAGATCGTTGCGCTGCGCGGCCGCATCGAGCGCTTGACCCGACGGCGCGAGCAGCTCGGTCCGGTCAACCCGCTCGCACAGGACGAGTACACGGAGGCCGTCGCCCACGTCGAGGAGCTCGAGAGCCAGCGGACGGACCTGGAGACCGCCCTCCGCGAGCTGCGCTCGGTGATCCGCGAAACCGACCGCCAGATCCAGGAGACCTTCCAGGAGACCTTCCAGGCCGCCGCCCGCAACTTCGAGGAGCTGGTCGGCGACGTGTTCCCCGGAGGGTCGGGACGCCTCCGGCTGGTGGCCGACGAGCAGGGCCCCCGTCCGGTGCTCGGCGGGCAGCCGCTGCCGGACGACGGCCCCGACGAGGACGCGATCGAGGCCGCCGCCGAGGCGGAGGCGGAGGCGGAGGCCGAGCCCGGCGAGGAGCAGCTCCCGGGCGTCGAGATAGAGATCACGCCCGCCGGCAAGGCGACGAAGCGCCTCACGCTGCTCTCCGGCGGCGAGAAGTCGATGACCGCGCTCGCCTTCATGTTCGCCGTCTTTCTCGCCCGCCCGTGCCCCTTCTACATCCTCGACGAGGTCGAGGCCGCGCTCGACGACATCAACCTCGACCGCTTCCTCGCGCTCCTGCGCCGCTACGCGGGCCGCGCGCAGTTCATCGTCATCACCCACCAGAAGCGCACGATGGAGGCCGCCGACTGGCTATATGGCGTCTCGATGGGCCAGGACGGCGTCTCCAAGGTGCTCTCACGCCGGCTCCCCGCCGAGGACGAGCAGGCCCCCGATGTCGCCGAGGTGGCCGGGGTCGCCTAGATGGTTGATTCCACGGCGATGCACCGCTGGATGGCACGTCTGGCCTTCGCCGGCCGGTGTCCTCGGCCTCGGCCTTGCTGGCCGATCTTTGATCGGTAGCAAGGCCTTCGGCCTGCGTCCTTGGCCGACTCGACCATCCGCACCCCCAGAAACCGGCACCTCCCCGTGGAATCAACCATCTAGGGCGTCGCTGCTATGGTCGCGCGCCCCGTGGCCCGCGACTGGAGCGAGTTGTTCATCACCGCCGAGCCCGTCGCAGGCAGCGACACGGGAGGCGCATCCGAGGGAGCATCCGGGGAGAAGCGCCAGCGCGGTGGCCTCTTCCGCCGCCTGCGCGAGAGCATGGCCAAGACGCGCCAGGCGCTCGGCAGCGAGATCCAGGCGACCCTGTTCGGAGTCCTCGACGAGCAGACCTGGGAAAGGCTTGAGGAGGCGCTGATCATGGCCGACGTGGGCGCGAGCACGACGGCGACGGTCGTGCAGACGCTCGAGGGCGAAGCGGCCAGTGGCGAGCTGGAGGGCGGCGAGGCGCTCAGCGAGCGACTGATCGACCTGCTCGCCGAGACCGCGCGTGTCGGCGACGGGCGCATCGACATCACGCCCAAGCCGACTGTCATCATGGCCGTCGGGGTCAACGGGACCGGCAAGACGACCACGATCGGCAAGCTCGCCTGGCATCTGCGCAACGAGCTCGGACAGACGGTCCTGCTCGGCGCCGCCGACACCTTCCGGGCCGCAGCCACCGAGCAGCTCGAAGGGTGGGCGGAGCGGGCCGGGTGTGAGATCGTCACCGGCGCCGAGGGATCGGACCCCGGCGCCGTCGCGTTCGAGGCGATCGCCCAGGCCCGCGCCCGCGGGGTCGACGTCGTCATCATCGACACAGCCGGGCGCCTGCACACCCAGGACGACCTGATGGGGGAGCTCGCGAAGGTACGCCGCGTCATCGCCCGCCAGCTCGAGGGCGCCCCACACGAGACGCTGCTGACGATTGACGCCACGACGGGACAGAACGGGCTGCGCCAGGCAAAGTTGTTCGCCCAGACCGCCGAGGTCAGCGGTCTGGTGCTCACCAAGCTCGACGGAACCGCCCGCGGCGGCATCGCGCTCGCGATCGCCCGCGAGCTCTCGCTGCCCGTCAAGCTGATCGGAGTTGGGGAGTCCGTCGAGGATCTGCGCCCGTTCGACTCAGAGGACTTCGCGCGCGCGTTGATCGCCGAGAGCTAACCTGAAGACATGGACGGGTGGCTTCTCTGGGTGATCGCAGCATGCCTGCTGGGTGTGGGAGAGATGCACACGGGCGGTCTCTACCTGCTCCCGTTCGCCGTCGGCGCCGGCCTCGCGGCCATCGTCACGCTGCTCGGCGTCGGTGCCCTGCTCTCCGGCGTCGTCTTCATCGCCGCCTCCGGGATAGTCGTCGGCACCCTGCGACCGGTCGCTCGGCGACACCGCCGCCTGCCACCGTCGATCCGCACCGGCGCCGCCGCGCTCGTCGGCCGGCGCGCCACCGTCCTTGAGCGCATCGCCAACGACGAGGGCGTCGGCTGCGTCCGCATCGAGGGCGGAGAGGTGTGGACCGCCCGCAGCTACGACGACGACGAGGTCATCGACGCGGGCGATCGGGTTGAGGTGGTCGAGATAAGGGGAGCCACAGCCCTAGTCATGCACTGAGCCGCACGTGGGCGCTTCGCGGGGCGGCGTCCTCGGTCGCTCGCCGGTTCGCCTGACCGGGCGGGTTCGGCGATTGGGGATAGGCTGTCCGCGGAGCACACGAGAAAGGAACCCCGCGCCATGGCCGTTCTGATCGTCCTCGCCGTAGTAATCATCTTCATCTTGGCCGTCGCCTCACGGGCGATTCGTGTGATCCCACAGGCGCGTGCCGGTGTGGTGGAGCGCCTGGGCCGATACAGCCGCACACTCGAGCCGGGCCTGACAATCGTGACGCCGTTCATCGACCGCGTGAAGCCGCTGGTCGACCTGCGAGAGCAGGTCGTCAACTTCGCGCCGCAATCGGTCATCACCGAAGACAACGTCGTCGTCGGGATCGAGACGGTGCTGTATTTCACGATCACCGACCCGAAGTCGGCGACGTATGAAATCGCCAACCCTCTGCAGGCGATCGAGCAGCTGACGGTCACGACGCTCAGGAACGTCATCGGCGGCCTGACGCTGGAGGCGACGCTGACAGCGCGCGAGAACGTCAACACGGAGCTTCGCGTGGTGCTCGACGAGGCGACCGGCAAGTGGGGAATCAGAATCAACCGCGTCGAGATCAAGTCGGTCGACCCGCCGGCAGACATCCGGACGGCGATGGAGAAGCAGATGCGCGCCGAGCGCGACCGCCGCGCTGCGATCCTGACGGCCGAAGGCGAGAAGCAGGCCCAGATCCTGACGGCGGAGGGAGCCAAGACGGCGGCGGTGCTCACCGCCGAGGGTGCGCAGCAGGCGGCGATTCTCGACGCCGAGGGCGAGCGCCAGGCGGCGATCCTGCGCGCCGAGGGCGAAGCCAAGGCGATCGACACCGTCTTCGCCGCGATCCACGAGGGCAAACCGAACCGCGAGCTGCTGAGCTACGAATACCTCCAGATGCTGCCCCAGCTGGCCGAAGGCGACGCCAACAAGGTGTTCGTCGTCCCCTCCGAGTTCGCCCAGGCCTTCGGCGGCATCGGCGAGGCGCTTGCGCGCCGGGTCGAGTCGGGCGAGCCTCCTCGCGGCACACCGCCTCCCCCGCCCGCCAGGCCGCCCGGGGCCTGAGCCGCCGCACCCGCGTCGCTACCTGAAGGAGGCGCGGCGGCTGCGAGAATGCCGCTGGCATGTTCGACTCCCTCGCCGAGAAGCTCCAGGGCACGCTCTCAGACGTCCGCCAGCGCGGGACGCTCAGCGAGCAGGACGTCGACGCCGCGATGCGCGAGATCCGCCTCGCGCTGCTCGAGGCCGACGTCAACTTCAAGGTCGTCAGGCAGTTCACAGCCCAGCTGAAGGAGCGCTGCATGGGCGCGGAGGTGATCGGCAAGCTCAATCCGGGCCACCAGGTCGTCAAGATCGTCGGCGAGGAGCTGACGGCCCTGATGGGCGGAGCTGCCGCCGGCCTCAGCTTCTCGCCGCGCCCGCCGACCGTCATCCTGATGGCCGGCCTGCAGGGATCGGGAAAGACGACCGCGACGGCCAAGCTCGCGCGCTACCTGCGCGAGGAGCACAACTCGACCGTCGCCGTGGCGGCCTGCGACGTCTACCGCCCGGCGGCCGTCGATCAGCTCGTCAAGGTCGGCGCCCAGGCGGGCGCGGAGGTCTATTTCCGGGACTCCACCCACCCCGACCGTGACCCGGTCGAGATCGCCGGGTGGGCACTCGAGCGCGCCAAGCACGAGGGCAAGGACGTGCTGATCGTCGACACGAGCGGCCGGCTGCACGTCGACGAGGAGCTGATGGCCGAGCTCGTGCGGATCCGGGACAAGGTCAAACCGCACAACGTCCTGCTCGTCGTCGACGCGATGACCGGGCAGGACGCGGTGAACGTCGCCGAGAGCTTCAGCGAGGCCGTCCAGTTCGACGGAGTGATCATGAGCAAGCTCGACGGCGACGCACGCGGTGGAGCCGCCTTGTCGGTCAAGGCCGTTACCGGCAAGCCGATCCTGTTCGCATCGACGGGCGAGAAGCTCGACCAGTTCGAGCGCTTCCACCCCGACCGCATGTCGCAGCGCATCCTCGGCATGGGCGACGTGATGTCGTTGATCGAGAAGGCCGAGCAGCAGTTCGACGAAACCGATGCCCGCGAGCTCGAACGCAAGCTGCGGCGCAACGAGTTCGGCCTCGACGACTTCCTCGACCAGCTCAGGATGATCCGCAAAATGGGCCCTCTGACGAGCCTCCTGGGGATGATTCCCGGCTTCGGAGGCCAGCAGCTCAGGAACATGAAGGTCGACGAGCGCGAGCTCGACCGGATCCAGGCGATCATCCTCTCGATGACGCCCGAGGAGCGCCGCCGACCCGAGCTGATCAAGGGGTCGCGGCGCCTGCGGATCGCCCGCGGCTCGGGGACCAACGTGCAGCAGGTCAACAAACTCGTCAAGCAGTTCGGCCAGATGCGCAAGGTCATGCGTCAGGTCGGCCGCGGCAAGATGCCCGACATCGGCGCCCTCATGCGGGGAGCCCGGTGAGCTCTCGCCCGCCCGGCGACGGGCGCCCGGCGGGCGCACCGTCTAAGCTCTGAGCCACGGCTTCGGCCGTTCAACCGCTTCCAGCTTCAGAGAGGAACACGTGGCAGTCAGGCTAAGGCTCACCCGAGTGGGCGCCAAGAAGGACCCGATATGGCGCGTCGTGGTCGCCGATCAGCGCTCTCCCCGGGACGGCCGGGTGATCGAGACGATCGGGCACTACAACGCCCAGACCAACCCTTCGACGATCGTCATCGACGAGGAGCGCGCCCGCAGCTGGCTCGCCCGGGGCGCCCAGCCCTCGGACACGGTGCGCAAGCTGCTGCGGATCCAGGGTATTGAGACCCGCACCGGCTAGCAGGCCGGACGGCGGGCATCCAGATGGCCAGCGAGGCCCCCCAGCGACTCTTGGAGTACCTCGCCGAAGGGCTCGTCGAGGACCCCGAGGCAGTAGCCGTCGAGCAGTTCGAGGAGGACGACGGCACGATCGTGCTCGAGCTCTGCGTAGCGCCCGACGACTACGGCCGCGTGATCGGCCGGGGCGGGCGCACTGCGCACGCCCTGCGCACGGTCGTCAAAGCAGCCGCGGCCGGCGAGGGCACCCACGTGCTCCTCGACATCGTCGATTGACGCCTGCGCCCGGCGAGGAGCCCTTCACGGGCACCGGCGGCGAGAGCCCGGCACAGCTGAACGCCGGACGGGTGGGGCGCCCGCACGGCCTCGATGGCAGCTTCTACGTCACGCGCCCGAGGGCGCGTCTGCTGACGCTCGGCGGCGAGGTGACGGTCGGCGGCGAGCGACGCGAGGTCGTCAGGCGGTCGGGCACCGACAGGCATCCGATCCTGCGCCTGGCCGGCGTCGGCGACCGGGCCGGAGCCGAAGCGCTGCGCGGCGCCGAGGTGACCGTTCAACAGCGTGACGCCCCGGCGCTCGGCGAGGGCGAGTGGTGGGCTCACGAACTCGAGGGCTGCGAGGTGCGCGACGGCGAGCGGCTCCTCGGCACGGTCACCCGCCTGCTCGAGCTGCCCTCGTGCGAGGTGCTCGAGGTCGACCCCGCCGACGGCGGGCCGGTCGTGCTCGTGCCGATGGTCTCCGACGCCGTCAGGTCGGTCGACCCGGCGGGGCGGCGGATCGAGATCGACCTCGACTTCATCGGCCTGCCGGGCGATGAGGAGGCCGGCGCCGAGCCACGGTCGCCCGAGGCGGAGGGCTGAGGGCGCCGTGGACATCGACGTGTTCACGCTGTTCCCCGGCTGGTTTGACTGGTTCGCCTCCCAGCGCCACGTAGCGAACGTCCTGGCCTCGGGATCGAGCCTCGACTGCGTGGATATCCGCGCCCACACGCCGCTCAGCGCCGGCCAGGTCGACGACACGCCGTTTGGCGGCGGGGCCGGGATGGTTCTGCGTGTCGACGTCCTCGACAGCGCCCTGCAGGGCCACTACGGCGTCGATCCGCTCGAGCTGCGCACGCGCCGCCGCGTGATCGCGCTCGCGCCGGGCGGGCGCGTCCTCGACGACGAGCTCGTCGACGAGCTGGCCGCCGAGCCCGCCCTGACGCTCCTGTGCGGGCGCTACGAGGGCTTCGACGAGCGGATCGTCGAGCACTTCGCCAGCGACGTCATCTCGATCGGGCGCTACGTGCTCAGCGGCGGCGAGCTAGCCGCGATGGTGCTCTGCGACGCCGTCCTGCGCAAGCTGCCCGGGGCGCTCGGCCACGCCGACTCGGCGGCCGAGGAGTCCTTCAGCGCCGCCCTGGAGGGCAACCCGGAGTACCCGCACTACACGCGCCCCGCCGAGTACCGCGGCTGGAAGGTGCCCGAGATCCTGCTCTCGGGCCATCACGAGCGCATCGAGCAGTGGCGCCTGGAGCGCAGCCGCGAACGCGGCGCCGCGCGCCATCCCGACTCGCGGGAGTGAGTGGCGCGCCCGTGGTGAGACGAACGGCGACGGCGGTTCGCTACCATTGCTGCCTCGCGCTGGCCGAGAGCCCTGTCATGGGGCCTGCCGCGGCCGACAAGCGCGCCTCCTAGTCATGAGCAGCGTCATCGCAACCATTGAGCGCGCGCAGCTGCGCCGCGTTCCAAACTTCGCGCCGGGCGACCGCGTTAAGGTTCACTTCCAAGTCATCGAGGGGGTCCGCAGCCGCGTCCAGGTCTTCGAGGGCGTCGTCATCAAGCGCCAGGGCCACGGAGCCCGTGAGACCTTCACGGTCCGCAAGCAGTCCTTCGGCGTGGGGGTCGAGCGCATGTTCCCCGTCCATTCGCCCAAGATCGAGCGCATCGAGCTCGCCGCGCGCGGCGACGTCAGGCGCGCCAAGCTCTACTACCTCCGTGACCGGGTCGGCAAGCGGGCGCGCGTTCGTGAGCGCCGCTACACCGGTCCAGAGGAGATCGTCCAGCCGGGGCTCCTGCACGAGCCGACCGAGGCGACGGACGCCGACGGCATGACCGCGGAGGAGGCGGTCGCCGAGACGCAGCTCGACGGCGCGGCCGCCGAGGGGGGCACCGAGGCTCAGGATGCCTCGACGCAGGATCCGGGCGCAGACTCGCAGCAGTCCTCGGCGGGTGCCGGCGAGCCGGAGGCTGTGGCCGATACCTCCTCAGACGCCGGCGAGTCGACAGAGAGCGCTCCCGCCGGCGACCAGCCGGCGTGAGCCCCGGCGCAAAGACCAGCAAGACGCGCTCGAAATCTCTCACGGGCTCGATTATCGAGCTCGTCGTGATCATCGCCGTCGCGCTCGGCCTCGCTCTCGGCATCCAGGCCTGGGTCATCAAGCCTTACCGCATTCCGAGCGGTTCGATGGAGCCGACCCTCACGATTGGCCAGCGCGTCCTCGTGAACCGGATCGGCATGAACTTCAGCGACCCGCACGTCGGAGAGATCGCCGTCTTCCATCCGCCTCAAGGCGCCGAACAGCAGCAGTGCGGCGTGGCCGTGCACAGCGGCGAAGCCTGCTCGGCGCCGGTTCCGCGCAAGGCGAACGTCAACTTCATCAAGCGGATCGTCGCCGGCCCGGGCGACACGATCGCGATCGTCGAAGGGCACGTGATTCGCAACGGGGTGCGCGAGAAGGACGGCTACATCCAGGCGTGTGGATCCTCGCCGGCCTGCAATCTGCGCAAGCCGATCAAGATTCCGGCCGGTCACTGGTTCATGATGGGAGACAATCGCGGCGACTCCGACGACAGCAGGTTCTGGGGGCCTGTCCCCACCGGCTGGATCATCGGCGGGGCCGTCGCGACCTACTGGCCGCCCGATCGCGTAGGGATCCTGTAGGGGTCTCGACCGCGGGCGGGGCGGCGCCCCGCTGCTGTTGAGATCCGAGCCTGGGAAGCTTCGCCCCGGAGGCTCCGGATGTGGAAGGGTTTGAGCATGAGCACCGCGGCCGAGCCCGGCGAGGAGAAGATCAAGTCGCCGACCGGCCGAGTGGTCGAGTTCCTGGTGATCGTCGCCGTCGCCGTCGGCCTGGCGTTCGGGGTCCAGGCCTGGCTCGTCAAGCCCTACCGAATCCCGAGCGGCTCGATGGAGCCGACGCTTGCGATCGGCCAACGCGTCCTGGTCAACCGGATCGGGATGCACATCAACGGCCCCCACGTGGGAGAGATCGTCGTCTTCCACCCGCCCGAAGGTGCCGAACAGGGAGCATGCGGTCCGCTCCCGCACAGGGTCACCCCGGGCTCGACGATGTGCTCACAACCCGTGCCCAAGCAGTCGGGCGTCAACTTCATCAAGCGGATCGTCGCCGGCCCCGGCGATGAAATCTACGTCGCCGAAGGACACGCGTTCCGCCGCGCCGCAGGCACCAGCGGGTTCGTGCGCGAGAAGGACTCCTACATTCGCGCGTGCGATTCGGTACCGGAGTGCAACTTCCCCAAGCCGATCAAGGTTCCGGCCGATCACTGGTTCATGATGGGCGACAATCGTGGCGAATCCGACGACAGCAGGTTCTGGGGACCTGTCCCCA